>ONQB01000014.1 GCA_900319905.1 uncultured Prevotella sp. | reverse complement strand
CTACATCGGTAGTCATCCCGATGACCACCTTCATGGCCTTCGCTTCTCTATGAAAGGCTATGAGCGGCAAGATTGGATGACCAACGTCCCACTCTATGCGATTACCAAACTGTTGAGCGAGAAATTTTAGCACGATGGGTTAACATTCTCGTCGCTCAGGGGTATTGATAATAAAACGACACGAGACAGACGATGGACAGACAGCATGTTGAACAGCTTTTCCGCCAGCACTACCGCCGCATGTACAGTGTGGCCAGCTCCCTGCTCTATGATGAGCAGGAGAGCAAGGACGTGGTGAGCGAGGTCTTCGCCCAGCTGCTGGAGAGCGACAACGAACTGCTGCCCGCCTCAGCCGAAGGCTACCTGATGGTGGCCGTGCGCAACCGCTGTCTGAAGCGGCTGCGCGACAAGAGCAACCGCGACCGCATCCTCCGCCTCTACACCGACGAAGCGCACGACGGCGATGACTGGCAGGACGACGAGCGCCGACTCAAACAGCTGCGCCAACTCGCCCACGCACTGCTCTCACCGCAGGAGCTGCACCTCTTCACGCTGCGCTTCCTCGACGGTAAGGACTATAAGGCTATCTGTGCCGAGACGGGTATCAGTCGCATTGCTGTGTGGAAACATCTGTCGCACATCGTCAAAGTGTTGAAAGAAAACTTCAAACTCCCAGAGCCATGAACTATTCCGATGAAGAGAAGATCAAGCGTCTCCTTGACGCACAGGAGCATCCCGAACACTACACCGACGAGGAGCTCCGTGAAATCATACGCGATGCCCGACCGCTCGCTCTGTTGAAACGCGCCCTCGCAGAAGAGCGGGCCGATGACGAGGACATCAACGTGGAGAAAGCATGGAAGGCATTCAGCCAGTCACATCCCGACAGCTCCCGTTCCAATGAATCTGAAACGGCTTCCAGTGGATTGTCATCCATGGAGTCTCACCCCACCGCCCAAGCCTCCCGTCAGCGCGTTCCCCGTTGGCTGCATGTGGCTGCGGTCTTCCTCGGCTGTGTCTTGCTTGCCGGTGTAGCCTTTGCTGCCATGACGCGGCTGGGCTGGATTCGCAGTCCCTTTGTCGCAGAGAAGCCAGAAGTGGCGCAGCGCGCTTCCGTCATGGCAGTGCCGCGTGACACTGCCTCCACTGCCGACAGCCTCGCGCCAAGGCAGGAGACGAAGAAGCCGGCACCCGTCGTCAAGGTCTTCGACAACACCACTTTGTCCGACATTCTCTCTGCGATGGGGCAGTACTACGGATTGAAGGTCGTCTATCGCAGCGAATCCGCCAAGGCCATCCGCTTGCACTTTGAGTGGGATCAGGCTAAGTCCATTGACGCCAACATTGCCATCCTCAACGGCTTCCAGCAGATTGCCATTACACGTAGCGGTGACACCCTTAACGTAGAATAGCTATGAGAAAGATATACCTATTATTATATATTCTCCTGTTAGGTGCCGTGCAAGTCCATGCCCAACGCGTGAGTCGCGACTTCCGCAACGTGACGATGCCCACGGCCCTGCAGCAGCTCGGCGGCATGACCCACCGCTACACCATCAACTTCATCTACAATGACTTAGAGGACTTCCGTGTGACCGCCTCGGTCAAGGGAGAAACCATTCCCGAGGCCATCCGACACCTCATCGGCTTCTATCCCATCTCGATGACGATGGTGGGCGACAGCGTCATCAACGTAGAGTGCTCACAGAAGACAACATTGAGATACAAGGGCCGCGTGATTGACGACAAGGGCGAGCCCGCCGAGTATGCCAACGTGGTGCTGCTCTCTCCCGCCGACTCTTCGTTCCTTGCCGGAGGCGTGAGCAACGAGAGCGGCTATTTCGTCATTCCATGCAACGTGCGACGCGTCATCGCCAAGGTGACCTACGTGGGCTACAAGTCTAAGCTGTGGACCGCTGCCTCGCCCGACCTTGGTACCATCCGCCTGCAGGCCGACCGCTATACGCTGAAAGGGGTGACGGTGAAGACGCAACGGCCACAGTATCGTGCCGCAAAGGGTGGCATGACCATCGACGTGGAGCACTCGGTACTGAGCAAGATGGGCACCGCCGTCGATGTGCTCGGGCAGCTGCCGCGTGTCACGGCATCGGGCTCCGACATCAAGGTGTTTGCCAAGGGCACGCCGCTCATCTATATCAACAATAAGAAGGTGACCGACAACCGCGAATTGACTGAACTGAAATCAGAGAACATCAAGAACGTGGATGTCATCACCGCACCCGGCTCGCAGTACGATGCCACGGTAAAGAGCGTCATCCGCATCCGCACCCGTAAGCCAGCGGGTGAGGGATGGAGTGTGAGGAACGATGCCAACGCAAAATACAACACGATGTGGGCAGGATATGACCAAGCTACCGTCAAATACCGTATCAAGGGACTGGAACTGTCTAACACTACGGCTCTCTATAGCCAAGTGTTCAAAGAGGACATCAACACGGGCTACACACTCATGCCCAAGGACAACACCATCAACATCGACCAGCATTTCAACGACGCTTTCCGGCAGAACGTGTTGTCACAGACCTTCCGCTTGAGCTATGACTTCAATGCTGACAATTCCATCGGTGGCAGTTATTGGTTCTACAAGACCTTGTCAAGCAACATGGATGCGAACAGCAATCAGATTGTCACGCGAAATGGTGCCTATGAGGGTTCCATCCTGCAAAGTCAGCGCCAGCACAGGGACGTGGGGCCACGCAACGAGGCCGACTTCTACTATACGGGCAAGCTCGGCAACTGGAGCATCGACTTCAATGCCTCTTACCTCCACATGAAATACATGCTGAGCCAGCAGAGCGCGGAGAACAGCACGGAACTTGGCAATCGCAATGTGGCGAGCAACGGCGGACAGCGCAGCGACCTGTGGGCCGGGAAACTCGTCGTGACGCACCTGGTAGGGAAGGGCACGCTCTCGTTCGGTTCGGAATACACGCATACGAAGAGTGTGGGTTTTTATGTCAACAGCGAGAACTATGTGCCTGCCTCCAGCACCAAGCTCTATGAGGCAAACATAGCGGGCTTCGCAGACTTCTCCTTGCCTTTCGGTCACTATGAGCTCGACGCAGGACTGCGCTACGAGCATGTCACGACCGACTACTA
This sequence comes from uncultured Prevotella sp., assembly GCA_900319905.1. Classification (GTDB taxonomy): domain Bacteria; phylum Bacteroidota; class Bacteroidia; order Bacteroidales; family Bacteroidaceae; genus Prevotella. Next base: position 73,314 of record ONQB01000014.1, on the reverse strand, counting down.
TAGTTTCGGCAAACGGGAGCAGGAGCCGAGCCGGCGCTATGGCAATCTCTTTCCCAATCTCTCGCTGTCGTGGGATAAGGACCTGTGGTCATGGCAGTTGTCTTACACCATGAAGACCTCCCGACCGGGATACAACAACCTTCGCAACTTCATGCAGTATGACAGCCGTTATCTCTATGAGGGCGGCAATCCCTACTTGCGCCCGGAATATACCCACAACGTGGAGCTGTCGGCCGTGCACAAATGGCTGAGTGCCTCGGTCGATTACGACTATATCCACAAGCCTATGCTTCATGCCTTTGGCTTGTACGACAACCAGGAGGTAGCCTATTTCTCGGTTCGCAACATGGGGCACTATCAGATGTTGAGCGCCTCCGTAACGGCCTCGCCGACATTCAGTTGTTATCATCCCTCCTGGGAAATAGACTATTCCCAACTATTCTTCCATGAGCCCACCAGTCTTTGCTCCAACCATCCCTCGTTTTCCTTCATACTCCGCAACAGCCTCGTCTTTCCGCATAGCTGGATGGCGAGCCTCGACCTCTATGGCTACACCGACAGCTATGAACCGATGCGGCGGACGGCAGGCGTTGTGACTGTGAACGCGCGGTTGCGCAAGTCGTTCTTCAAAAATCGCCTCGTCTTCCTCCTCCAAGCCTCAGACTTGACCAAGAGCAATCGTGAGCGGTGGACGTATTATGGTACTGATGTCATCAGCCGAAAGGATGCCAACAATTTCACGCGCAGCATCTCGCTCACCGTGACCTACAACTTTAACGCCTCGCGTAGCCGATACAAAGGAACGGGTGCAGGAAACGAAGAAAAGAAGAGACTGTGAGGATACCAAGAGGGAGCTTATGCTATGTAGAGAAACTAACGTAATACATCCATAGTGTTAAGCCTATTTAAGCCTTGATGTTAAGGATGTATAAGCGGAAAGAGTTGGAAGTCTTGTTTTTTCAACCTAACTTTGCAGTGATATAAAAACTAAGAGAGATGGAAAGGAAAGCAATGATATTGGTGCTCTGCATGGCAGCGACCGCTGCTTATGCGCAGACAGACGGAGCGGGCACAGCCACAAGCACTGCCGACTCACTGCGCATGGACAGCATCATCCACGCCCTGCCCGAGGTCATGGTCAAGGGTGAGCGGCCCGTAGTGAAAGTGGAGGGCAGCAAGCTCACCTACGACATGCCGCAATTGCTGAAGAAGGAGGGCGTGGAGAATGTCTACGACGCGCTGAAGCTCATCCCTGGCGTGACCGACGACAACGGCACGCTGAAGTTGGCGGGCAATGCCTTTAATGTACTGATCAACGGCAAGCATTATCAGATGGATGCCGCCCAGCTCAATGCCTTGCTGAAGAGTCTGCCCGCAAGCAGGCTGAAGCACGCCGAGGTGATGTACACCACGCCGGCCCGCTATGAGGTGCGTGGCGCGAGCATCAACCTCGACATTGCCTCCGACACCTCGCAACCCGACGGCTGGCAAGGGGAGCTCACGGGAGCGTGGAACCAGGAGCATGAGGCCATGTGGAGTGAGCGTGGTGCCTTCCTCTATCATCACAACAAGTTGGACATCGACTTCAACTATGAGCACGACCACGGCAAGTCGTACCGTACCACCGACGAGACCTCGCTCCATGCGCTCGACGACGGTACCACGCACGACATCGTGACCGACGAGGCGCAGCGCAGTCGCGATCACAAGCATCTGTGGCGGCTCGGCATGGACTACGCCTTCACGGAGAACCACCGCCTCAGCCTGAGCTACACGGGCAGCTACAACACCGAACATGCCCGAGAGGACGTGACGGGCAACGTGACGGCCGCCAATGCCTATCGCACAAAAAAGAAGATGCACGATGTCATGCTCGACTACCAGTTGCCCACCGGCACGACGCTCAACGCCGAATACACCTATTATGATACGCCCTCGACACAGCAGCTCACCAGCACGCTGCCTACGGGTGAGCTCCACTTCGACACCGACGAGCACCAGCGCATCAACCGCTGGAAGTTCCACCTCGGTCAGGAGCACAGTCTTGCGGGCGGATGGGGACTCAACTACGGCGTGCGTTATAGTCTTACCAATGACCACAGTTGGCAGACGTTCACGTCGACGGGCGACAACACCGCCGCCCATCCCGCCGATTCGTACAGCCGTCAGAACGAGGACATCGTCAACATCTATGCCGGTACCAATGGCAAGATCGGGCAGAAAGTCAACTTCGAAGCCTCGCTCGCCGCAGAATACTATCACTCACCGGCTTGGCATCAGTGGAACGTCTATCCTACGTTTTCACTGACCTATATTCCGAGTAGCAGTCACGTGCTCCAGCTCAACTTCAGCAGCGACAAAAAGTTCCCGGACTACTGGACGCTGCAGAGCTTCACGGCTTATAGCAACGGTGGCTACAACGAGGTGGTTGGCAACCCAGCCCTGAAGCCGTCGAGTAACTATCGAACGCAGCTGGTCTATGTGCTGCGCCATAAATATCAGTTCGTGGCATGGTTCAACTACACCGACGACTACTTCGTGCAGACACCCTACCAGCGCCACGACCGCCTCACGGTGCAATATAAATATCTCAACTTCAACTATTCTCAGCAATGGGGCTTACAGGCTTCCGTACCCCAGCGCTTCGGCAACTGGCTTGACAGCCGACTGACGGTCATCGGCGTGTGGATGAAGGAGAAGTGCTCCGCCTTTTATGACATTCCCTTCAACCGCGACATTGCCTGGGTGATGGCCAACCTGCGCAATAACTTCACCCTCGTGCCCGACCACCTCTACCTCAACCTCGACGGCATGATACGCTCCAAGGCTCATCAGGCCATCTACGACCTGCCCGCCTCAGGCAATGTCGATATCGGTCTCAAGTATATCTTCTGGAGAAAGCGCGCCACACTTCATGTGTTCTGCAACGACATCTTCGAGACTTCCGGCATCGACCCCGTCATCCGCTACGGCAACCAGAACATGAAGATGGACTTCTCGTGCTACCGGCAGGTGGGCGTGTCGCTGGTCTATCGGTTTGGTGGCTATAAGGATAAGGGCAAAGAAGTCGACACATCAAGATTTAAGCAATGAAGTGGAAACGCATTCTCATCGCTATTGCCATTGCACTGTTGGCCGTTACCGGTTTGCAGTGCTTTTGGCTTTTCCGGCAGTTCAGTACCCAGCCGAGTGCGACTATGGGGAGTTGCTGGTCCGTGGACGGCGGTTCTACCATAAGCAGATGACGGTAGAGTATGCCATCGGAGAACAGGACAAGCAACAGAAACAGCTGTGGAAGTCGATACACATCGAGCGGAAAGGCAATATTGTCAAGAAGACCACCGTTGAGAAATATAAGGTAGTGGGGGATTCTGCCACGAAGAGGATAGGCAAGGAGCAGACGGTTCCGCTCGACACGACCAAGCTCCACCCGTTTACGTCCATCATCAAAGAGATTCGCGTCGGGATGCACCAGGTGCTGGACACGGCTGCCGTGCCTGAGGTGCATACCTTTTACAACCTGCTTGCCACGAAGATGGCCGCTTATGGCTTGGACACGAAGATGCGCGTGGAGCTGTGGAAAGACAAGCGGATGATAGCGCATCCCGAGGGACAAGACTACGACCGTCGCCACGCCGTGGAAACAGGACGACTGCAATGGGAGACGGACGACCACACTATGAGTTATCGCGTGCGTTGCGAGCCCTTAGGATGGATTGTGCTTGGCGACATGGCAGGTGTCATCGGCATGTCCGCGGTCGTCATCCTCTTGCTATTAGTGGTGTTCTGGATGTTGGGACGCACCATACGGGAGTTGCAGGCCGTCAACGAAATGAAGAGCGACTTCGTCAACAATATGACGCACGAGCTGAAGACGCCTATCTCAGTGGCCTATGCTGCCAACGACGCCCTGCTGCACTTCGACCAGGCGCTGTCGAAGGAAAAGCGGACTGAATACCTAAAGATAGCCTTGCAGCAGCTCAAGAAACTTGGGCAGCTAGTAGAGCAGATATTGCAGATGACCATGGAGCGGCGCACGACCTTGCAGCTCGATATGGAGCAGGTTGACCCGGTCCCGATCATCGAGAAGCTGATAGAGGAATATCGCTTGAAAGCCGACAAGCCCGTGACCTTCCATGTCACGGGAGCCGACAAGCATCCTACGGTCCATGCCGACGCTGCGCAGTTGCAGCACGTGGTGAGCAACCTTTTGGACAATGCATTGAAATATTCAGGCAGCACGGTTGACATCACCATTGGGCTGTATGATGGAAGAATCACTGTAGCCGACAACGGCATCGGAATCGCCAAGGAGAAGCAGGACTATATCTTCGACAAGTTCTACCGTGTGCCGCAGGGCAACCTCCACAACGTGAAAGGCTATGGACTCGGACTCTATTATGTGCGCAACATCATGGAGCGTATGGGCGGTGAGGTCAGTGTCAGAAGTACAGTAGGGAAAGGTACGGAGTTTACATTGCTATTCAAGGGAAATAAAGATGAATGATAAAATAAAGGTACTATTGGTAGAGGATGAGGCTTCGTTGGCCATGATTATGAAGGACACGATGGAGCCCACAGGCATGAGCGTGACTCTTGCTGCCGACGGTGAGGAGGGGCTTCGTGCGTTCTTCGCCGAGAAGCCCGACGTGCTTGTCACCGACGTGATGATGCCGCGGATGGATGGCTTCGAGATGGTGAGGCACATCCGTGAGCACGACAAGCTGACACCTGTGCTCTTTCTCACGGCCCGCTCATCGGTCAACGATGTGGTTGATGGCTTTAAGATGGGTGGTGACGACTATCTTAAGAAGCCGTTCAGTCTGCAGGAGCTCATGGTGCGCGTGCGTCGTTTGGCCGAGCGGCAGCATCTCTACGAACAGGCTACAACAGCGGAAATCACTGGGGGTAAGGATGCTTGGATGGACATCGGAGACTATCGTCTCAATCCTGTCACCCAACAATTGTCGTGGCAAGGTCATGTGGAGGAGCTGTCTCACCGTGAGACCGAGCTGCTGCGGATGTTGGCTGAGAACATCAACCAAGTGGTGGAATCGCACGACATCCTTATGGCGCTGTGGGGCGACGACTCGCTGTTCAATGGTCGTAGCCTGCAGGTGTTTATCACCAAGTTGCGCCATCGCCTGGAGCATGACCCACGTCTGCGCATCGTCAATGTGCGTGGCATTGGATACAAGCTCATACAGGCCTGAGCAGCTCTTTCTAAAGATCAGTTCACTCCACCGGTATCTTGGCAAATAGGCGGCTTGTGACATGCTGTATGCGTTGTGACCTGCGGAAAGAAATGTCAATGTTATTTATGTTAAATCGCCTCCGAGAGTCGCTATCAAATCAATAAAGCGGTCGTGGGCTTGAAATATGCTAATTATCGGTTTACTTGATAATTCATTGATAATGAATCTGTTATGTATCTAAGCGCCAAAGAACCGCCAGCTCGTGCTCGAAATATCGGCGAAAAGACGGTGTCTTATCGGCGAAGAAGCAACGGGATGTCGGCGAAAGGCCACGTAGATATCGTCGAAAAGGCAGTGAGATATCGCCGAAATGGCATCGCTGTTACGCCGAGGAAGCGTTGGCAACATGATTTTAGGAGTATTCCAGCCTGTTTTTGGCCTTTCCCCTTCTCGTGAAAGTGTTAAATCCATAATTGCCTTTTGTAATAAATTAGTACCAAGAGATGATGCGTGTAGTTGGCAATTCTGCTTTAAAGAATAATTTTATTCGTAGCACATAAATCTTTTTGAGGAATTCTGAGTCTTTAAAGTAGAAAATATAGCAACCAATAAATAGACAATGAAAAAAGACAAGAACGAAACTTCGCTGTCGCGTTTGGCCAGGTTGATGGATGAGGGCCGGTCAAGGATGATGTGCTATGCATATTACAGACTTGGCAACGAAGCGGATGCTGAGGATGCGGTGCAGGACGTATTCCTGAAGGTGAGCCGGAGACTGACAGAAGACGGCAACGACGGTGTAAGAGACTGGAAATGTTATTTGTTCCGTGTCCTCTCCAATCTCTGTACCACCCGTTTGAAGCAGAGCCAGAAGGTGCATACTGTTTCCATAGACGGCTCTATGGATGTTCCGGATGCAGGTACAGAAGAATTCCAGGAAGAAGAATTCAGACGCATAGACCGGCTCATGGCCACGCTGCCCGAGGAACAGGCGGAGGTAATCAGGCTGCGGGTCTATGGCAACAACAGCTTTGCCGATATTGCCGACATTCTGTCAACCCCTCTGCCAACCATAAAATCGAGATTTCTTTATGGCCTTACGAAATTGGGACGAGCCATAAAAGACGAGAACCAAAAACAGATTTAGAACCCCTTTAACTACGTATAGATTATGGATTGTAATGAGTTTAAAAACAAGGTGGTCGACTTGTTCGATATCAATGTGGATGCTGTTACACGTAAAGAATGTTTTGCCCATATGGACACCTGTCCGGAGTGCAAACAATATTATGAAGAGCTTAAGACGACATTTGACGAGATAGCGCCGAAGAAGGCTTTTCGGAAGCAACCTTCAACGAAGTTGCATCGGACCCGCCGCACGGCATGGAGCACCGCTGCAGCGGTAGTGCTCTGCCTCCTCAGTTTCGCCTTAGGATGGAGCCATCTCTTCTCGTCCACAGCACGTGCCGGACAGTCCACAGCCTTCTCCCTGTCCGACGGCATGATGTGCGTGCAGAATGTGGGAAGCTTCAAAATGGTAGCATATGTCAGGACAACGCCTAAAGAAAACTTCGCATACTTTGATTCTAAGGCCGATTTCGTGAAAGTCAACATCAGTCTGATGCGGCAGAACGATTCCGTCTACTTCCGTGTTGAGAAGGAAGGTGGCCGTACGGTTGTCTGTGATGGAAGAAACCAATACATGTGGACTGGCAATGGCGGATATTATAAGGCAGGGATGAACTGTGGCTTCCTGGAATCGTTCACAAGCCTGCTTTACCCGGAACGGTTGCTTAAGATGCAGAGCCAGGTGATCAGCCTGTCGGAGAAGAACAAGGAGACGCGTACAGAGACCGATTCTACCATTCAATGTTAAGGTCAATAATGTTGTGATGCTGCGTGTAGACAACATACAGTACAATGTACTGATGAACAAGAATACCGTTACAGCCCTGCCGGATGTTCATTCAGGCAAGTGGGACGATATGAAGCCCCAGCCTGTGGAGAAACCTCGGCTCGCACGGTTGCACCACATGAGTCCAGAAGAGGCTGCACAGGAGATGTTGAATGATCTTTGCAGTGGCAAAGCCGGTTCCAATCCTGCTTTTTGTCAGTACAAGGCCTACATGTCTTCTCTGGAGAAGGAGTTTAAGGGATGCCGAGCTTCCAATTTCATAGCCAAAAAGAGTGGTGACTATGCCGGAGTATATGTGTTCTACCTGCTGACTCATCCAGACGGCAATACAGAGAAGAGCCATATATGCATACGCAACGATAACGATCAGCATATTTGGATAGCCGACGGAGGACTCTAATATACAGCCTATTATGCATGGGGATGTGTCAAAATTGGAGAAGTTCAGAAGTTCAGTCAAATGCATAAATATCTGATAATAAGGTGTCATTATAGTAATGACAGGACTCCTGGACTTCTGAACTCCCGGACTTCTCCAATTTTGATACACCCTCTTAATAAGTCAGCAGTCCGATGATGCCACAGACGAGCATGGCCAGGATGGGGTTGACCTTAAAGCGCAGGGTGGCGATGAAGACGGCCACGCAGAGGGCGATGCTCAGTAGAAACAGCGGCAGACTGGCCGATGGTGTGCCAAAGTTCTCCTTGTTCATCAGCAGCAAGGCAGCGGCGGCGATAAGGCCGATGATGGCGGGGCGCAGGGCGGCGAAGACATTCTTCACCCAAGGAGCGTCCTTATGAGTAAGCAGATAGTGGCTGATGCTGATCATCAGGATAAACGACAGCCACATGATGCTCAGCGAGGCAAGGACAGAGCCCAACACGGCAGCCCACATGGGATAGCCGGCATTGATGACCGATGTATAGCCCACATAGGTGGCGGCATTGATGCCGATAGGTCCTGGGGTGGACTGACTGATGGCGACAATGTCGGTGAACTCTGCATTCGTCAGCCAATGGTTCTTCACTACTGTCTCGCTATAGATGAGCGAGAGCATGGCATAGCCACCTCCAAAGTTGAAGATGCCTATCTTGCTAAAGACATAAAATAATTTGAGAAATAACATACTCCTACCTTCTGATTTCTAACTCCTAACTTCTACCTTCTAACTCCTCATTCCTAACTTCTACCTTCTAACTCCTCACTTCTAATTTCTAACTCTTCACTCCTACCTTCTAACTCCTAACTCCTAATTCCTAACTCCTAACTCCTCACTCTCCCGTATGCATATCCTCCAACTCCTGCCACGAGGATGATCCAAATGGGTGAGACACCCAGTGCCGCGATGAGCAGGCAGCTCACCACCGGAATCCAGCAGGTAGCCCATGTGATGCTTGCCGTGCGGGCCATCTTAAAACAAGGGGCTGCGATGAGGGCGACCACTGCTGGGCGCACGCCACAGAAGAACTTCTCCACATAGACATTGTCCTTGAAGTTGTGAAAGAAGATGGCGATGAGCAGGATGGCAATGATGGACGGCAGGGCAATGCCCAATGCACCTACGATGCCGCCCCACACGCCGCGCAGTTTGTAACCGATGTGGCTGGCGATGTCGATGGAGAAGATGCCAGGAGTGGTCTGCGCCACCACCATGATGTCCATAAACTCCTCACGGCTCAGCCAATGGTTTTTGTCAACATACTCGCGTTCCATAATAGGAATCATGGCGTAACCACCGCCTAAGGTGAAGGCACCTATCTTATTACACGTCAAGAAGAATTTCAATAACATTTTCGTCTTTGTTTAACGGCTGCAAAGGTAGGGACCTTTCCAAAAGAGGACAAAGAAAGGCGATTAGAAACCTTTAATGTCAGATGAAAGCATTCTCATCTATTCAGTTTCAATACCTTGTGCAAAGTGTGTAATTTTGCGGCCGATGAAAACAATTAGTATTTCCTTTATCCGCTGTTGGCTTTTGCTCTCAGGCTTCATGCTGCCGCACGTGCTGTGGGCGCAAAGGCTTAACTTCCGTCAGGCCGACAGTCTGTTGGTGACGCACAACCACGACCTCAAGACGGCCCGTTGGGAAGTCTCTTCAGCTGAAGGGCAGTTGGCACAGTCGCGCCGCTACGACAATCCCACGGTGAACATGATGTATAATGTGCGCAATCCCAACAACCGCCGTTGGTTTGATGGCGGATATGACGGCGAGTTGGACGTGCAGCTATCTCAGCCTTTTGCCATTGGCGGACAGCATGCCGAACAAGTCAGGCAGAACGAAGCCCTTGCGAAGGCTTCACGCAGCCAGTTGCGTTTTACCGAGCGTGACCTGCGTACACAGGCCCACACCATGCTCATAGATCTCTATTACCAGCAACGGCAGGCAGGGGTCTACGACGTGGAGATAGCCTCGGTCGAAAAGATTCTTGCCGCTTATCGCAGTCAGAGTGCAAAGGGCAACATTGCCGAGATGGAGACGCAGCGTATTGCCACAATGCTCTATCAGCTCAACAAAGAGCGCACCGACCTGCTTATCGGAGTAAATGATCTGCAGGCACAACTGCGACTGCTCTTCGGGCTGACTGGGAACGACCCGTTGACGGCCGATATCAATGAAACAGAAGCCATCGACGAGGCTTCCCGAATTTATCTGTCGCTACATGGCAGTGGTCTGGAGGCTTCTGTTGATTCATTGCCTGAGTTGCAGGCTTTGACCAGCCAGACTGAGGCTGCCCGCCACGCGCTGAAGTGGCAGCATAGTCAGGCATTGCCACAGATGGCCGTGCAAGGAGAATACGACAAGAATGGCAGTATCGGACATAACTTCTTTGCCGTGGGACTAAGCGTGGCCGTGCCCTTGTGGAACCATAACCGGGGCAATATACGCAATGCGGAGGCTGCTGTAGAGCAAGCAGCTATTGCCGCTGACCGACAGCGTCTCGCCATTAAGAAGCAACGTCAAGCCGATCTTGACATTGTTGGCCAGTATCTGCGGCAACTCAGTCAGCCGTCTGCCTCTCTCGATACCGACATGGCTGCGATGCTGCGTTCTGCTGAGCAGCAGTTTATGAGCCGCCACATCAACCTTATGGAGTTTGTCGACCTCTACGCCAACTACCGCGACACCATGCTCGCCCGACTCGATGCCAAGAACAAGCTGCTACAGGCGGCAGAGCGGCTCAAGATGATGTGGGGAGAGTAAACTGATTGTTATTTGGCTTTCGTTCATTCGTAGCCTTTGCAGGGGCGGCCCTTATGGCCGTCCGTATGGAATGGTTCATGTATGGAATAATATTAAGAATATAGAAAAAGATGATGAAACTGAGTATATTGATGCTTGCCGGACTCTTGTGTCTGGCAGCCTGCTCGCCATCGAAGAAGCCGGTGGCTGATGCTTATCAATCATTGCGTAATGACGTGGTGGAGACCACGGCTGTGGAAACGAGCAGCTATGGTGACGAGCTCACGCTCAATGGCGACGTGAGCTGCGACGAGAGTCTCGTGCGCAAGGTGTTCATTCCCTGCTCGGGTCGTGTGAGTGGTCTCACCGTCGAGGTGGGCGATCAGGTAAGACGAGGGCAGCGCCTCGCTGTTATCCATAGTGAGGAGGCCGCCGACTACAACAAAGGTCTTGCCGACGCCGATGCGCAGATACGCATGGCACAGCGTGAATACGAGATGAAGCAGGACATGTACCGCTCGGGCATGGCCTCGGACAAGGAGGTAAGCGAGGCGCGTGGCGCACTCGTCATGGCACGTGCTGAGCGCAGCCGCTTAGGAGCGGTGGCCGGCATCAATGGCTTTGGCGGTCGGGCCACCGCCGTGCTGCGCTCGCCTATCAGCGGTTATGTCACCGTGAAGAATGTCTATGATGACAGCTATGTCAGTCCCGACGGCGAGGGCGGTGGTGAGGCCTTGGAGATAGCCAACCTCAGCCGCGTGTGGGTCATTGCCGATGTTTATGAAAGCGACATTGCCAGGATACGCCAAGGTGCACCCGTCACCGTGACCACAATGGCCTACGACGGAGAAGTTTTCCACGGACATATAGATAAGGTGTATAACGTGCTTGACAGCGAGAGCAAGACGATGAAGGTGCGCATCACCTTGGACAATGCCCGCGGGTTGCTGCGCCCGGGCATGTTCGCCACAGTGCATGTCAGTACCGGTGGGGGCGGCAAGGCCCTGTGCCGCGTGCCTGCCAAGGCCATTGTCTTCGACGGTGGTGCCGACTATGTGGTGGTTGCTGACGGCCATCGTCACTATCGTCGCCAACCTGTCAGGACCGAGCATGTGGGCAGCGATTATGCCTATATCGTCAGTGGACTGCAAGCCGGTGAGCAGGTGGTGAGCAAGAACGCATTGTTGGTCTTTAACACGCTTGGCAATGAATAAGTTCATCGATTTCATTATCGCCTTCTCGCTTAAGCGCAAGTATCTCATCCTTGTCGTCACTTTGGCTGTCATCGTGCTCGGTGTGGTCAGCTTCCGCCAGACACCCATCGATGCCTTCCCTGACGTGACCAACACCAAGGTGACCATTATCACACAGTGGCCGGGGCGCTCGGCCGAGGAGATAGAGAAGTTCGTCACCATCCCCATCGAAATAGCCATGAACTCGGTGCAGAAGAAGACCGACATCCGCTCGACGACGCTCTTCGGTCTCTCCGTGGTCACAGTGTGCTTCGACGACCATGTCGACGACGAGTTCGCGCGTCAGCAGGTCTACAACCTGCTCAATGATGCCGACCTGCCCGATGGCGTGGAGCCCGACGTGCAGCCGCTCTCCGGGCCTACGGGTGAGATTTATCGCTATACGCTGCGCAGCGACAAGCGGTCGGTGCGCGAGCTGAAGACCCTGCAGGACTGGCTCATCGAGCGTAAGCTCAGGTCGGTGCCCGGCATTGCCGACATCGTCAGCTTCGGCGGTGAGGTGAAGACCTTTGAGGTCAGTGTCAACCCCAACCAGCTCGCCACCTATGGCGTGAGCTCACTGGAGCTCTACCAGGCCATTGCCAACAGTAACGTCAACGTCGGCGGCGACGTCATCGAGCGCAGCTCGCAGGCCTATGTCGTGCGTGGAATCGGACTGATTAACAACGTGCGCGAGATTGGAGACATCGTGGTGAAGAACGTCGGCGGCACGCCCATCCTCGTGCGCAACCTGGCCACCGTACATGAGAGTTGCGCGCCACGCCTCGGCCAGGTAGGACGTGGCAAGGAGAACGATGTGGTCGAGGGTATCGTCGTCATGCGCAAGGGTGAGAACACCGAACAGGTCATCAAGGCTTTGAAAGCGAAGATCAGTGAGATACAACACGACGATCTGCCCAAGGATGTGAAGATAGTGCCTTTCTACGACCGCGACGACCTTGTCAACCTTGCCGTGAGCACCGTGATGCACAACGTCCTGGAGGGTATCATCCTTGTCACACTTGTCGTACTGCTGTTCATGAAGGACTGGCGCACCACTGTCATCGTGGCTTCCGTCATCCCGCTGGCTCTGCTCTTTGCGTTCATCTGTCTGCATCTCAGTGGCATGAGCGCCAATCTGCTGTCAATGGGTGCCATCGACTTTGGTATCATCATCGATGGTGCTGTCGTCATGGTTGAGGCCCTCTTCGTGGCCCTCTCGGCCCAGGCGCGCAGCATCGGCATGGATGCCTTCAACCGCCGCAGCCACCTCGGCATGATACGTCAGACGGCGCGCGGCAAGGCCAAGTCGGTGTTCTTCTCCAAACTCATTATCATCACCGCTCTGCTGCCTATCTTCACCTTCCAGAAGGTGGAGGGCAAGATGTTCTCACCCTTGGCCTACACGCTTGGCTTCGCTTTGCTCGGAGCACTGCTGTTTACGCTGACACTGGTGCCCGTGCTCTCGTCGATGCTGTTGAAGAAGAATGTCAGTGAGAAGAAGAACCGCTTCCTTGCCTTCGTCTATCGTTATGCCGACCGCTTCTTCGCCTTCTGCCATCACAACAGCCGTAAGGTCATCGCTATGGCCTTGGTGGGCATGGCGGTGGGACTGGGCTGTTTCAAACTGCTCGGCTCCGAGTTTCTGCCTGAGATGAATGAGGGCTCCATCTATGTACGCGCCACGTTGCCCCAGAGCGTCTCACTGAGGCAGAGCGTAAGGTTGGCCAATGAGTTTCGTGGTATCCTCAGCTCCTATCCCGAGGTGAGTCAGGTGATGACACAGACCGGGCGCCCCAATGATGGCACCGATGCCACAGGTTTCTACAACATTGAGCTCTTCGTGAAGATGCATCCCGAGAGCCAATGGCACACAGGGCGCAACAAGGATGAGGTCATCGATGACATGAACCGGCGGCTGAGCGTCTATCCAGGCATCGACTTCAACTTCTCACAGCCTATCTCAGACAATGTCGAGGAGGCGGTGAGTGGCGTCAAGGGCGCCATCGTGGCCAAGGTCTATGGCAAGGATTTGGCCGAGAGTGAGCGGCTGGCCTGGCAGGTCTACCATACGATGAAGCCCATCCGCGGCATCACCGACTTAGGTGTGATCCGCAACATGGGACAGCCTGAACTGCAAATCGACATCAATGAGGACCGGCTGGCACGCTACGGCGTGAAGAAAGACGACGTGCAGAGCATCATCGAGATGGCCATTGGCGGCAAGGCGGCCTCGCAGGTCTATGAGGACGAGCGCAAGTTCAACCTCGTGGTGCGCTATGCCGAGCCCTACCGCGATAACGCTGAGGCCATTGCCAAGATCAAGGTGCCTAACGATGACGGTCAGATGATACCCATTGGTGAACTGGCCACGATACGTGCCATCAGCGGACCGCTTATCATCTACCGTGAGAACCACAGCCGCTACTGTGCCGTGAAGTTCAGCGTGCGCGACCGTGACATGGGCTCTGCCGTCGATGAGGCGCGGGCCAAGGTGGCCAAGGCTGTAAAACTGCCCGATGGCTACAAGATAACATGGAATGGTGACTTCGAGAACCAGAAGCGTGCCTCGGCGCGGTTGGCGCAGGTGGTGCCCATCAGTGTGCTGCTCATCTTCGTCATCCTCTACGTGCTCTTCGGTAATGCACGTGATGCTGGACTGGTGCTCACCAATGTGCCCTTTGCGGCTGTGGGTGGCATCCTCATCCTGCTTTTCACCCACACCAACTTCTCCATCTCTGCGGGCATCGGCTTCATCTGTCTCTTCGGCATCTGCATCCAGAATGGTGTCATCATGCTCATGGACATCAAGCACTTCCTGCGACATCGCTACGCCTTGCCCGAGGCTGTGACGCGCGGCATGCACTCGCGCATCCGCAGTGTGCTGATGACGGCGATGATGGCCACCCTCGGTCTCATGCCGGCAGCATTGAGCCATGGCATCGGCAGTGAGAGTCAGCGACCTCTGGCCACCGTCATCATCGGTGGACTTGTAGGCGCCACCCTCTTCACACTGTTCATCTTCCCGCTTATCGTTGAGAGGATATACAGTCATGTCAATATCAAGAAGTTGAGATAAGCGAAGACTCTGAGGATGTATCAAACTGAAGGAGTCCAGAAGTTCGGAAGTCCGGAAGTTCAGTCAAATGCATAAGTATCTGATAATAAGGTAGCATTATAGTAATGACTGAACTCCTGGACTTCTGAACTCCCGGACTTCTCCAATTTTGATACACCCTTATTTTTGATTATTTCAGACTGACGACTGTATACGACTTCCCAGGTTGGGTGTCGAGGTCATATTCATATACTTTTGGAATCTTGACCTCTTCCAGCTTCTGTGTGTGGATGAGCGGCTTGCTGACAGTTGCTGGTACCAACAGCGCATTGGGACAAACACCTTTGGCTGTACGCAGTCCATGACTTTTCAGTGGCTGGTAGGAGCGGAGGCGCAGTACACCGCCGATGGTAGAGGTGATAGTGGCTTGACAGAGCTTGCCGTCTCTCCACTGCTCGTTGATGACAAATCCGCCGCGAGCCCGCAGACCTTTCACACGGCCCTCATGCCAAGCTGTGGGTAAGGCAGGCAGAAGATGCACGGCTCCGTCGTGGCTCTGAAGCAGCATTTCGGCGATGCCGGCGGTGAAACCAAAGTTACCGTCAATCTGGAAGGGCGGATGCGCATCGAAGAGATTGGGATAGATGCGGCCGTTGGGGTACTGTCGTTGCAGTGAGTCGCAAGGCAGGATATGCAGCATGTTGTTGATGATATGCAAGGCATGATTACCGTCAAGCATGCGTGCCCAAAAGTTAATCTTCCAGCCGAGGCTCCATCCTGTGGCCATGTCGCCACGCTGGACCAGGGTAGTATGGGCGGCACTGAAGAGCTCGGGATGGCTGAAGGGTGAGATCTGATTGCTCGGGTACAGTCCGTAGAGATGTGAAATATGGCGATGGTTGTCTTTGGGATTGTCACCGTCGATGAGCCATTCCTGCAATTGGCCATATTGGCCGATTTGCATAGGTGGCAACAATGCAAGCTTTTCCTTAGCTTCCTTTCGTAAGGAATCATCAGTGTCGAGAATCTCAGAAGCTTTGATCACGGATGTAAGCACGTCGAAGACGATCTGATTGTCCATTGTGGTGCCCGCTGTTACTGATGTGTGCTTGCCCATAGGACCATGCTCCGGACTCACGGAAGGATATATGATGAAGGTTGAATGTTGTGTGTTGAACGATGAACAGTCAATGTTGGCTGTCGAATGTTGTGGTTGGTATGACAGGAACTGACGTAGCGAGTCGTCAGGCTCGGCCTGGCCATAGTCCATCAGAAAGCGGGCGGCAGCGCGGATGACGGGATACCATTGACGTAGGAAGGCCTTGTCGCCTGTAAAGAGATAGTGCTGCCACAGATGGGTAGTCAACCACGCACCGCCACAGGGGTACATGCCCCAGTAAGCACCGTCGATGGGTCCTGCGACACGCCAGATATCGGTGTTGTGATGAGCCACGAAACCACGACATCCATACATTGTCTGAGCCGTTTGAGCACCAGTCTGGCTAAGATCGTGAATGAGAGAAAAGAGTGGGGGCAAGGTGCTGGGCAGTCCGGTCACCTCGGCCGGCCAATAGTTCATCTCTGTGTTGATGTTGATCGTATACTTACTGTCCCATGGTGCATAGAGTGCTTTGTTCCAGATGCCTTGCAGGTTGGCGGCCTGACCTCCAGGCTGTGACGATGACAGCAGAAGGTAGCGGCCGTATTGGAACATCAGTTCCACGAGTCGGTTGTCGTGATGCTCGGCATACTGACGTAGCAGACTGTCTGTGGCCAATGTGGTTTGATGATGGGGGGCACCCAACGAGAGAGACACATTGTCAAAACGGGGCATATAGGCAACAAGGTGATTTCTCAGTTGCTGCGGATAGGTGTCTTTAAGCGCATCGGTCATGAACTGACTTGCTCTTTTCTTTGCATTTCCACTGACATCTTTGTAGTTGACAAAGTTGGTCGCAGCGGTGAGATAGATGGTGGCGGATTGTGCACCAACCACTCGCAAGGTATTACCGTCATCGATCACCTTGCCGTCGGTCTTCACCGCTATTTGGCAAACGGCATGTAATCCTGCTTTCACACCTTCCTGATCAACGCCTTCTACCGTCATCTCAAGTCTACCATTGTCTGTCGCAACTGTATTTTTCAATGGTGACGACAGTCTTGCGGTAAAGGAAACTGCTCCCCGTCGCGATGCTTGCAGGTGCACAGTCATGAAACGACCGTCGAATGAAGTGAACACTGTGCGGCGCATACGGATGCCATTCGTTGTATAGGTTGTATTGCACAATGCACTGTCGAGTGACAGCCAACGATGATAGGATGTCGCTTCTCCTGCTTCCGGCATGTCGATATGGAGCGTACCGAGAGGCAGAAAACGCATGCCGTTCTTGCCGGAGAAGAAGTTGTGGTTGATCACGCGCCCAGCTTGTTCCTCCTGCCCATGACGGATGAGCTGTCGTACCCACGCTAACGAGTCTTTGGCATGTGGCGCGTCGTTGTTATGAGGTGATCCCGACCAGAACGTACCCTCGTTCAAGTCGATGCTTTCGTGGGTTGTACCTCCATAGACCATACCGCCGATGAAGCCATTGCCCACGGGCAGTGCTTCCCACCAGTTATGAGCTGGCTGGTAGTATTCAAGTCTCTGACCATTGCTTCTGCTCTTTTTCGCACTGACAGGGAGTGTGATCAGGAGAAGTGACAGTAGACCGGGGACCATCAGTTGACAACCTTTATGGAAAATGCTCCAAGCAGGAAGATGATGAGACAGACTGTACATAGTTCTTAGTTTTACTAGTAATCGTTTTGTGAATAGTTTTGTTGTGGTAATCATTGGGGAACAATTCCGTCTGCTACTTACCATGTTCATGGTTTTGTAGCTTGTGATGGCAAAGTTAACAAAAATGAGACAAAAGGATTGATTAAAATGATTCATATTTGTACGATAATGTATCATTGCATGATGATGACATGCTAAACAGAGATAAATTCTTTGCTTTCTTTGCAAATATGGAGGTTTTTCCCTATTTTTGCAAGCATTGACAGAATATATATCAACGGCATTCCCTAATGGAATTGTCCTTTACATGAAGTTATGAAACGTATCTTATTGGCTGAGGACGAAGAGAATATCGCAGACTTCGTCAGTCGGGGACTGAAGAGCTTCGGCTATCGGGTCGACACAGTGCAGCGCGGCGACGAGGCGTGGCAGCGGCTGCAAGAGCAACAGAGCTACGACTTGGCGCTGCTCGATATTCGTATGCCCGGCATGACGGGTCTTGAAGTGTGTCGCCGACTGCGCGAAAGTCAGGGCTATGCACTGCCCGTGCTGATGCTCACCGCGCTGGGTACTACCGACGACATCGTGTTGGGCTTACAGGCCGGAGCTGACGACTATATGGTCAAGCCGTTTAAGTTTACTGAGCTTTTGGCTCGCATCTCGGCGTTGCTGCGGCGTGTGGAGAGCTACCGTCAGGCGGCACCGCTGTCGTGCGGTGACCTTTACATTGATGCCTCCACACACAAGGCACAGCGTCAGGACCGTGAGGTGGACCTGAGCACTAAGGAGTACCGGCTCCTGGAATACATGATGCGCCATGAGGGTGAGACGCTTACCCGGCGACAGCTGCTGCGCGACGTGTGGGATAAGGACTTCGACACCAACACCAATGTGGTTGATGTCTACGTGCGCTATCTCAGACAGAAGATTGACGAAGGCTTCGACCAAAAGCTTATCCATACCATTGTGGGTACGGGCTATCGTTTCGGAAAGGAGGAGAGCGATGAGGACGGGACATAAGATTTCGCTTATCTATTCGGGCATCACCATCGGGCTGCTGCTTGTGGCAGGATTGGTCTTTTATTTCTTTTCATCTAACTATATCCGTAACCTTTACTTCCACTACATGGAGGAGAAGGCGCACGCTGTGGCTGAGGAGAAATTCTCCAAGGATGAGCTTGACCCTGTGAAGTATCGCAACGTTGTTATCCGCCGTAAGAACTCCATCCCCACTTCGAGGGAGTTGTTTGTTCGTGTCGATGACCGCCAACGGTCGCGTCAGGCTCTTGAGGCTTATCTGACGGATGAGCAGATACAGCGACTCTATGCCAATCAGACTGTCAACTTTGAGCATGGAGAGGAAGTGGGCACAGCCTTTGTCTATTATGACAATACGGGTACATTCGCAGTTATTGTATTGAGTCGTAATCCATACGGAACAGATATCGCCCACACTCTGCGCTGGGCTCTGTTGCTATTGGTGCTCGTCTCTGCCGCCGTGCTCTGGCTCATCAGCCGTCTCTATGCCATGCGCATGCTCGACCGTATCGACCGTGACTATCAGACGGAGAAGATGTTCGTCAACAACGCCTCACACGAGATCAATAATCCGCTTACAGCCATACAGGGCGAATGCGAGGTGGCGCTGCTTGCCGACCGTACTGTGCCCGAATACAAGGACGCGTTGCAGCGTATTTCCCATGAGGCCGACCGCGTGGTGACAATAATGCGGGAATTGCTTAGCTTTTCACATGTTAGAAATGGCGAGGCGATGGCCGACTGCGAGCCTGTGCCGATGAGTCCTTTGATTGAGACCGTGGCCAATGGACGGTGTAAAGTGGAGTGCCACGGCGACTTCACCATTGAAGGTGATATTAATCTGTTGCGCATTGCATTTCAAAATCTTGTGGGCAATGCAGTAAAATATTCCAATGGTAAGCCTGTTACGGTGACGGTAGCCAACCACCGTGTTGTCATTCGTGACCAAGGTATTGGCATTCCGGAAACAGAACTGCCTCACATCTTCGAGCCGTTTTATCGGGCTCACAATACGCAAGGCGTGCGGGGACATGGCGTGGGACTGGCTCTTGCCAAGGCCATTTTGGAACGGCATGGTGCCCGCATCTCGGTAAAGTCGCAACAGGGCAAAGGCACAACGGTCTGTGTCTCCTTTTAATTTGTTTAAAAAAGGAAACACAGACCGAAGTGCGAATGTGAGAAGGATACGCCGAGTAAAAGACGGATGTATGAGATTACATGCCTAATCCTTCCGTTGGGTTGCTGCCTTTCTTAGAGTCGTTGAAGTCATTGTTAATCTTGGAATTGTGCTGTGCAAACTGTTTCTTAGTGTTGCCGAAGTTCCATTTTACTGACAGTGATACCATCTGCAGGGGAATGGAGATGTGGGTGAGATTGCTGAAGTCCTTGCCCGCATTGTACTGGTTGATGATGAGATGGCTGCGGAGTGGATTGGCATAGCGTGCCGACAGTTCCAAGCGGTCCTTGAGGAAGGTACGGGTGAGCGAGACATTGAAGAACTGCATGCCACTGTTGTAGCCCATGAGGTTGTAATTGCGTGTCTGGGCGAAGAGGCCAAGAGAGCCCTTAACCTTCCATGGCAGTTGCTGCTCCAGTCCGACATAGGCGCTGCCTGACCAACCCCAATTGTGATAACCCAGTTCTTTGGCTTTCCAGTCACCGTAGGACACGTTGCCGTTGAGCATCAGCGTGGAGGTCTTGGTTGCCACCCAACGGACGAAGGCGTCGACATAAGTGTTGCGGCTCTTGCCGTTGTTGGCATAGGTGCTGTTATATTTGTTGTCGGCGTCGACGAACTGGTAGCTCTCTATCTCATTGCCGACGTAGTCGTGACTGAGGCTGGCATTGAGCATCAGCTTAGGCGTGAAGAAGTTGTAGGACAGTGAGACATTGTGTGACTTCACCACGGCGAGCGAAGGATTGCCATAAGACAGCGAGGTGGGGATGGTGCGGTTGACGTATGGGTTGAGCTGGCTGATGCCCGGACGCGAGATGCGCATGGTATAGGTCAGGCCAATATTCGATGTTGGTGTGATGTTATAGCCTACGCTACCCGAAGGAACGAGGTTGCCATAGTCCTTGTGGAAGTTGCGCTCGCTGTGCTCGGCATACTTCACACTTTCAAAAGTGTGCTCGTAGCGCAGTCCAAGACGTGCGTTGTATTTCTCCTTCGTCAGCTTATACTGTGCATAGCCAGCCACGATGCTCTGCAGGTTGCGGTAGAGCATGCTGCCCTCGGTGTTGAGCACGTCCTCGCCGTTGACAGTATCGTAGAGACGGCTGTCGCTCTTGTTGCGCCGGCTGATGAACTTGGTGCCTGTTTCCAACGTCTGTCCCTTTCCAAGGTCCAGTGTCAGGTCGGCCTGGCCCGTGTGGCTGGTGCCCCAGGTGTGCGAGTCGGAGTAGAGGTCCGTCAGGGTCAGGCCTGTCACGCCGGTGATGTCACCATAGGTCGTCCGTGAGCGGTTCACGGCAGGGTTGTAATCGTAGAGGTAGCTCAGCGTCAGCTGTGAGGTGTGGTCGGCATTGAGCCATCGCTGGTAGTCGGTGCTGGCGTTGACACCTAAGTATTTGTTGTGCTCCGACGCGTGGTTGGTATAGCTAAAGCCGTCGCCGTAAGGACCACCGAAGAACGTGTTGCGCGGATCGTAGTCGTGGTGGGTGTTGCCTCCACTGATGCCGGCATTGACATTGAGGGTGCTCAGTGAGTCGATGGCATAGCCGAGGGTGATTTCGCCCATAGAGAAAGGACGGTGCTCGTCCATCTCCATCTCGTTGGTCTCACGTGACTCGCCGAGTGTGGTCTGCTGGATACGCGTGTTGGTCACCTTCATGTTGTCCATGGTCTGCCAAGCGAAAAATCCCATGGTACTGTAAGTGAGCTTGCCCTGTTGACCGCCAACGTAGACGTTGGCTCGCTCGCCATGATTGCTGGCGGTGAGCTCGACATTGCCGTTATAGCAGTTGTCGCAATCACTGTTTTGCTTTCCATTTTGTCTCACCATCTTGATGTCGAGAACTCCGGTCGTGCCTTCGGCGTCGTATTTGGCTCCCGGAGAGGTGATGACGTCGATGCTCTGCACCATTGAGGCCGGTACAGACTTGGCTACTTGCGAGAAGTTGTTTTGAAACATCTGGTTGGGCTTGCCATCGACATAAACCTTGAAGTTGGAGGATCCTTTCACGGTGACGTTGTCTTGTCCGTCAACGTTGACCAACGGCACCTTGCGCAGCATGTCGAGGAGCGTCATCGTCTTCGAGTCAGCGTCCTGCTGTACGTTGTAGGTCATCTTGTCGGTGGTCATTGTCACGACGGGTTTCTGTGCCACCACTTCGACATCTTGGAGGGCTTTGCTGTCGTCGGTGGTGAGCAGGTCGCCGAGGGGCAGTGTAGGCTGCCCCGTGAGCGAGAAGCGGCGGTAGACTGTGGTTTTGCCCATGGATGCGACGGTTATGACGTAGTCACCCTTGCCTTCGACGGTGATGCTGATGTTGCCGTCGGCATCGGCTACGGCCATGGCTACGGGCTTGGCCGTATTGCCCTGACGGAACACGCGCACCGTGGCAAAGGGCTCGGTCTCATGACTGAGCGAGTCGCGCAGAGTGGCGGTGACAACGGTGCGCTGGGCCATCATGGGAAAGGTTAAGAAGAAGAGAGGAACGGCCAAGACCGTATGCTTGAATAATTGTTGCATGATGAATGTCAATTGTTATGAATGTGAGGTGATGGAGCTGGTAGCCTGCTTGATGTCTTCCCAAGTGAGGTCGAGCAGTTTCATCTGTCTGACCATCTCGGGCAGCACCGTCTTGAGAAATATCTGTCGACGCTTTTGCTTGATATGTCGCTGTGCGTCTTCTGCCACAAAGTAGCCGAGGCCACGCTTGTTGTATATGACCCCTTCCTGTGCGAGCTGGTCGTAGGCCTTGACCGCCGTGTTGGCGTTCACCCCGAGCTTTGCTGCATATTCGCGCACGCTGGGGATGCGGTCGAAGGCCTTGTAGGTGCCCACGAGGATCTCATCGCTCAGACGGTCGGCTATTTGCAGGTAGATGGCTTTGTCGTTGTTGAATGCCATATACGTGAGTGTTTTGTGTTATGATGCGAGGCTATTTGCCGAGTGTTAGTCTGTCGGTGTCGATGTCACCGGCTCCGGATACGCTCTTGTCGAGTGATTGCAGCGTACCAGAGAGACTGACGTCGCCGCTACCCGATATGCTGATGTTGGCATAACCGCAATGATCGAAGGCGAGCGTGCCGTCGCCGCTTCCTGCTATGGTGAGCTCTGTCTTCTTCACCTTGGCCAGTTTGCTCTCAATGTCACCGCTTCCGCTGATGCTGAACGATGCGTTGCGGGCCTGAATGGTGCCGGTTTCTATATCCCCACTACCTGCAATGATATAGTAGAAGTCTCCGGTGAGGGTCACGTTCTTCAATTTGCAGTCGCCGCTGCCGGCGATGGACATCTCCAGACCTTTGCCGGTGATGTTGCTATCGGCATAGAAATCGCCACTGCCGGCGATAGAGACAGCGGCCAGTGAAGGCGCACTGATCCAAAGCTCCGCATCGTCGTCATATGCGTTGATGTGGAGGACGGTGATGCCCTTCTTCTTCCGCTCTTCCTTTTGCACGAGGACGAGCTCACCATTGTTGGAGGTGATGGTATGGGAGGCGTACCAGCTTGGAGTGGCTTTCAGCACCACCTTGTAGGTGTTGGACTGCGTGAAGTGGATGTCGCAACCTGTGTAGTTCTTGATGCTTTGGAAGTCGCGAAGGTTGAGCGTGTAGGACTTTGCGGGCTCATTACTGACATCGGTCTTTTCTATGCGGCAGGCTGAAATGGAAAGAATTGTCACAAGGGCGATAAATAGAAATGCTAACTTTTTCATGATTATATGACTTTAAAAAAAACACGAATGTTCGTGAATTATTTGTTGATCCACTGGTTGTTGATGACCTGGAGACGGGTATAGCGGTGGTAGGCGAAGCGGTAGCAGAAGACTATGATGATGATGTTGACAATGTAGTAGAGAGCCTTCCACCATGCGTCGTAGAGGGTAATCGTGTAGCCACTGTGTAGAAACTCGGCGAGAATGCGTGCAGCGAATGCTCCTATCATGAGTAATACAATGCCGAGCCCCATCCATGTGAGAATGGCCATCACGAGCGGATGCTTGTGGTAGATGCTGCCAAAGAACAGAAAGCAGGCGTGCTGCACGATGGTGCCTAAGAGAATCACGAAGAAACCTTCGACAGGGGATGGCTCACCATTGAGGTTGGTGTAAAAATGGAAAATGCCACCATTGTTATTGAGTCCTTCCGTGAGAGTGCTGGTAGCCCATTGCGCAGCGTCGCTGTTGATCATCAGACTCAAGAGATACTGCAGCACGTCGCCGACAAAGAAGCCTGCGAGGGCAGCTAAGGGCATGGCGACGACGAGCACGAGGTAGCGGGCGACGAACTTCTCCTTGTTGGAGGCGGGGAGCATGAAGTCGTTGATGCGCTGTTGGCGGCTGCGGAGACTGGAGAAGATGAGCGCACCACTGCAGAGCATGTAGGCGAACAATGCTATTGCGCAGAGGATTCCCATGGTATAGGCGCTGCTCGATGATGACCTGAAAACGAGAGTGAGTATCTGTGGGATGACGACCATGCCGAAGAATGTCAAAGCCATGGTGGTAATCTGCCGTTTGCTGAGCAGTAGCTCCCAGCGCAGTACTTGCAGAAATCTATTCTTGTTCATAATGTGTTGCTTTATATAATAAGGTGTATATGTGTATAGGCAATTAGTCATTGACAATTTTGCCATTGATGGTGGCATTGAAGAGCAGTTCCAGGTCTACTTGCGTCTCTTCGCCATCGCCTCTTGGCATGATGACAGCGTTGCCTTGCAATGATGGCTCGGCATAGAGTACGGTGTCGTCCATTTCCTGCGGTGAGATGTAGCGGAAGGCGTAGTGGCGGGAGATGTCGGCAATAGAACTGTTGAGCAGCACGCGGCTGTTGTCGATAATCACCACATGGTCGAGCAGACTCTCGATGTCGTGCACCTGGTGGGTGGAGATGATGAGCGTACGGTCGTCGGTCATGTAGCTGGCCACGACCTTGCGGAAAAGGGCCTTCGAGGGGATGTCGAGACCATTGGTGGGCTCGTCCATCATCAACAGACGCGTGCCCGTGGCAATGGCAAAGCTCATATACACTTTCTTTTTCTGACCCATGGACAACTCTTTCAGATTAGGCTCGGCAGGCATCTCAAAGTCAGCTAAGCACTTGTCCAAGAGCTCGTCGCTGAAATGAGGATAGAAAGTGCGCATCATGTCGGCGAAGGCCTTGAAGCTCATGTCGGGCATGGCGTATTCTTCGGGGACGATGAATATCTCTTGCAGCATCTCGGGCTGACGCAGTAGGCTTTCTTTCCCATCTATGGAAACGGTCCCGCTTTCAGGGCGCAGCAGTCCGCTGATGAGATAAAGCAGTGTGGATTTGCCAGTGCCGTTCTTGCCGAGCAGTCCGTAAATGCGGCCGGGCGCGAGACTCAGGCTGAAGTCGCTGAACACTTCGTGGCGACTGCCCTGATAGTGAAAGCTAATGTTGTTTACGTCTATCATATGTCTAATTGTTGATGGTTGTCGTGAATCGGTGTACTACTTAAGTAATACACTGCAAATTTAATAGTATTTAGATTTAACTGCAAAATAATTTCGATAAAATCTGATTAAAATATATATAGTTTAACTAACAAGATGGGTTGTCAGTCTATTTATTCACTTGCGTTAACATTAATAAGAGGCATTTTTTTCTTGCATGATGATGAGATGTTGCTTGGCTGAGGGTAGGAAAAATCAATATACCAAATTCGTGGTATGCGAAATGACTATACTATGTGATTGTGGTATACGGAGAATAGTGCTAACTTTGCAATCGTAAAATAAAAAGGAATACATTAACACGCCGACCGCTCTGCCGTCAGGTTCTACGGGAAGCCACAAAATCAATAGCAATTATGAGCAACGAGAAAAAACTTCATTTCGAGACTTTGCAACTGCATGTAGGCCAGGAACAGGCCGACCCCGCAACCGACGCGCGTGCCGTACCTATTTATCAGACCACCTCATACGTGTTCCATAATGCGCAGCACGCCAGCGACCGTTTTCATCTGAAGGACGCAGGCAACATCTATGGTCGTCTGACCAACACCACGCAGGGCGTGTTTGAGGACCGCGTGGCTGCTTTGGAAGGTGGCGTTGGCGGTCTGGCCGTGGCATCGGGAGCAGCAGCCGTGACCTACGCTATCACCAACCTGGCTTACGCCGGCGACCATGTGGTAGCTACGGATACTATCTACGGCGGAACCTACAATCTGCTGAAGCACACGCTGAGCAAGTATGGCATCGACACCACCTTCGTCAATCCGGATGATTATGATGCAATGGAGAAAGCCATTAAGCCCAATACCAAACTGGTGTATATCGAGACCCTCGGCAACCCCAACTCTAACATCTCCGACATTGAGCGTTCGGCAGCCATTGCCCACAAGTATGGCATTCCCTTGGTGATCGACAATACCTTCGGCACACCTTACCTCATCCGTCCTATTGAGCATGGAGCCGACATCGTGGTGCACTCCGCTACTAAGTTCATTGGCGGCCACGGTTCTTCCTTAGGCGGTGTGATTGTTGACGGCGGTAAGTTTGACTACTTCCAGAACGACAAGTTCCCTGGTTTCACCAAGCCCGATGCCTCCTACCACGGACTGGTTTTCGGCAAGCTGCCCGCTCCGTTTGTGACCCGCGTGCGTGCCCTGCTGCTCCGCGATGAAGGCGCCTGTATCTCTCCGTTCAATGCATGGGTGTTGCTGCAAGGTCTGGAGACCCTCTCGCTGCGTGTCGAGCGTCACGTCTTCAACACACAGAAGGTCATCGACTACCTCAAGACACAGCCGCAGGTGAAGAAGATCAACCATCCCTCACTGCCTGATCATCCCAACCATGACCTCTACGAGCGTTACTTCCCCAATGGCGGCGGCAGCATCTTCACCTTTGAGATTGACGGCAGTCAGCAGAAGGCGTGGGACTTCATCGACCATCTGAAGATCTTCTCCGACCTGGCCAATGTGGCCGACGTGAAGTCATTGGTCGTCCACCCGAAGAGCACCACACACTCAGAACTGAGCGAGAAAGAGGCTTCTGAGCAGGGCATCTTCGACGGAACCATTCGCCTGAGCATCGGTACCGAGCATTATGAGGACCTCATTGCTGATCTCGATCAGGCTTTTGAGGCTGTGAAGGAAGAAAAGTAAATAATTGTTATTGTAAGAGAGTTGACAGTTCTTAGTTTGTGGGTCGTATGCTTCTAGCAAGGCTGTCGTTGCCTACGGTGGCCAACGGCTCACAAGCTATCAACTGGATAACTTTTAATTCACAAATTTCTTAGATATCAACGTTATGAGTAAGATTTTCAAACAAATAACTGATTTGATTGGCGGAACGCCATTAGTTGAGTTGAATAAGTTTTCGGCGCTTCGCGGACTGAAGAAGCCCGTCATTGCCAAGGTGGAGTTCTTCAATCCTGGCGGCAGTGTGAAAGACCGTATTGCCCTGGCCATGATCGAGGCAGCCGAGAAAAACGGAACCTTGAAGCCGGGCGCTACCATCATTGAGCCGACAAGCGGCAACACGGGTGTCGGTCTGGCACTGGTCTCAGCCGTGAAAGGTTATAAGCTCATTCTCACCATGCCTGAGACGATGAGCGTAGAACGCCGCAACCTGGTGAAGGCTTATGGTGCAAAGGTAGTGCTCACTTCCGGTGCAGCTGGTATGAAGGGCGCTATTGCCGAGGCCGAGCGTCTGCGCTCCACCATTCCCGGCAGCGTCATTCTCGAACAGTTTGAGAACCCCGCCAATCCGCAGAAGCATTACGAGACCACTGGTAAGGAGATTTGGGACGACACCGACGGAAAGGTCGACATTTTCGTGGCCGGTGTAGGTACCGGCGGTACCGTGTCGGGCATTGGCAAGCGTCTGAAGGAACTCAACCCGAACGTGCAGATCGTCGCTGTTGAACCAGAGTCGTCACCTGTGTTGGAAGGTGGCAAGCCCGGACCGCACAAGATTCAGGGTATTGGTGCCGGTTTCGTGCCCAAGACCTACAATGCCGACGTCATTGACGAGGTGTTTGCCGTGAGCAACGACGATGCTATTCGTGCAGGTCGTCAGATTGCACAGCAGGATGGTGTGCTGGTGGGCATCTCTTCGGGTGCTGCTGCCTTTGCCGCTACGGAGATTGCCAAGCGCCCCGGCAATGAGAACAAGAACATTGTGGCCCTGTTGCCCGATACGGGTGAGCGCTATCTCTCTACCGTGCTCTACGCTTTCGAGGAATATCCCCTCTAAGCAGTAGATCGACTCGTTGTCAATCATCATAACACATGGGGACAGGCAGCTCTTGGCTAAGCGAAGAGTTGTTTGTCCCCTTTCCTATTATGCAAGTTTGGAACAGTACTGCCGTGCAATATGTCCGTCTTCATTGCTTATGGAAGCCTCCCATATCCCGAGTACGTTAGTCGCGTTCGTTGAGTTAGATGCTGATAACGATTGAGTAAATCAAATCTTTTGAAAAAATATCAAGGAAGTATCAGAAGGCTCCTTTTATGATAATCCAATACAAAAGAATTTGTCATCTTATAAGTTCACAATCTCATCTATGGTCATGCCTGTCGCTTTGGAAATATCCTCCAACGGCATGTTCAGAGCTTTCATTGTTTTTGCTATCTTCTTTCTCTCTTCAACAGAACCTTGCTCAATGCCTTGCTTACGCCCTTGCTCGAATCCCTTCTTCTGTCCTTTCAGTTCTGCGGTGTCAATGACATTCTTTAGATCACGATATACCTTCAAACTGTCTTCATATAATTCCCGTATGCTGTTGTTGGTCATTTTTACTCAAAATTAGGCGTTGCTTTTGCAAATATATGTATTGTTCTTGATATTAGCAAATATTTAGCGCCGTTTTTTGAAAGCTACAAACTTTCTAATCCCAAATTAGACACACTCGATTCCCTATGACATGTCGCATAGATTGAATAAGAGAGCGTATCAGAATTAGAGAAGTACAGAAGTCCGGAAGTACAGAATCTTGTCATTACATTAATGACGCCTTATTATCAGGCACTTATGCATATGACAAAACTTCTGAACTTCCAGACTCCCGGACTTCACCAATTTTGATACACCCTCTTTACCAGGCGATATGCACTTGATATTCTGGAACGACATCAAGGTGCTTAACTTCACAGATCTTACCGGAGGCTCCAAAGGTAGGCCACAGATGGCGGGGGAGACTCTTTAAGCAGGGATGCCCCTGTTGAAGTGGGCGCAGACGAAAGATCATGTCTTCAGTCTTTAACAGAGGCATGAAGCGACGGAGGCCAATCGTCCATGTGGTGGCATGCCAGAAGTCATCGTCAATAAGTCCATTGTTCAAAAAAGCCATCGCTACATCAGCGGTATAGTCTATATTGAGAAAGTACTCATGTACTTGAGGTTGCATCGTGGTGTTGCACAGGTGAAGTGCCATCAGTTGCGGACCTCCATATGTCTTCAGCTCGAACTTCGGCTTTACTTCTTCCACCTTTATCGTCTGCTGGCGCAAGCCCTTTGAAGAAGGATAAAGAACATAGTCGAAGAAGGGCTTGCCGACACTGAGCAGTGTAGCACCGCCAGTCTGACCGGGCAGGACTGTAGCACTGGTGATCAGCAGATGTCCATCGACCATAGCTGCATCAAGGGCCTGTTGTTCCGTGAGCGTCGTCACACTCACTCGCTTGCCATCCTTGCCCAGCACGGTGAACGTACTTTTCAGCCCGGCGACGGGGTTGAAGCGGAAACCGCCTTTTACGGTAGCCGCGTCGAAGAAATACTCAGCCTTCATACCATCAGGTACGAAGAAGAAATAGTGGTCTCCGTTTCGGTCTTTGATCATGGTGAGCAATTGTGCCGTTGCGTATTTCATCAGCACTTTGCCCATTTGCAGGTTAAAGGGCATAATGATGTTGGTGTTCTTGGGTAGCGTGAGGCTGCCACTGTAAGGAATCTGAAGATTCTCCTGACGTAGTTTCAGTTGGAAGCGGATGCCTTTGATGTCGTGGCGCAGCGTGTCATGGTCTTGATAGTTGATGAGAAAGAGAAATCCATTTCCGTCCTTCATGCGGGCCGCATAGCGCAGTCGGTCGTGATCGTCGGCGGTGATCAGGTCGTTATCCTTAGGCAGCACGGTCTGCATGGGAGCAAGTGTAGGGCCAAACGCATTGATGAAATGATGAAGGACACGCAACCGGCGATAGCTCTCACGCTCTTGTCCGTTTTCCGCAAGAGGTGCCTGAAAATCATACGAGATACGTGGCAGGAATCCTTCGCCTTCGGAATAATAGCCAGTGCCGCCATGCATCTTGGGGGTAGCGCCACCTTGATACATATAATATCCGATGCCATTACTGCCACTGCCAAGCGACCTCAACAGCACCGTCGCCACACCTTGCGGATAGACAATGGGACGACGGTCGTATCCCATCTGTATGCCACATCCCATCTCAGCATATATAGAGGGGAAGTTCTGAGGATTGAAGCGCACTGGAGAATAGTCGGGCGTCTTCCTTAAATCAGTAAACAGACAGAAGGGACTCGTCTTGGTAATGTCGGTCCATGTAGCATAAGGATAAGCAGCCATCACCGGCAGTCCATGATCGCCCAATGTGGCTGCGTTGCCCCAACCGGTTGCTGTATAGATAGGTACGCATATCCCCACTTGTTGAGCTATCTTCAGCAAGGTAAGCATGTGCTCGTCGCCGAGTCTGGCCATTTTGTTTTTCCGCTCGTCCTTAGTGATTTGCAGATGGGCGAGTGCCATGTCGTAGCTGGCCGATGTATATTCCGACTTGCCCATATAGGACAGTGCCCAACTGGCAGCCGCATGCTGGTGTTCGTTTTCTATTTGGATGCCAACGATGGGACCGCCGTCCTTGATGTACAGTCCCGACAACTGCTTGGCAATCTCTGTGAAGAACTTACGGGCATAGTCGAGATAAAGCGGGTCATTGCTACGCACGTCTACAGGCTTCGTATATAGCCAGTCGGGTAGTCCGCCATTGCGAATCTCACCATGGGCGAAAGGCCCTATGCGTACGATGACATGCAGACCAAGCTCCTGACACATTTCTACGAAGCGCCTGAGATCATAGTCACCAGACCAAACAAAGTGCCCCTCCGTAGGCTCATGCATATTCCAAAACACATAAGTGGAAACTACTGTGATTCCACCCGCTTTCATTTTCAGCAACTGTTCCTTCCATTGCGTATGAGGGTAGCGGCAGTAGTGGAATTCTCCCATGACGGGAATGAACGGGACTCCGTTGCGCATGAGATAAAGACTGTTGGCTGTTATCTTCTCTCCTTGTGGACTGAATGCCGGAAGAGGTAGCGGCTTGACGGACACCGGAGCTGCAGCTGGCTCTTGTAAGAGATACGTGTGCTGCGCTTGGACGGTGATTAACAATGTAGAAAGTAAGGATAAAAAGATCAATCGTTTCATATATTACATAAGATAATGTGTCTGCAAAATTACAGGAAAGCATCATATATCTGCCCCACAAATGGGACATTTAGAGTAACAAATGGGACTTTGACCTATTTTTCTCCTTCTTTGATGGTGTAAACTTAAAATAAAACGACTATATTTGCACAACAGAAACAATAACTAACTAAAGATTTTGGAGAAGTCTATCTATATACTATTATCTGTGCTGTTGGTCACCTTCGCGTTGACTGTTACTGCACAGCCTGTACAACCCTTTTGCTTTGACAACCAAAATGAAAGCGGCACGGGACCGGTCTATCAAGTCGCACAGGACAGTAGAGGCTTGCATTGGCTGACAACATCCAAGGGACTATACACGTTCGACGGCTATCGCTTCACTCCACAGACGAAGCCGGCGATAGCACTATTGTATACCCTTTCTTTACAGCCTGACGACGTGCACATACTCTTGGGCGGCGCTAACGGATTGTTCTGCTATAACAAGCAGACGGGACAAACCTGCAAGATACCTGGCACCAAGGCCACGGAACTTAGGGCCATCGTCAATGTGCCTACGATGAGCGGGAAGCCACAGATATTGGTG
Organism: uncultured Prevotella sp.; assembly: GCA_900319905.1. Classification (GTDB taxonomy): domain Bacteria; phylum Bacteroidota; class Bacteroidia; order Bacteroidales; family Bacteroidaceae; genus Prevotella. The sequence goes on along the minus strand of ONQB01000014.1, from coordinate 41,743 downwards.
GGCGGCCGCGAGGGCTTGTTTCTCTATCAGACAAACAAGCTGCGGCTTCTGTCAAAAACTCCAAAAGATATCTACTGCTTGTACAGCTCGCCCCGAGGGGTGTATATCGGCACGTTGCACGGGCTGTACATTTACGCCCACGACCGCTGCACCCGACTTTCTATACAGGGCCTTACACCAAGAGACGGTGCGGAAGCCATCAGTAGCATCAAAGCTGACGAAGCGACAGGAAAATTGTGGCTTGGTACTTTTCGAGGCTTGTACGCCTTTGACACTTATCGCAATACCGCCACAGCTACGGCGTTGGGTGATGTCGTGGTCAAGGATATAGATTGCTTTAGCGGCGGTCTGCTTGTGTCGTCGGACGACGGATTGTACACATATGGACCGACCGGGCTCACCCACTATGTCCACGATTCGCGGATGGCGTCGTCCATCGGCAACGATGTGGTGTGGGCAGCCTTATATGACAAAGCCCACAACATTGTCATAGGCACAGATCTCGGATTGTCTGTCGTCTCCGGCAATAACTTCTGTTCCGTTGTTTCCCTGTTCTCTCTGACCGGTCTGTCGTCGGGCAACAATATAGAGCACATCTATATGGATTCTGCGCACACCTTGTGGATGGGAGGATCAGGCGGGCTCATTAAAAACGAGTCAGGTGGACAGCTGATGCCAACGGGTAAGCCCAGCACATGGTTCCGACTTGAAAATAGTCTCCATTCCTTGCCTTGCAACCACGTGCGTTGTATGAAAGAAGATTCAAGACATCGTTTGTGGGTGAGTACGGATAAGGGCATAGGGCTCTACGACCGAAAGCACGACAAGATTCTGCCTAAGATGGTCGTAGATCCGGCAACCGGAATTAATGTGCCATGGATCTATGACATAACGGAAGACCACGAGGGGCGGCTGTGGATGACAGGATTTGGCGAAGCTGTTTATGTCGTCGATGCCAACCAGCTTGAGGACAGCAAGTATTATTGTAAGGCGCTCAAGAAAATCAATTGTGGCAGCAATGTCCGCACGGGATGGCAACTTGTCTACGATGGTAAATTGGTGTGGGTAAGGACAGACTACGGACTCACAACGATCAGTCCGGAAAGTGGCAAGCTCCGTACGGTGTTTAAAGGAAAGACATATTATCTTGTTTCCGATGCTCAGCGTCATATTTGGATAGCCACCGAAAACGGATTGAGGGAATATGGAGGCCAGGGCAATTTGTTGAGAACCGTTCGCTTTGCTCAAAGTCTTCAGCAGTCTACTATTGTAGGGCTGATGGCTATCGCCGATGAGATATGGATCGTGACGCCTACCACCTGTGCCATTTATTCCCAAAGAGGATGGCGTGCTGCCATGCGCATTCCGAAAGTAAGAGCCAATTGCTGTTACTATGACCAATACCATCAGCGGGTATATATCGGGAGCAATAACGGTATCGTGTCGTTTTCAAAGAATTGGTGCAGCGCCACAAACATCGGGCCGTCCCGTCTGATATTGTCACAGTTATGGGTCAACGAACACCCGTTTGTCACCAAGGACAATAGTCTGATGTCACTGACAGACCTGCAGTTGGAGCACAGCAGCAACAACCTGAAGTTCCTGCTGAGTGATTTGCCTCTGAAGCAGCAGGCTGCCGGTATCTATTCTTATCAGTTAAGCGGTTTTGATAATCAGTGGCACTATCTGCCCGATCTGTCCGAGGCCATTGTTTACAATGGTTTGCCGCATGGACAATATACGCTTCGGGTGAACCGGCTCAACGGTTTTGACGGTACGGGCGTGGAAGTGTTTCGCCTCAATATTGACATTGCTGCACCCTGGTATCTCACTTGGTGGGCCAAGATGTTCTACTTCTTCGTCGTGATTGCTGTCATTGCTGGTTCAATCAACCTGTATGTCGTGCGCGGAAGAGTCAAGAAGGAGAGGTCGGCACGCCGTCATGTCATGGAAGAATCGGCGAAGCAGATGTCGTTCTATAATACATTGTCAACGCATTTGTACACAGGCCTGAGCCACGTGATGAGTGGTCTGGCACAACTGTCACAGAAGGGAAGCAATCGTGAGCTTGCTCTGTTGGGACAGCAGACGACATTGCTAAACGCCAATGTACGTCAGGCTTTGGACATGGGACAGCAATCCAATCAAGTGAAAGACTGTCCCATGGTGACAATCAATATCGGAGAGTATAGCAGAAACGTGCTGGAGAGTCTGCGGAGCGAGGCTACTGCACGGAACGTGCGTCTTAGCATTGGTAAGTTAGACGATGGCATGCACTACTCAGTAAACATCATCGAATGGGATGCAACTGTCTATATTCTCATGCGGAGTGTCATCTTCTACAGTGAGCGAGGTGCCTTGGTATCGCTCAGTATCAGCCATGACCCGGAGAACAAATACGTGTCGTTGTCGTTGACTTCTAGTAAGCTTGATGTCGATGACGATGCGCTGTCCCACTTCTTTCAACGCTACTCTAAATGGAGTGACAGCCATGAGCAACAGCCACAAGATATGTTCCGAGTCAAGGAATACGCCGACAAGAACTCTGGGCAGACGTCCATACAAAGAAACAGCAATGGCAGTACCACGCTTCGGCTGTCACTTCCGATGATAGAGGAAGCAGAAAATATGAAAGTTGAACAGGCCAGGCAATCGACCACACAGACCGATCCTGCTGACGAGAAACTCATGCAAGACATCACCAAGGCCATAGAGGATCATATCAGCGATCTGGACTTCAATGTCACCAAGTTGCAGGAGACGGTAGGAATTGGCCGTAAACTCTTGTACCGCAAGACAAAGCAGGGTACAGGCATGTCGCCCGTGGAGTTCATCCGGTTTGTGAGAATGAAGCAGGCAGCGCAGTTGCTCTCCCAAGGTAAGTTCCCGGTATCGGCTGTCATGTACATGGTTGGATTCTCCAATTCGGGCTACTTCTCAAAATGCTTTCAGAAAGAGTTTGGTGTCACACCCACTCAGTACAAGCGTGGCAGTTGATGGGGCTCAGGCTCTCGCCATGAGCCCCATTCTATCATCGTTTCAAAAAACAGGTTAATAGTTCATCAGTTCTTTGTCGTGATTGGTGACGAGCTTGCAGGCAGGCACCGCCCATATCATGGTGTTCACCTGTCCGGGACTTACCGGTTTCCATTCAGGCAGTCCGGGCGCGTAGGGCTTTCCCGTACGTGCGAAGTTGATTAGCGCCTGGCTCATGGTGTGTCCCAAAGCGATGCCTTCTGGAGTGGCTCCGGTCATGTTGGCTGAGCGCTCCACATTATTGAAGAAGAAGGGAATATCGGTGTTGTGACTGGCATGAATGCTTCCGTCGAGTGCAGGAGTGTGGTAGCAGAAGAGATAGTTCCATACTGGAGCTCCTCCATCACTGGCACGTGTCAGCGCCTGACTTACGGCAGCCGGTCTGACCATCGTGTCCAGCCGGTATAGTGCATCGATGCTGTCTGATGGATATGTCCGCCGAAAGGCCGCAACGATTCTTTTGGCTTCTTTTTTACCCTTCGTCTTGGCAAGGTTGGCTTCCGCCTCTTCCCATGTCGTGACACCCTTGGGTGCCTTGTTCCCACCAATAAACTCATTGAGCGTTGATCCCACTATGAGAGGGACATCCTTGCTCAGACGTTCAGAACCGTTTTCAAACAGTCGTGATGGCAGTGCATCACCGTCGACAACAGGTTCCCAAGTCATCGAGTGTCCAAATGAGTTGGCATTGCCTTCCTCCCTTGCCACATCCTCCATCGCCTTGACATTGGCCTGATAGAGCGTGGCGTAGTCGATTTTCTGTATGCTGTCGATGTTAGCTTGGGACAATCCCAGCAGTTCTACGGTACGCCGGCCGATCTTGCGTGCCGTGTCGTGGTTCATGCCACGCATAAAGCCTGATCCGCTCATGATCATAGCCCGTTGAAACAGTCCTTGCGCCATGGGCATGCACAGGAGGCTCGACACCTTGGCACCGCCGCCACTTTGACCAAACACCGTCACGCAGTTGGGATTACCGCCAAAGTTTGCAATATTTTCTTTCACCCAGCGCAAGGCAGCTACGATATCTATGTTTCCTACGTTGCCGGAGTATCGGTATTTCTCACCGTAGTCAGAGAGATCGGTGTACCCGAGCGTATTGAGCCGATGGTTGATAGACACGACGACCACATCGCCTTCGGCAGCAAGGTTGTGTCCGTCGTAGCCCGGATGATCCTGCCCGCAGCCTTCCACAAAGCCTCCGCCATGCAGCCACACGAGCACGGGCCGCTTTCCTGAGGCGTTGAGTCCCCGTGTCCAGATATTCAGTCTCAGGCAGTCTTCACTCTGCCTTCCCTCATACCATAGATACACAAAGGCCCCTGCGTCGTTGTCCCATCGGTTGGTCTTTGGCTGTGGGGCAGAAGGACCGTAAGTGCGGCAAGAGCGGATGCCCGTCCAGGACTGTGGCGCCTGTGGCAATTCAAAACGCGAGGCGTGCGCATAGGGTATTCCTTTGTAAGTATAGACACCTTTATATATATAGCCACACACACGGCCATATTGCGTATCGGTCACCGATGCTGCCGTGTTACTGTTGATGATTGTGCTTGAATGCTCGGTCTGTGCCATGGCACCCATAGAACATACCAGGCACATGGCAAGAAAGAAATGACTTGTTTCCATTGTCTTAATTTATTTGGTTCCATGCAAACTTACGAAAAAAGTAGGCTCATAAAGGTTACATATTGGCCAAATAAAGTCACAAATCCAGAATGTGACCGTCTTTGTCCAATTTGTTGCCGGCACTAATAGACCTTTACACCTATCTTTGCAGCCGAAAATTCCTAATCACTCAACTAATTATCAATATGGAACAAAAAACCTTTTTCTTTAAACACTTCTTGCAGAGGACACTATTCCTGATGGTGTGCATTGTGTTTGCCTCAAGCATGGAGGCACAAAACAGCATCAAGGGAAAAGTCGTCGACAACCAGAACGAGCCTATCGTCGGTGCGAGTGTCGTCATCAAGGGTACCACGTCAGGATCGGTCACTGACATTGACGGCAACTACACGCTCAAAGCCAAACCAGGCGATGTCATCACCTTTTCTTATGTAGGATTCAAGAGCGTGAGCAAGACGGTGAAGGGCAACCGCATCGATGTCGTCCTCACGGAAGACGCCAATATGCTCAATGAGGTTGTCGCGACAGGCTATGGCGCTGTGAGCCGGAAGAATCTGACAACATCAATCGCAAAGGTCAAGGCCGACGACGTGATCAAGACTGGAACCACCAACATGGGGCAGATGCTCATGGGACGTGCAGCCGGATTGCAGGCCACACTTTCGAGCGCACAGCCTGGTGGCGGTGTCAGCATGACAATTCGTGGTGGCGGGCAACCGCTTTATGTCGTTGATGGTGTGGTCATGCCTACCGACGAGCTTGTGGCCAGTTCGGGCGGTACAACAACTGTGTTGCCGACAAGCATCGACCGCTCTGGTTTAGCCGGCATCAACCCAGAGGATATCGAGAGCATTGAAGTGCTGAAAGACGCCAGTGCTGCTATCTATGGTATCAATGCAGCCAATGGTGTCATCCTCATCACGACAAAACAAGGAAAGAAAGGCAAAATGAGGGTCAGCTACGAAGGAAGTCTCTCTACGGTAAACAATTATAAATATCTCAAGCAGCTCAATGCGCAGGACTACATGACCTATGCCAATGTCTTCAAAAAAGAGCAGTATCTCTACAACCATCAAATGAAGCCCTATGGTCCAAATGAATATGACGGAGGAAACAGTGATGCCTACACTGCCGACCAAATAGCGAATGCGCAGACGACAGATTGGGTGGACTACGTCTTGAAGAATGGAAGCATCTCCAGTCATAATGTGACCATTCAGGGTGGAGCCGAGCGGCTTACCTACTATGTGTCGGGCAACTACTACAAACAGAGTGGTAGCGTGGCCAACTCCAGCTACGAGCGTTTCGTTCTGCGCACAAACCTGGGCGCGCAACTGTTCAAATGGTTGAAACTGAACACAACCATCAACTATAATAAGAACAACAATAATAACGGACTTGTCGGTGGAACGTCGGCCGCCCGCGGAGTACAAGCCGCAGGTATACTTACCGCCGCACTCGTCTATCCCACCAATCTGCCGCTTTACGATAGTGAGGGGCGTTATTCTGCCTATCTTACCATTCCCAACCCTGTGGGTATGCTCGAAATGACCAACCGCTCATGTTGGGACGGATTCATCGTCAACAAGTATCCTATTGAGACCGCTACTTCTTTCCAGGGAACCGATATTCCCTTAGCCCGCTGGGCCGATGCCTTGCTACTGTATGCTGAGGCTGACGTGAGAGCACACAATGCCGTTTCGCAGGAAGCTATTGACTGTGTCAACCTGGTGCGTCATCGGGCTGGGCTCGCGGATCTGTCCGCCGACAAGACGAGCTCTGTTGCTGCTTTTATGGATGCCTTGTACATGGAACGTGGACATGAACTTTACTATGAGGGATGCCGAAAAGTAGACATGATCAGATTTGGCCGTTACTATACTGACATGAAGGCCTTAGGCCGTGAGCCGTCAAGCGAGTATTTCCCGTTGCCCAACTATGCTGTGGAGCAAGCCAAGCAAAGCGGCTACAAGCTCACGCAGTACTATACTCGTGATAACTACGACGGTCCGAAGAAAAACGATTGACAAGCAAATAGAAAATGAATCATAGTGGTTTTTTAGGTAAATGGATGTTTTTGTTGGCTCTCTGTCTGGCACCTGTTTCTCAGGCGTTGGGCGGAGAGCCCTTTTGGCTCGGGGCCGATGTGTCAGGTGCCACGATGAATGAGAAGATGGGACACAAGCTACTTGATGCGCAGGGTAAGGAATGTGAGGAGGTGGCGCTGATGAAAGCTTATGGGCTCAATGCCATCAGGTTGCGTATATGGGTGAATCCTAAAAACGGATGGTGCTCCAAGGAAGACCAACTTGTACTGGCCCTCAGAGCAAAGAAGCTGGGAATGCCAGTGATGATCAGCTTCCATTATAGTGACACGTGGGCCGATCCGGGCAGTCAGACCATCCCTGCGGCCTGGAAAGGCTATAACTACCGCGAGATGAAAAATGCCGTCGATGCCCATACTCGCGAGGTGCTCACCTATTATAAGGCTCACGATATAGATGTCAGATGGATAGAGATAGGCAACGAGACTACCCACGGCATGCTGTGGGAGATGGGACGTGCTGAAACGCAGATGGAAAACTACTGCGGGCTCACAGAGGCAGGGTGCTTGGCGGCGAAAAGTGTCTATCCCGATGCCAAGACCATCATTCATATTGACGGTGGCGTGGATCCCCAACGGTATAATGTATTGCTCAACGCCTTTGAGGTCAATCATGTTCATTATGACTGGGTAGGACTGAGCTGCTATCCCTATTGGGATCAGAAACAGCACCTCGAGTTCAAGGATGGGCATACGATCATCGACTGCGTGGCCAACATCAATGGCATATTTAAGAAATGGGGCAAGGATTGCATGGTAGTTGAGACGGGCTATGATGCTGACTATCCTGACAAGGGATACCAGTTTATGAAAACCTTCATTCATGCCCTGCGTACGGAGACTGACGGCCATTGCCATGGCATTTTCTATTGGGCACCGGAAATTGACAGCGGCTATAAGTTAGGAGCTTTCCGCAACGGCAGGCCGACGCATATCATGGATGCCTTCAGACCATAAAGAATCAACATTTATACTTATGAAGAAACAAATGCTACTACTCATCGGCGCTTTCTTAACGCTGATGTGTGCTAAGGCAAATGATGGCAATGTGCCATTGATTGTCAATGACTCGTTTTGGAAGACCACCTCCGGCAATTACATTTACAGTCAGGGCGGTGGTATTTTCCGATTCCCCGATGCGCAGGGTGTGGAGCACTATTATTGGTATGGTGCAAAATACCAGGAGGCTGTCGACTACTGTCCCAAAGCCTTGGCTGGCAGCAAGAGCAATGTGACCCACTTCTTGTCGGTCACTTGCTATAGAAGCGACGACTTGGTCAATTGGACCTTTGTCAATGATGTGCTCACTCCCTCTTCTGCCGGTTGGGCTTATTGGGTGGGACGCCTGGGTGTAGTCTACATACCCGAGGCGAAGAAGTACGCGCTTTTGACACAGTTCAACGACAACGTATTGGTTGCTACGTGCAATACGCCCACTGGCAATTTCCAACGCCACAACCAGATTGATATGACCAACATGATTGGTACGCCGAATACGGGCGACATGACGGTCTTCACCGATCCCGACACCGGCAAGTCGTATCTCTGCTACAGCTACGGAAAGGGACGCTCGCGCATTTATCTTTCGGAGATTGGGGTATGTGCCGATGGGAAAATTGGTCTCAAAGACTGTCATCAGATTTATAAAGGTGCCGGCCGTGAGGGCGACTGTATGTTCAAGTACCAAGGCAAGTATTATGTCTGCGCCTCCGATCTCTATGGTTGGAACGCTTCCAACGTTTATTACCTGGAAGCTTCTAGCATCTATGGTCCCTATACGCCAACCAACCACATGCAGGTTATGCCAGGCTCGGCTGATGACTACGGCCACGTGACGCAGACTGGATTCTTCTACACCGTACGCGGCACCAAGCAGGAGACGGTGGTCTATTGTGGAGACCGTTGGGCAGGCTTTGCCGGAAATGGCAATGGTTACAACCAGTGGTGCCCTATCTCATTTGTTGATGGGAAACCTTATTTCAATTCCTTGAGTCAGTGGCATCTGAATGCCGAGACTGGTGAGTGGAGTGTAGGCAAGAACAACAATTATGTGAAGAACTTCAGCTTCGATGCCGACCGAGTGAACATCCCCAGCGGCAAAAAGCCCTCTCAAGCTTTCCTCCGCGGTTGGACCACAGAGGTGAAAAAGGGCAACAAAGTGGCTATCGGTGATGGTAATTCACCGGTGCTGAATGCTAACAATTCACGTACCGATCGCGCCACAGTGATGGGTAACAAGTGCCTGAATATCTCCGATAAGGCAGACTTCCAGCGTACTGTCTATCAGAAGATCTCTTCCACTACACACGTGCCACTTGCTGACGGAACCTACACTTTGACGGCCTATGCCAAAATGGGCAAGTCGTTTAATGAAATGTATATGTATGCGACAAGTGGAGGTAAGACTTTCAAGACCGACATGAACATAGCCGACGGTCATTGGCATCTCTATACAATGGAAGGTGTCGTGGTCAGTGGCGGTCAGGTGGAAGTTGGATTCTATGCCGACGGCCAGGCCAACAATTGGTGCCACATTGACGATGTGGCATTGGTAAAGGATTCCGTCGATAATAATGGCACTGGTTCGGGTGACACTGATGCAATTTCGGTGGCAAGAATTCAAGCCGACAGCAGGAAGTACACGCAGTACTTTAACCTTGCTGGTAAACGCATTGAACAACCATCAAGAGGCATCTATCTTGTTCGCACGGTGAGTGCCGACGGAAAGGTGGCTTGTAACAAAAAAATCTTGAAACCCTGATGCGTAGGGGTAGGTGCGTTCTCTTATCTTATAGATGGACTTCTTGATTCGAAGAAGTTTTACATCACCACTTTCATGACGGCCGTATTTCTGAGCGAAGTCTCCTTTTGCCCGAAATACGGCCGTTATGGCGTAGATAGATAGTTGATTGATAATCAACAAACTGTGTATTTTATACTCTCAATGACCTCCAAGATGGGAGAAATATTTCCGGCCTTTCGGCGGTATTCCACCGGCCTTTCGGCGGTATTCCACCGGCTTTTCGGCGATATTCCACCGGCCTCTCGCCGATCAAGCACTGCCTTTCCGGCGATATGTCGGTGCTTTTCCAGCGATATGCCGGCCGGTCGACTACAAAAGGGCTGCCTGGCAGCGATGATTCACCTGAGAGAAGGCAGTGTCCGCAATATTTCAGCACGTTGTTGAAATGTTAAAATATTGTCAGTTTTTCGGACAGATGCCCGCTTGTCTGTTGGGTGAACTGCAATAACGACAGCGGCCGCACAACAGATGGACTGTTGTGCGGCCGAAGCATATAGGATGACGGCGGCATGGTGGCGGCCGTCTGCAAAAGTAGCGTTAGAGAGGGATCGTGAAGATGAACTCACGCAAGACATAATAGCTCAGGATGCCGGCGAGATAACCTGCGAAGGCAATCCATGAGACATGCTTCATGTACCAGCCGAAGGTGATCTTCTCCAGGCCCATCACCACCACACCGGCAGCTGAGCCGATGATGAGCAGCGAGCCACCCACACCAGCGCAGTAGGCCAGCAACTGCCAGAACACACCGTCGGTGGCGAAGTCGCCGACAGCCTGCACGGGATACATGCCCATGCAACCGGCCACAAGCGGCACGTTGTCGATGATGCTCGACAGCACGCCAATGATGCCCGTTACCATGAAGTGGTTGCCATTGAAGGCTACGTTCAGTCCCTTGCCCATGGCCGTGAGCGCGCCGATCTCAGACAGACAGGCCACCGACATCAGAATGCCGAGGAAGAAGAGAATGGTGCTCATGTCGATGTTGCGGATGAGGTTGACCACCCGCTTCTGCACGGTAGTGTGCTGACGACGCAGACGGCGGTAGAACACCTCTGTGACAATCCACAGCAGGCTCAGCACGAGCAGAATGCCGACGAATGGCGGCAGGTGGGTGATGCTCTTGAAGATAGGCACGAAGATGAGGCCGCCCACACCCACGCAGAATACAGTCTTGCGCTGGAGGTCAGAGAATTCTTCTTCAGCGTTAGCTTTCTCTTCTGTCGTGTCACCGGTCGTGAGGTCGCCTTTCAGTCCAAGTTGCAGGATCAGCGCGGGGATGATCATAGAGACGAGCGACGGCACGAGAATCTCACTGATGACGCCTAAAGCCGTGATGAGTCCTTTGTTCCACAGCATGATGGTCGTCACGTCGCCGATGGGGGAGAAGGCACCGCCAGAGTTGGCTGCGATGATGACCAGTGCCGCATAGATGATACGGTCTTTGTGGTCGGGCACCAGCTTGCGCAGAATCATGATCATCACGATTGACGTAGTCATGTTGTCGAGAATGGCTGAGAGAATAAACGTCATGAAGGCAATGCGCCACAACAGGGCCCGTTTGCTTTTAGTGTGCATCACGCGGCGTACCCAGTCGAAGCCACCGTATTGGTCAACGACTTCGACAATGGTCATGGCACCCATCAGGAAGAACAGCGTGGTGCCGGTGTCGCCAAGATGGTTTTGTATGATGTCGGTGACAAAGGTAAGCACGGCATCAACACTACCGCCCATCTCGGGATGCTCAAGCTTGAGAATGTCCATGAACTGAGGATGAACCAGCTGGACAAAATAGCCCGGGTCGAGCATATAGAGCGACCACACGACAACAAACATGAGCAGAGCGACGGCCGCCTTGTTGACTTTCGTCACGCTTTCGAGCGCAATGAAGAGGTAGCCTACGATGAAGACTACAATAATAGCAATAGAGAGTGTAGACATTTTTTGTTGTTACTAATGTTGATATGAATATTCTATTACAATAAGTGGGGTAGTGACTACGTTTGGTGCAAAGGTAAACAAAAATAATGTTTTATTGCTTTCAATTTTCAAATAAAACATTATCTTTGCAATATGGAAACAAGTGATACAAGATTTAAGGGCTTTCCCAATGCCGACAATGTCCGTCTGAGCGAGACCATCATCGTTGCCGATGCTGACTATCTCGACGACGTAGCCTTTCGTTTTACCGTTCAGGGTGAGCGCATCCTTGGCCGTCGCGTGCCGAAGGCCGACCTCAGTCAATGGGCTGTCGACGCAGCCTTGGATGGCGGTCTGCGCGCCGACGGCAAGTCGCACACGACACAGGTGCTGCTGGTCCATGAGAAGGCCAACAGCCAGTTGCGCAATTTCTCCCCGTCGGTTTATGCCACGGAGCTCAACGCCCAGGCCTTTACAGATCCCCATCTCGGCGAGTTCCTCGTCAACGATGTGGCTGTGGGTGACATGGTGGGCAAGGACGATTACATTCTTGATGTGGTCAGGCTGGTGCTCGGTCACAGTGAGGTGCGCCGGCTGATCGTCATCCCCAATGCTGAGGAGGGCACGCTCTATGCCGAACTGCAGTCGGCACTGCACGGCGCAGCCACCGACCAGCGCGTCACCATCTTCACGATGAGCGCCATGCCCGGCGGTAGCTTCTGCCAGGAACAACTGGCCTATTCGGTGATGGACGCCTTGGGCATCACCGCCGAGGAGCTGGAGCATCACATGGGATAAGTACGATATGAAACAAAAATATACCTTATAACAATGAACAACAAAGTATTAATGATCGGAGCCGGTGGCGTGGCCACCGTGTGTGCCTTTAAGATTGCTGCCAATCCTGGCGTGTTTGATCAACTTCTCATTGCCAGTCATCACAAAGCCAAGTGTGACCGTCTGGCCGATGCGATCCGTGCCAAGGGATTCACCCTTCCCATTGATACGGCTGAGGTGGATGCCGACAACGTAGAGCAGTTGAAGCAGCTCTTTAAGAGTTACCAGCCTTCACTGGTCATCAACCTTGCCCTGCCTTATCAGGATCTCACCATCATGGACGCCTGCCTGGCATGCGGCTGCAACTATCTCGACACGGCCAACTACGAGCCGCGCGACGAGGCGCATTTCGAATACAGCTGGCAGTGGGCCTACCACGAGCGCTTCAAGGAGGCCGGACTGACCGCCATCCTCGGCTGTGGCTTCGACCCGGGCGTGAGCCAGGCCTTCACGGCCTATGCCGCCAAGCATTACTTCGACGAGATACAGTATCTTGACATCGTCGACTGCAATGCCGGCAACCATCACAAAGCCTTTGCCACCAATTTCAACCCTGAGATCAACATCCGTGAGATTACGCAGAAAGGCCTCTACTATGAGGAGGGTGAGTGGAAGGAAACAGCTCCGCTGTCGGTGCACCGTGCACTTCACTATCCCAACATTGGTGCGCGTGAGAGCTACCTCATGCACCACGAGGAACTGGAGAGTCTGGTCAAACACTATCCAACTATCAAGCGTGGCCGCTTCTGGATGACCTTCGGCCAGGAATATCTCACCCACCTGCGTGTGATTGAGGACCTGGGCATGGGCCGCATCGACCCCATCACCTACGAGGCACCGCTCGCCGACGATCCGACGAAGACGGTGAAGGTGAACATTGTGCCCCTGCAGTTCCTCAAGGCTGTGCTGCCCAATCCACAGGACCTCGGCGAGAACTACGACGGTGAGACCTCCATCGGCTGTCGCATCAGAGGTATAAAGGACGGACGCGAGCATACCTATTATATATACAACAACTGCCGTCACCAGGATGCCTATCAGGAGACAGGCATGCAGGGCGTGAGCTACACCACGGGTGTGCCGGCCATGGCCGGAGCCATGATGTTCCTCAAGGGACTGTGGCGCAAGCCCGGTGTGTACAATGTGGAGCAGTTCGATCCCGATCCCTTCCTCGACACCATTGCCCGGCAGGGTCTGCCTTGGCATGAGGAATTTGACAAGGATATCGAGTTTAACGTCTAATCAATTATCATCTTATAAATCATATATGGCAAAAACAGATCAACCATCCACCGGCGAGGTGGATCAGCAGAAGGCGGAGCAGCAGGCTAAGATGAAAGCCTTGCAGGCCGCCATGAGCAAAATAGAAAAGGACTTCGGCAAGGGGTCTGTCATGCGAATGGGCGATGAGAAGGTTGCCAACGTCGACGTCATTCCTACGGGTTCCATCGGACTCGACATGGCGCTGGGTGTGGGCGGCTATCCCCGTGGCCGCATCACGGAGATCTTCGGCCCGGAATCGTCAGGTAAGACCACACTGGCCATCCATGCCATTGCCGAGGCACAGAAGCAGGGTGGCATTGCCGCTTTCATCGACGCAGAGCATGCCTTCGACCGCTTCTATGCGGAGAAGTTGGGCGTGGATGTGGACAACCTCTATATCTCGCAGCCTGATAATGGTGAGCAGGCTTTGCAGATTGCCGACCAACTCATCAGCAGTTCGGCCATCGACATCCTGGTCGTCGACTCTGTGGCTGCCCTGACACCGAAAAAGGAGATTGAGGGCGACATGGGCGACTCGGCCGTGGGTCTGCAGGCTCGTCTGATGAGTCAGGCGCTGCGTAAGCTCACCGGCACCATTTCGAAAACCAATACCTGCTGCATCTTCATCAACCAGCTGCGTGAGAAGATAGGCGTGATGTTTGGCAATCCTGAGACTACCACGGGCGGTAATGCCCTGAAGTTCTATGCCAGCGTACGTCTCGATATCCGTCGCGTGACGAGCCTCAAGGACGGCGACAACGTCATCGGCAACCACGTGCGCGTGAAGGTCGTGAAGAACAAGGTGGCACCTCCCTTCCGAAAAACTGAGTTTGACATTCTCTTCGGAGTAGGTATCAACAAGGTTGGTGAGTTGCTCGACCTGGGCGTGGAGCAGGACATCATCAACAAGAGCGGCAGTTGGTTCAGCTACAACGGTTCCAAACTGGCTCAAGGACGTGATGCCACCATGGCGCTGCTGCGTGACAACCCCGAGCTCTGCGACGAGATAGAAAAGCAAGTCATGGAGAAAATCTCAGAGGTGACAGAATAACCCGCGATTCAACAGAATGAGACAAGTGCACAGGCTGTGTTGAAGGAGCATGCTTCTTTGGCACAGCCTGGTGTCTAAAATATAAGAAGTAATAAACAAGTAAAAAGAAATAGACAATGGATTTTAAGGAATTGTCAAACCATCGCTATTCCGTGCGCAAGTACACGGATGAACCTGTCAGCAAGGCTGACATCGATTATATCATGGAGTGTGTGCGCCTTGCGCCGTCAGCCTGCAACCGCCAGCCATGGAAGTTTCTGCTGGTCGTCTCTGATGAGGCCAAACAAAAGCTGCGCCAGTGCTACGGCCGGCCTTGGTTTGCCACGGCTCCGATGTACGTACTCTGTCTGAAAGATGTCAACAATTGTTGGGTGCGGCCTGACGACAGCAAGCCCCATGGTGACGTGGACCTTGGTATTGCCGTGGAGCATCTGTGTCTGGCTGCTGCCGAGCGCGGACTGGGTACGTGCTGGGTGTGCAACTACGATGTGGACGCGGTGAGTCGCCTGTTCCCCGTCGAAGGCTATGAGGCTGTGGCCGTCATCCCCTTGGGACACATTGCTCCCGACTGTCCTCACGGAGAGAAAAAGCGGAAGGCAATGAGTGAAATCGTTGAAGAAGTATAGCCTCACGGTTTCCTCAAACAGCTTTGGACTCAGAGCTCCATTGGGGAGCGGAAGCCTGTCTTTGACTATTTCCCTATAATTAACAGAGACTGGAAATCTCAAGGCAGGGTGGGGGACCGTCAGTTCTTAGTCCAGAACGACGGTGAGAGAATGACGATGACACTGAAGATCTCCAGACGTCCGGCCAGCATCATGAACGAGCAGATCCATTTGACGAAAGCCGGCAGCGATGACCACGACATAGTAGGACCGATCTGAAGGCCGAGCGTAGGACCAACGTTGCCTAAGGTGCTCAGGCATATCGTGATGGAGTTGGTGTTGTCAATGCCGCTTGCGATGAGTATGAACGACATGACAAGAATGAGCAGCAGGTAGACCGTGAGGAAGGCGAGCAGCGACACCCGCTGACGCTCCGGAACGTTGACCCCACTGACGTGTAGTGGCAGAACGGCGTTGGGGTGGAGACGCTGCGTAATCTCATTGAAGACGGTTTTAATCAGCATGACTCCCCGCACGCACTTAATGCCGCCGCTGGTGCTGCCTGAGCAGGCACCGATAAACATACATAAGGCGAGCACCACCCATGTGACGTGGGGCCACAGACCGGCATCGTCATTGAACAAGCCCGTCGTCGTGATGAACGATACCACTTGGAATATGGCGGAGCGGAAAGCGTGCTCCAAGTCGTAGTGGTTGCGTAAAATAAGCTCAAACATGATGAAAGCTGAGGCCGCCAATACGAAGATAACGTAGAACTTAAACTCTGAGTCGCGGAAAAGCGACTTGACGTGGCCCTTGACGAGCGAACTGTAGAGCAGGGTGAAGTTGATGCCGGAGACAAAGCAGAAGAAGGTGGTGACGTATTCCAGGGCCGGTGACTTGAAATACTCAGTACTGTTGTTGGTTACGCCGAAACCGCCCGTGGCCGTAGTTGACATGGAATAGTTGATGGCTTCAAACCAGTCCATGCCGAAAATCATATAGCTGCCCATGCAGGCCAGGCTGATTGTAAGGTAGACGAGCCATATCCATCTGACATTGGTGGAAAGCTTTGGATGCAGCTTTGAGTGCAGTGGCCCTGTGGCCTCTGCCGAGAACACACGCGTGCTGCCGTTGCTGTTGGCCATCGACGGTATGAGGGCTATAGTTGTGAATACGATGCCCAAGCCGCCGACCCACTGTGTGAGCGAGCGCCAGAACAGAATGCCATGGGGCAGCGACTCAACATCGTCGATGATGGTGGCACCTGTTGTCGTAAAGCCGGATATAGCCTCAAAGTAGGCATCGGTGAAGCTGTGGATGTAACCGCCAAAGTAGAATGGCATAGAACCAAAGAAGGAGAATACCACCCAGATGAGGGTGACGAGAAGATAGGAGTCGCGCCGCGAAAGACGGTTTTCGGCCCTGCTCCCGATAAATTTGAAGATGAAGCCGAAGAACGCCGTCACCACAATCGACCCCATAAAGGGCAACGCATCTTCCTCGCCATAGCACAGGGCCATCACCATGCACAGAACCATCAGAAACGCCTCCTGAAAGAGCAAGGCTCCGATGACTTTGAATATGAGCTTGAAGTTAATCACAGCGATAGTTTTTTGAGCAGTTGTTTGGCTATGCCAAATGATTTTGTGGGATTGAAGTATTTTTCCAGCATCTTCATGTTGACGCCATGACAGAACACCACGACGTGGTCACCTGGCAGGATGCGTGTGTTGCCCGATACCAGCATGCCTTTGCCGTCGCGCACCAGACCGCCGATGGTCACGTCGTGAGGAAGGGAAAGATCCTTGACAGGTTGTGTTGTGATACGTGCGCCGTTTTTGGCCACAAACTCCGCCACATCGGCGTTGGCCGACATCAGGAAGGTCACATTCATGACGTCGGCGTCGAGCATGAGCTGGTAGATGCGGCTGGCGGCGATGGCTTTCTTATTAATAATGGTACCGATGTCGAGGCTTTCAGCCATGTCGATATAGTCGATGTTTTCTACGTCGACCACTGTCTTTCTCACGCCGAGGCGTTTGGCGGTGAGGCAGGCCAGGATGTTGGTCTCGGCATTGCCGGTAAGCGCGACGAAGGCTTGAGTGTTCTTGATGCCCTCGTCTTCGAGCAGTGCGGTGTCGCGGGCATCCCCTTGGATCACCAGCGTCTTGCTGTCGATAAACTGGTCAAGCTCCTGACAGCGCTCAGGATTGATCTCGATGATCTTGGCATTCATGTATTCCGGCATGTTCTCCAGGGCACGCACGGCAGTCATGCCCCCGCCCATGATCATCACGTTGCGCACATCGATGTAATGGTCTTTACCGGTAATGTGGCGGATGTAGGGGATGTATTGCTTGGTGGTCATGAAGTAGGCCAGGTCGAGACTCTTGAGCTCGTCGTTGCCGCCTGGGATAATGGTTTCGTGGCCACGCTTGATGGCTACGATGTGGTAGGGGTCGTCGGGGCCGCAGAGCACACGTAGCGGCTGGTTGAGAATCTCGCAGTCGTCGCGCAGCTTGATGGCGAGCATTACAAGTGCGCCGCCATGCACGTCCCAGCGTTGTCTGACCCACGACATCTTCAGACCGTTGTTGATCTCCTTGGCAGCCAGTATCTCCGGATAGATGAGCTCGTCAACCCCCAGCTCCTTATAGAACTGCCGAATGTCGTCTTCTACATATTCAGCGTTGTTGACCTTCGCCACCGTCTTTTTAGCCTTCAGGGCATGGGCGATGATGCAACTGTTGATGTTCTCGCTCTCGTCGGGCGTGACGGCGATGAACAGGTCGGCGTTGGCTGTGCCGGCTTTTTTTAGTGTCGTGACACTGGACGGTGACCCGCAGATTGTGAGCAGGTCGTAGTCGGCTCCTATCTTGGCGAGACGTTGCTCGTCATCATCAATAATCGTAATCTCTTCCTCATTGCGGGAAAGCAGTCGGGCGAGATGGGTGCCAATGGCATAGGCACCGGTAATGATAATCTTCATTGTTGATGCTGATTAATGTCGACGGCGGTGTCGTCGTTGGCGTACAACTGACTGATGGCTTTTGCGATGCTTTCGGTGTCGATGCCGCAGAGTCGTCTCAGTTCTTCCACGGTGCCGTGCGGAACAAAATGATCGGGTAGTCCGAGTCTTACTACGCTGGGATGATAATGATGGTCGGCCATCCATTCGAGTACGGCCGATCCCATGCCGCCTTTCCGTGCCCCGTCCTCTACGGTGAGGATGCGGTCGTAGTTGTGGGCCACTTCCTCTAAGAGTTCTTCGTCGAGTGGCTTGAGGAAACGCAGGTCGTAGTGGGCCACGGGGAGCCCTGTCTCGTCGATGGCCTGCTCCACGTCGTAGCCGAAGGGACCAATGGAGAGCACGGCCAGCCGCTGGCCGTCGCGCAGCTTGCGTCCTTTGCCCACCGGTATTTCCTCAAAAGAACACTGCCATTCCACACGATGGCCGCGGCCACGTGGATAGCGAATGACAAACGTGCCTTTGTC
Organism: uncultured Prevotella sp.; assembly: GCA_900319905.1. Taxonomy (GTDB): domain Bacteria; phylum Bacteroidota; class Bacteroidia; order Bacteroidales; family Bacteroidaceae; genus Prevotella. Next base: position 23,000 of record ONQB01000014.1, on the reverse strand, counting down.
AGGCAGTTGGGCGGTATACATGAGCTGTCGCAACTCGCACTCATCCATCGGCGAGGCAATGGTCAGATTGGGTATACAGCGTAGGGCGGCCATGTCGAAAGCACCGTGGTGCGTAGGGCCGTCCTTGCCCACTAGACCGGCACGGTCGAGACAGAGCACGACAGGCAGGTTGAGGATGGCGAGGTCGTGGATGATATTGTCGTAAGCGCGTTGTGCGAAGGCGCTGTAGATATTGCAGAAAGGCTGCAGCCCGTCCTTGGCCATGCCGCCGGAGAAGGTTACGGCATGTCCCTCTGCGATACCCACATCGAACACGCGGTCAGGCATTGCTTTCATCATGATGTTCATCGAGCAGCCGGTGGGCATGGCGGGAGTGACACCCACGATGCGCGGGTTCTGCTCGGCCAGTTCCAGCAGGGTCTTGCCGAAGACCTCTTGGAACTTGGGTGGCATGTTGTCGTTGTCCTCCAAGATACGCTGTCCGGTGGCGGCGTCAAACTTACCGGGCGCGTGCCACACGGTGGCGTTCTGCTCGGCAGGCTTGTAGCCCTTTCCCTTCACGGTATGCAGGTGGAGCAGCTTGGGGCCTTTCATGTCTTTGATTTGCCGCAGCAGTCTCACCACATTCTTCACGTCGTGCCCGTCGAAAGGACCGAAGTAGCGTATGTTCATGCCCTCAAAGATGTTCTGCTGATGGCTGATAGCACTCTTGATGGCATTGTTGAGACGGATGAGCCCCTTGCGCCGGTCGTCGTTGAGATAGCCCTTGGCATGCAGCCACTCTGAAGCCTTGAAACGCAAGCGGTTGTAGGTGTCGGAAGTGTCGAGATTGAGCAGGTACTTCTCCATGCCGCCCACGGCGCGGTCGATGGACATGTCGTTGTCGTTGAGGATGATGAGCATGTCGTTGGGAGTGGACGAGACGTTGTTGAGACCCTCAAAGGCAAGTCCGCCGCTCATGGCGCCATCGCCGATGACGGCCACGACGTGACGGTTGGGATGCTTCTCCATCCTTGCGGCAACCGCCATGCCTAAGGCTGCGGAGATGCTGTTGGAGGCATGGCCGCAGGTGAACGTGTCGTATTCACTCTCAAGAGGACTAGGAAAAGGAAAAATGCCACCAAACTGGCGATTGGTGCAGAAACGGTCGCGTCGGCCTGTGAGAATCTTGTGGCCGTAGGCCTGATGACCCACATCCCATACGATACGGTCGTCGGGCGTGTTGAACACATAGTGGAGTGCCACCGTCAGTTCCACCACGCCCAGACTCGATGCGAGATGGCCGGGATTGACCGACACCTCATCGATAATGTCCTGTCTGAGTTCACGGCATACCTCCGGCAACTGGTCTACGCTCAGCCGACGGAGGTCTGACGGGTATTGTATCTGGCTCAACAGCCCGAATTTCTTCTTATCCATAAAGTCCGTTTCTTTCTTTTAATCGCTATAGCATTCTTTCTAAACCTTGCAAAGTTAGTCAATTCTTGGATAATTAATGAAGATTAACCGATTTTTTCAAAAGAAACATAAAGAAACATTGTGTTGTCGCTTGATTTGTCTGCTTTTGCTTGCATTGTTCGGGGAAAAACATTACATTTGCAAAATAATCAAAAGAAAAGAACAACAAGATGAAGAAACTGGCTCTCAGTATGTGTCTGTTGCCAATTCTTGGTGTAACAGTCATGAATGCTCAAGTAAGTAAGAACGGTGGTATCTCGCAAGAGATGCTCCAGCAAATTGTGAAGACTCAGCCGCAGTCGTCAGCCGACCGTGCACTGGTCAATGCCATTGCAGGCAATAAGATTGACGACTTGGCCAAAAACTACAAGAACAGTGCCACGATGACCACCTTTTTCAGTGTGGAGACGCCCAAGCAGTCTATCCATGACCAGAAAAGCTCGGGTCGTTGCTGGATGTTCTCGGGCTTGAATGTGCTGCGTGCAAATTTTGCAAAGGCTCACGAACAGAAGCAAACAGTGGAATTCTCTCAGGCTTATCTTTTCTTCTACGACCAGTTGGAGAAGGCCAATCTCATGCTGCAGGGCGTCATCGACAATGCCAAGAAGCCGATGGACGACACGCGGGTGCAGTTCTTCTTCAAGAATCCTATCAGTGACGGCGGCACATTCTGCGGTGTGGCCGACCTTGCCGAGAAGTATGGTTTGGTGCCGATGAGCGTCATGCCCGAGACCTACAGTTCCGACAACACACGCACGATGGCACGGTTGGTGTCGTCGAAACTGCGTGAGTATGGCCTGGAACTGCGTAGCATGGTGGCAGCCGGCAAGAAGGAGCAGGCCATCAAGGCACGCAAGACAGAAATGCTCTCCACCATCTACCACATGCTGACCCTCACGCTTGGCGAGCCTGTCAAGGAGTTTACTTATACCTTTACAGATAAGGACGGCAAGCCTGTGGGTGAGGCCAAGACCTACACGCCGAAGCAGTTCTACGACGCCACGGTGGGCCACCAGCTCAACGGTACGTTTATCATGGTGATGAACGACCCGCGCCGCCCTTACCACAAGACGTATGAGGTGGAGTATGATCGTCATACCTACGACGGCCACAACTGGAAGTATCTGAACCTGCCGATGGAGGAGATTGCCCAGCTGGCCATAGCCTCGCTCAAGGACGGGCATAAGCTCTATTCCAGCTACGACGTAGGCAAGCAGCTCGACCGTACCAAGGGCTTCCTCGATACCGACAACTATGACTACGGTACACTGTTTGGCACCACTTTCCCAATGAACAAGGCCGACCGTATCAGTACCTTCGATAGTGGTTCCACTCATGCCATGACGCTCACTGCCGTGGATCTTGATGCCGCCGGCAAACCGCTGAAGTGGGAGGTAGAGAACAGCTGGGGGGCAAGCTATGGCTATAAGGGCTATCTCGTGATGACCAACCGCTGGTTCAATGAATACATGTTCCGTCTGGTGGTCAACAAGCAATATGTGCCCGAGGCATTGCTTAAGGAGTTTGACCAAAAGCCGGTCATGGTAGTGCCTGAGGACCCCTTGTTTGGTGTTGACGATTAATCAACCCGTCCCTTTTGCCCGTTGAGCTATGTCGCTGTCGCTGTTGCTTGTCTCGCTGTTCACGATTGTCGAGTTCAATTGTGAGAACCTTTTCGACACGCGGCACGACTCGCTCAAGCTTGATCAGGAGTTCCTGCCGACGTCTGACTACCATTGGACGCCTACCCGCTATTGGCGCAAGCTCAGCCGCGTCGGTCAGGCGCTGGCTGCCACGGGTGAGGTGAGCGGAACGATGCTCCTGCCCGACCTGGCGGTGCTTACCGAGGTGGAGAACGACAGCGTGATGCGCGATCTATGCTGTCGCTCTCTGTTGCGTACGGCCGGCTATCGTTGGGTGATGACCGACAGTCCCGACGAGCGTGGCATTGACGTGGCATTGCTCTACAGTCCGCTCAGTTTCCGGCTTCTCAGCTATAGCTTCGTGAGGGTGACACCACCACTTGGCTTCCAGCCGACGCGCGACATCCTCTATGCGGCCGGCATGGTGGCCACGGGCGATACGCTACATGTGGTGGGAGTGCATGCTCCCAGCCGAAGAAACGGGGAGCTGGCCTCGCGGCCTTATCGAATGGCTGTTGCCAGGGCGGTGTGCCAGTTGGTCGATTCCGTAACGGCCAACAGCCGTCATCCGCTCATCGTCGTGACGGGCGACTTCAATGACTACAGTGAAAGCCCGGCCATCTTGGAGCTGGTGAAGCATGGCCTTACGGAAGTATCGAAAGACGCTGTCGGCAGTCACGGTGCACGGGGCAGCTATCGCTACCACGGCGAATGGCGAAGCATCGACCATCTGCTGTGCAATGATGCCCTGGTGAGACGGTTCGTGAGTTGTCGGATTGGAGACGCTGAGTTCCTGTTAGAGAAGGATAAAAAATACGGCGGAGTGAAACCCCGCCGTACATATCTCGGTCCCCGTTACCTTTGTGGCACAAGCGACCACCTTCCATTGGTAACGGTGTTTGATGTTCAATAGCTGCTTATTGCTATTGTAATATTACTTATTGTTATTGTAGTATTTCACGCCCTCCTGGACATTCTTGATGAGAGCCTTGGTCGAGAAGGTGGCACCAGTCGTGGCATCAACCTTCATTGTGGCGGCCTTCTTCACGCTCTTGCCCGTGTACCTGTCGAGCACTTTCTTAGCCAGTGCAAAGTACTTCGGGCTTTCCTGGTTGGGCATGGCTTCAATCTTGGTAATCTTGTTGCTTTTGATATAAATCTTCACCGGCGTGGGACCGTGGAAGCCTCTCACCTTCTTGGTGAGTGTCGTTGTATTGACGATGGTAGTCTTCCCGTCTTTCGTAATTACGTCGTTGGCAGGGCGGGCTGCAGTCATCAACATCAGGGTCATGGCTACTGCGGCAATCAATGCTGTCTTCTTCATTTCTAATGCTTGCGTTGGATAAATTACTATTATTCGACTGCAAAGTTACCAAATCTTTAAGCCATGTCGCAGTAGCAACGGAATATTTTAACATAATTTGTTGACCACTGCAATAAGGCACATGTATAGCAATTCAGCACATGTATAAAGGCATTTCCCCAATGGGGCATGCCACGCCCCCTAATCTGTCAGTGCTTAAGCTCGATCGCAAGCCAGCTCATGTGTATAAAGCCAGCTTATGTGTATAGCCGATGATGAACCAGCCCTCATGTTCATGCCACCTTTATCTGATGAAATGCATGGGTGTCCAAGGCTCTGACTCCGGTTTGTCGGTCGTCTTGATGCCGTGGAACTTCTTCAGCATCCACGACAGGTTGTGAGCCAATGTGCGCATGGTCTGCATGCCTTCTATGTCCTGGACAGCCTCTCCTTTCTCCCGTCCGTAAGCGATGTTCCAGTACTGTGAGGTCACGATGGGCATGTTGCACATCTCAAACATCATGTTCATGGTTTGGTAAGCTACGTCAGCACCTCCACGTCGGCACACGCAGACGTTGGCCACTGGCTTGTAGCGGAAGGCAGCACCGTTGCTGTAGAGCAAACGCTGCACGAGTGCCATGGCGGTGGCGTTGGGCACACCATAGTAGACCGGTGCACCAAAGACAAACGCATCGGCACCTTCGGCCTTCTCGGAAATCGTGTTGGTGATGTCATCATTGAAGACACAGCGTGGCTTGGCAGGGTCCTTGCGGCAACCGTTGCAGGCGATACAACCGCGCACCGGCTTGGCGCCGAGCTCTATAAGTTCAGTCTCTATGCCATCTTGTTCTAATGTTTTTTTCACCTCGCTCAGGGCGGTAAAAGTGTTGCCTCCACGACGGGGGCTTGCACTGATCAGTAAAACCTTCATAGTGTTTTGTATATTAAATGAGTAAATGACTTTGCAATGGGCAGTGCAAATTTAGACAAAAAGTCGGAAGAAAGAAACCGTCGGCAAGAAAAACTGAAAAGAATTATCGATGTACTTGCAATATGCAATCAGATAACAATGGTATTGACTTTGCTCGTTTCGTTGACCATTGGCTAGCCAAGCCCCATCAATAGACCAGCCGACAAAAAGGTCTGAATTTTCTTCTCTAAAAATTTGCATCCTAAGAGTTTTTAGTTTATATTTGTAACATCATTATATTAGTTCTTCATGAAGATAGGATTGCGACATAATACAGCCATGCGGTTGATGACGGGCAGTTTTCTGGTCATCGCCGTTCCTGCGGTGCTTTATGTGGTGTGTTGGCCTTTTACCGGTTGGCGCTGGGCTTTTCTCTTGCCAGCCATTTGGGAGTTGCTCATGGCCTATGGTTTCTTTTTTGGTTGGCGCCACGTCATCGTGCGACGTGCGACCTGCACTTCGCCGCTGCTGCCCGCTGCCTTCGATGGTTACCGGGTGTTGCAGTTGTCTGACATACATATCGGCACCTACTTACGCAACCGCCGCTTCGTTGACAAACTTGTAAGAATCGTCAATGAGCAGCATGCCGACCTCGTGGTGTTCACCGGTGACCTGGTCAACGTGTCGGCTGAGGAAGTCATACCTTTTCAGCATGCCTTGAAGCAGGTCGTGGCTGCTGATGGTGTTTATTCCATCATGGGCAATCACGACTACTGTGAGTATGGCGCTGACAAGAGTGAGCACAACATAGAGAAGAACCAGGCCGTGCTGCGCTATCTGGAGACCAAGATAGGCTGGCGGCTGTTGATGAACGAGCATGCGCTCATCCGTCGTGGCGATGATGCCATCGCAGTGATAGGTGTTGAGAACATCAGCCGGCCACCGTTTCAGGATTATGGCGACCTGCACAAGGCCATGGAGGGACTGCCCACAGGCATGTTCAAGATTCTGCTCAGCCACGACCCCAGTCACTGGCGCCGGGGCGTGCTCCATCAGACCGATATCGCGCTGACGCTGTCGGGTCATACCCATGCCGGTCAGCTGCGCATTGGTCGCCTGTCACCCTCGAAGGTAGCCTATCAGGAATGGGGCGGCAAATACACCGAAGACGGCTCGATGCTTTATGTGTCGACCGGCATTGGTGGTACTGTACCTTTCCGTATAGGTGCCTGGCCGGAGGTGAATGTCATTACGCTGCGCCGGAAGAAATCTTAGCGCCTGACAAGTAACGCTGATGCTGGCTGAAGGCGTTGCCGATAGAAATTAATCTCATTGGCGTTGGCTGCTTTGATGAAAAAGTGTAACTTTGCATGAATGAATAAGCACCGACCATGAACAACGGTGATAAACATGATAAACAATGAGCGAAAACAAACGCAATATTATCCTTGTGGGCTGTGTGGCCGTATTGGTGATGCTGTGTTGCTTCAGCATAGGCACCCCCATACATTTCGACAATGAGCAACAACAGCGTGAGCGTGAGGTCAAGCAACGGCTGCTGACCATCCGTCAGGCCGAGGAACGCTACTGTGCGAAGCATGGCACTTATACCGGTGACTTTGACGAACTGAAGCGCAAAGGTTTGCTGGCTGATTCTTTGCGCTACATCCCCTATAGCAACCACAAGACTTTCGTCCTGCGTGCTTCTGCCACTATGGGCAAGAGCGGCAAGCAGATACCACTCATGGAGTGCAGTGCCAAGTATAGTGACTATTTAGAGGGACTCGACAAGACATCGGTGGACAATCTCACCGATGAGGCCATCGCGCAAGGACGATTCCCAGGACTGAAGATCGGCGACCTGGAGGAACCCAACAACAATGCCGGCAACTGGGAGTGACCCTAGAAGGCTTAGCTCTCTACCCAATCGCAACAAATATCATAGCAATGGATCAGAAACTCAACCACCAGCCCCGTCTGACGATGCGTGTCGCCAAGGGCTCGCTCATCTTTACCATGCCCGACGGATCGAGTGCCACGCAGATAGCTTATGACCGCTATGTGCCCAAGAGCGGCATGTCACTGCCGGCCAACCTGCGTGAGGCATACAAGACAGAGGAACTGCTGCAGCGCCCTACAAAAAAAGCACAGGTGCTCGTCGACAGCAATGCCCTGCTCATTCCCATAGAGGAATATCATGAAGACGACAACGACACGCTGTATTATCACAGTTTCCCAGAGACTGAGGGCTGTGTGGTCGTGAGCAATGTGCTGGCGCAGTTGAACGCTGTCGCCCTGTTTGCTGTCAATCGCGACCTGAAGCTTGTGGTTGACGACCATTATCCCGATGTGCGCTATACGTTGCTCATGCGGCCCGTGTGGGACTACTTGCGCATCCGCAGTATGGTGGGTAACCGCCGCAAGCTCTATGCTTATTATCATGACAGCGTGCTGGAGCTGTTCAGCATCGAGCGCAACCGCTTCATCTTCTCCAACCGTTATGAGACGCGCCATGCCAAGGACCTGACCTATTTCATTCTGTTTGTGTGGAAGCAGCTGGCATTGGACCAGCAGCGCGACGAGTTGTTTCTTGTCGGCGACCTGCCTGACAAGGACGAACTGCTGGCTACGCTCCGCAAGTATGTACAGGTAGTGTGCGTCATCAATCCATCTGCCAGCTTCAACCGTGCACCTCTGACACAAATCAAGGGCATACCCTTTGACTTGATCACTTATTATCTTGGTTAAACCTCAGACAACTTATTATGCGAATCATCACTGGAATCTATAAAGGACGTCATTTCGATATCCCCCGCACGTTCAAGGCGCGGCCAACCACCGATTTTGCCAAAGAGAACATCTTCAATGTACTCAACGGCTATCTGGACTTTGAGGATGCGGCAGCACTCGATCTCTTTTCAGGCACCGGCAGTATCTCGCTGGAGATGCTCTCGCGTGGTTGCAGGCCTGTGGTGAGTGTGGAGATGGACCGTGATCATGCACGCTTCATCGCGGAGTGCATGAAGAAGATTGGCACCAACGACAATATTCTTATCAAGGGCGACGTGTTCCGCTTTGTGAAACGTTGCCATCAGCAGTTCGACCTTATCTTTGCCGATCCGCCATATGCGCTGGAGACGCTGCCGCAACTGCCCGATCTCATCCTCGACGGCGGACTGCTTAAGGAGGGTGGTGTCTTTGTTTTTGAGCATGGTAAGACCCACGATTTCTCTGCCCATCCTCGCTTTGTTGAGCACCGTAGTTATGGCAGCGTCAACTTCTCACTGTTTCAGTGATTGCTGTCGTGGGACGTTATTCATTGTGACTTTGCCATGACACAAGCCGAGTTTTACGACAGAATTGTTGCCTGCTTTGGCTTCACGCCAACTGGCGACCAGCAGGCCGCCATCGCATTGTTCGGACGTTTCCTGGCCGACCGTTCCCCCAATGTGGTGATGATTATGCGCGGCTCGGCCGGCACAGGTAAGACATCGCTGGCCAGTGCTATGGTCGACACAATGCACCGCCTGGGCCAGCACCTTGTGCTCATGGCGCCCACCGGACGTGCCGCCAAGGTATTTGCGGTCAATAGCCATCTGCCGGCGGCCACCATCCACCGTACTATCTATAGGGAACGCAGTGCGGGCGTGGACAGCCGGTTCAACCTCAACTTCAACCGTTATAAGAACACGCTGTTTGTCGTTGACGAGGCTTCGATGATTGGCGGTCGCTCAACGGCCGACAGCAATTTCGGGTCAGGCAATCTGTTGGACGACCTGATACGCTATGTGTACGGTGGTGACAACTGTCGCATGTTGCTCATTGGTGACCAGGCCCAGCTGCCTCCCGTCGGTGAGGAAGAAGCACCGGCGTTGTCGGGCAGTGAGCTGATGAGCCACGGACTCAACGTGTATGAGTGCGACCTCAACGAAGTGGTGCGTCAACGCAGTGAGTCAGGTATTCTCTACAACGCAACTGCCGTGCGGCGGATGGCACCATCGCTGGACCAGCAGGTGGCTGAGGCTGTGCTGCCGAAGCTGCGGCTCCGTGGCTTTGCAGATGTCGTGCGTGTGCCGGGAAATGAACTCGTCGAGCGGTTGGCAACCAGCTACAGTAGGGTAGGCATCGATGAGACCATTGTCGTGACACGCTCCAACAAGAGGGCCAATATCTACAACCAAGGTATCCGTGCCCAGGTGCTCGACTGCGACGACATGCTATGCGGATCCGACCGCGTGATGGTGGTGAAAAACAAGTATCTGAAGCCAGAACCGTCGGCTGCCGGTACCGTGGCGCCCTTGCCTGCCAGTACCTCGACATCAACAGCGTATGCCGCCATGCAGTCGGCCATCGCGGGAAAGGTGAAGGCCCTGCAGGACAATATGCGAATGCAGACCAATGCGCATCAGCCGGCCAACGTGCGACAGCTGACCTTCATTGCCAACGGCGACCGATGCATCATCCAGCGCGTGCGCCATTTTAGAGAGTTCTACGGTTTCCATTTTGCAGACGCTACGTTGCGCTTCCCCGACTACGACGATCAGGAGCTGCAGACCATGGTGCTGCTCGATACACTAAGCAGTGAGGCACCATCGCTTACCCATGACCAGCAGACAAAGCTGTTCAACAATGTGATGGAAGACTATCAAGACCTGCCATTGAAGGCGGACCGCCTGAGGGCTGTGCGTGACGATCCTTATTTTAACGCCCTGCAAATCAAGTTTGCTTATGCCGTGACCTGTCATAAGGCACAGGGCGGACAGTGGGAACATGTGTATGTGGACCAAGGTTACATGACCGATGACATGCTGACGCCCGACTACTTCCATTGGCTCTATACGGCCATCACACGTGCCCGTACCTGTCTGTTCCTTGTCAACTGGCCGCCGACACAGGTGGAGGGTGGGGTGGAGGACTAAGCCTATGGACAGCGATTCCCATCTCAACAATTACCCGCTCCTGCCCGTTGCCATGGTGCTGATGACAGGCATCGTTGCCGGCGATGCGGCATGTGCCCACATGGGGATGGATCGGTGTGGTGCACAGGCCTTGGCGCGGGTTGATCAGTGGCTCAAGGCCGGATGGGCCGTAGTGATGCTGGGAATCCTGGTGGCCCTGTTCTTTCACAAACGACATGTGAAGGGCATAGGGGTGCTGCTCTACCTCATCGTGTTTCTTATGGGCGCTTTGCTGCTGATAGGCCACAGTCGGCAATTGGCCTTCCCTTTCTCTCAAGCCCGTGACATACATTACGAGGCGGTCGTGATCGATGCCCCAAGAACTGCTGGCAAGACCGTACGTTTCGACTGCTTCATCACCGTCATCAATGGTCAACGGTTGCGGCATGCCATCAAGACAAAAGCTTTTGTTGTGCGCGACTCTCTGACCGACAGATGGCGCTATCTCGCTGTGGGCAAAGGCTTTGAGGCTATATCGATGGTGGAACCACCCGTTGCCCTGCATCGTCAGGGTCACTTCGACTACCAGCGCTGGTTGCGCGTGCATGGCTTTAGGGCGCAGACACTTGTGTTCGCCGACGACTGGCGGCCTGCCCGCGTCCCGTTGTCATCGCTCTCGTGGTGGCAACGGCTTTGTCTGCGTGCCCTTCAGCAGCGTCAGCGACTGGTGGAGCGCTACTTTGCCAAGCCGACTGGCAAGGAGAATGACAGTGTGGGCGACAGCGACGCTGACAACCAGGCAATGGCTATCATCACATCCATGGTGCTGGGCGACCGTCATGCCCTGAGCTATGATACGAAGGAACTCTATTCAGCCACAGGTGCCTCGCATATATTGGCGCTCTCCGGCTTGCATCTTAGCATTATCTATGCCGTACTCACCCTGCTGCTTGGTCGTTGGCGACGCTGGCAATGGCTGATGCAGGCCATTGCCCTCAGTGCCGTGTGGGTGTATGTCGTGCTGGTGGGCATGGGTGCAAGTGTCGTGCGGTCGGCGCTTATGCTGACGGTGTATGCTTTCTGTCTGGTGGCTTATCATGGCAAGTCTTCATTCAATGTCCTGTCATTCGCCGCCATTGTCCTGCTCGTGGCCAATCCGCTCAGCTTGTGGGATGTGAGCTTTCAATTGTCTTTTATGGCTGTGCTGGCCATCATGGTGTACTACCAGCCCCTCAACCGACTGGTCCACACCACCTTCAAACCACTTAAGACGCTTTGGGGCATGATGGCCGTCTCCCTGGCAGCGCAGTTGGGCACCGCACCATTGGTGGCCTACTATTTCGAACGGTTTTCCACTTATTTCTTATTGACCAATGCCATCGTCATACCTTTTGCCTTCGTCATCATCTATGGTGCCTTGCTTCTGATGGCGTGCAGTGTCGTTCCCGCTGTTGCCGCACCTGTCGGTAAGGCGTTGGTTATGGTAAGCGGTGCCCTTAACGCCTGTCTGTCATGGGTGGCGTCGTTGCCCGGCTCCAGCCTTGGACCATTGCATCCGAGCCTGATCCAACTATACCTTATTTATATATTGATAGCCAGCATTACGCTGTTGATTGCTAAAATAGTCTCGCTGCAAACAAAAAAATAACAGACGAGTGGACGGACTGCTTACCATCATTTGGGCCATGGATGGTAGTCAATGCATTAAACGATACGGTCAAATCGATTAAACGACAAAGTGTGGCGACCGCCATACGCATCTGTGGCGACCGCCATACGCATTTGTGGCGACCGCCATACGCATTTGTGGCGACCGCTTTACTTTTGCGTGACGGCCGTTTGACTTTCACATATCGTCCATCTTGCTTCCAGAACTGTCAAAGATAGTGCCTTTTCCTGAATTCACTTGTCAGTTCTTGACTGGTTAAACTATTTTACTTGTCTATATAGTGACAGTCTTAAGCCGTCGGCAACCTTTCGGCCTGACTGCTTTCTTACGTACAAGTCGGTCGCTTTTTGACCCGAATGCGCCAGGTCTTGGACGATAATTTGCGGTCATGGCGATGGGTGCTTGCTCCCTGATGGACATGACAGTCGGCTGATAACGTATGCGCTTCCTTTCTTGCACAAATCTCTCGTTTTGTGCAAGAAAAGGCGCTTTTCAGGCCAATTCTTTGGAAAAGAGGGAGAATATTAGTAATTTTGCTCGTCGATTATCAATAGACGATTGGAAAATAACATAATTATATACTTTTACTTATGAAGTTGAATATTGTAGTACTTGCCAAGCAGGTACCAGACACGAGAAACGTGGGCAAGGATGCCATGACAGCCGAGGGCACGGTAAACCGTGCAGCGCTGCCTGCCATCTTCAACCCCGAAGACTTGAACGCCCTTGAGCAGGCGCTGCGCATCAAGGACACCGATCCCGACAATATTAAGGTTGGCGTGGTGACGATGGGTCCTCCGCGCGCTGGTGAGATTATTCGCCAGGGTCTCTATCGCGGCGCAGACTGTGGTTGGTTGCTGACCGACCGCAAGAGTGCAGGTGCCGACACGTTGGCTACTGCTTATTTCCTTTCTAAAGCCATTGAGAAGATCAACAAAGAGGTAGGTCATGTGGATTTGGTCATTGGTGGTCGCCAGGCTATTGATGGCGATACTGCCCAGGTCGGTCCTCAGGTAGCCCAGAAGCTGGGCCTCAATCAGGTGACCTATGCAGAGGAAGTGCAGAAGATTGAAGACGGGAAGGTTACTATCCGCCGCCATATTGATGGTGGCGTGGAGACCGTAGTGGCTCCGCTGCCCGTGCTCATCACGGTGAACGGCACGGCCGCCCCCGCACGTCCCTGCAATGCCAAGCGGGTAATGAAATACAAGTACGCCACTTGCCCCATGGAGCGCAAGGGCGATGAGCCTTGGGCTTCACTCTATGAGCAGCGTCCTTATCTGACACTTGGACAGTGGAGCATCGCCGACTGCGGTGCCGACTATGAGCAGTGCGGACTGGCTGGCTCGCCCACCAAGGTGAGCGCTGTGAAGAGCATTGTGTTCCAGGCCAAGGAGAGCAAGCGGCTTACCGCTTCGGATGCCGACGTCGAGGGACTTGTGAAAGAACTGTTGGCTGAAAATATTATCGGATAAGACATGAACAACGTATTTGTATATTGCGAAGTAGAAGGCACCCAGGTTGCTGAGGTGTCGCAGGAATTGCTCACCAAGGGCCGTAAGTTGGCCAACACGCTCGGCGTGGAGCTTGAGGCTGTTGTCGCAGGCACGGGCATTAAAGGTAAAGTGGAAGACCAGTTGCTGCCTTATGGCGTTGACAAGTTGTTTGTCTTCGATGGCAAGGGCTTGTTCCCTTACACATCGGCTCCTCATACCGACATCGTGGTGAAGCTGTTCAAGGAAGAACAGCCTCAGATTGCCCTGATGGGCGCTACGGTCATCGGCCGTGATCTTGGTCCCCGTGTGTCGTCAGCACTGACATCCGGCCTTACCGCCGACTGCACGCAGTTGGAGATTGGCGACTACGATGACAAGAAGACGGGCAAGCATTACGATAACATGCTGCACGCCATCCGTCCGGCTTTCGGTGGTAACATCGTGGCTACCATCGTCAACCCTGAGCACCGTCCGCAGATGGCGACGGTTCGCTCTGGTGTCATGCAGAAGGCACTGTATGAGGGCAAGGCCAAAGGCGAGGTGGTCTATCCTAAGGTGAGCGACTACGTCGACGAGATGTCTTATGCCGTCCAGGTGATTGACCGTCACGTTGAGGCTGCTAAGAACAACCTTAAGAGTGCGCCTATCGTTGTGGCCGGTGGTTATGGCATGGGTTCCAAGGAAGGCTTCGACATGTTGTTCACCCTGGCTAAGGAGCTCCATGGCGAGGTAGGCGCCAGCCGTGCCGCTGTCGATGCAGGATGGGTCGATCACGACCGTCAGGTGGGCCAGACTGGTGTCACCGTTCATCCAAAGGTGTATATCGCATGTGGTATCTCCGGACAGATCCAGCACATCGCAGGCATGCAGGATGCAGGCATCATCATCTCGGTAAACAGCGATCCCGATGCTCCTATCAATCAGATAGCCGACTACGTGATCACCGGTACAGTGGAAGAGGTCGTGCCAAAACTCATTAAGTATTACAAACAAAATACGAAGTAAACAACTATGATAGACGCCAAGAAATTACAATACTATCTCAATAGTCCGCTCATGCAGCGGATCGTCGAACTGAAGGAGCGCGGTTTCGCTGACAAGGATCAGTATGAGGACGCACCGGTCAACTTCGACGACGCTATCGAAAACTACAAGCGCGTCATTGACATCACTGCCGATGTGGCACAGAATATCATTGAGCCCAACTCTGAGAGCGTTGACCTCGAAGGTCCGCATCTTGAGAACAACCGCATGATCTACGCCAGCAAGACGTACGAGAACCTCGACGCCACGCGCAAGGCTGGTCTTTGGGGCGTGAGCATGCCCCGTCGTTTCGGTGGCCTCAACCTGCCCATCACGGTGTTCTCTATGCTTTCTGAGCTCGTTTCGGCAGCCGACTCCGGCTTCCAGAACGTGTGGTCACTGCAGAGCTGCATCGACACGCTGTATGAGTTCGGCACTCCAGAGCAGCAGGCCAAGTACATTCCTCGCATCTGCGCTGGAGAGACCATGTCAATGGACCTCACTGAGCCCGATGCCGGTTCTGACCTGCAGCATGTCATGCTGAAGGCCACGCAGGATGCTGACGGCACCTGGCGCTTGAATGGTGTGAAACGTTTCATCACCAATGGTGACTCCGACATCCACCTCGTGCTGGCTCGTTCGGAGGAAGGCACACACGACGGCCGTGGTCTGTCCATGTTTATCTACGACAAGCGTGATGGTGGCGTGGACGTGCGCCACATCGAGAACAAGCTCGGTATCCATGGCTCACCTACCTGTGAGCTCGTCTATAAGAATGCTAAGGCAGAGCTCTGTGGCGATCGCCGTCTTGGTCTGATCAAGTACGTGATGAGTCTGATGAACGGTGCCCGTCTGGGCATTGCCGCACAGAGCGTCGGTCTGGAGCAGGAAGCCTACGACCAGGCTGTGGCTTATGCCCGTGAGCGTCAGCAGTTCGGCAAGAAGATCATCACCTTCCCCGCCGTCTACGACATGCTGTCCCGCATGAAGGCTAAGCTCGATGCCAGCCGTGCCGTCCTTTATCAGACAGCCCGCTACGTGGATATCTACAAGACTCTTGAGGACATCTCCCGTGAGCGTAAGCTTACTGCCGACGAGCGCAAGGAGATGAAGACCTACAGCCGTCTGGCTGATGCCTTCACACCGCTGGGCAAGGGCATGACCTCAGAGTTTGCCAACCAGAACGCCTACGACTGCGTGAGCGTGCATGGCGGCTCTGGTTTCATCATGGAGTACAAGGCACAGCGCCTGTTGCGCGATGCACGTATCTTCTCTATCTATGAGGGTACGACACAGTTGCAGGTAGTGGCTGCCATCCGCTATATCACCAACGGCACCTACCTCAATATCATGAAGGAGATGCTGACCGACGATACCGCTGAGGCGCTCAAGCCGCTGAAGGATCGCATCGCCAAGTGCATCGACCTCTATGCTGAGGCTGTGGATAAGGTGAAGGCTGATGACAATCAGGACGAACATGACTTCCTGGGTCGTCGTCTCTACAACATGACAGGCTTCATCATGCTCTCGTTGCTGTTGCTGCGCGACGCTACAGCCTGCCCTGAGGAGTTTGAGAAGAGTGCCAATGTCTTCGTACGCATGGCTGAAGAAGAGTGCGTGGGCGCACATGCTTACGTGATGAACTTCAAGGCCGACGAGCTCGCTAACTTCGTTACTGAGTAATAATAACAGATCTCACAGACCGCTTGTCTTACATGAGCCGTACCTTTCTTTTGTGCTTGTGTGAGGGAGTAGTCTGTGAGACTTTTTATGCTAATACATGAAATCGCTTAGAGAACTATACAGAATCGGCAAAGGCCCTTCGTCCAGTCATACGATGGGTCCTCAGCGTGCAGCCCGCATCTTTGCCCGTCGTCATCCTCAGGCCGCCGGCTTCAAGGTGACGCTCTATGGCAGTTTGGCGGCTACCGGAAAGGGTCACATGACGGATGTGGCCATTCGTGAGGTGTTGGAGCCCATAGCACCCGTCTCCATCGAATGGAGGCCAGAGGTGTTTCTGCCTTTTCATCCTAATGGGATGAAGTTTGAGGTGGAGCCCAACCAAGCGTCGGACAAGGCAGAGTCGTGGCTCGTATATTCGATAGGCGGTGGTGCATTGTCGGAGGGGGATGCAGCCCAGTTGCCTCAGCTTGTGAGTGAGCAGCAACTCACCAGAGGCCTGGTAAAAGAGTCGCCTGATATCTATGACCTGACCCACCTGATAGATATCCAGAACTGGTGCGACAATCATGGTTGTGCTTACTGGGAGTATGTCAAGCAGTGTGAGGACAATAGCATTGGCGATTATCTCTTGGATATCTGGCATGCCATGCAGCAGAGCGTGGAGGCTGGGCTGAATCATGAAGGGCGCTTGCCCGGTCCGCTGAATCTGCAGCGCAAGGCCGCTACCTATTACGTCAAGGCGCAAGGCTACAAGTCCAATCTCCAGTCGCGTGGCATGGTCTATGCCTATGCATTGGCTGTGAGTGAGGAAAATGCCTCGGGTGGCACCATTGTCACGGCACCCACTTGTGGCAGTTGCGGCGTGGTGCCGGGTGTGCTCTATCATCTGGCCAAGGGACATAACTTCAGCGATGAAAAGATGATTCATGCCTTGGCGACAGCCGGTCTTATTGGCAACATCGTCAAGGAGAACGCCAGCATCTCTGGTGCTGACGTAGGGTGTCAGGGTGAGGTTGGCGTGGCCTGTGCCATGGCCTCGGGTGCAGCCTGTCAGCTCTTTGGCGGTTCGCCCGCACAGATAGAGTATGCCGCAGAGATGGGCTTGGAACATCACCTTGGCATGACGTGCGACCCGGTTTGTGGTTTGGTTCAGATACCTTGCATAGAGCGCAATGCCTTTGCCGCCACGAGGGCGCTCGACTGCAATCTCTATGCGTCGTTCAGTGACGGACGCCATCGTGTGAGCTTCGACCGTGTGGTGGAAGTGATGAAGCAGACAGGTCACGACCTTCCGTCGCTCTATAAGGAAACAGGCGAAGGTGGCTTGGCAAAGGGTTGGCAGAAGATAAATAGGATGAAAAAATGAGAACGTTGTTTGATAAAGGGCATGGAGTAAGATGCATGGCAGTAAGAGTGGCTATGCCTTTGTTGATGGCGGCACCATTATTATTCCCTACAGCCTGTAAGATGGCGCCGAAGAATGATCCTGGTGACACCGTGGCTGCGTCGGAGTTCTATCCGCCCGATACGGCAGCATTGGCCCGACAGGCTGCTAAGGCCCGTCAGTCGGCAACAGTTAAGGATTCTGCCGACATCTTCTACGTGGGTGAGGGCTCTACCCGTCGTCAATTGCAGTTGTTGAGCTATCCCAGCCGCCGCGATACCTTGTCATTTGGCAAGGCCCGTCACATGCGTGTTAGCGGCAGTGCTGACTATGGTCATGTGGTCCGCGTCAGCTTCTATGTCTCGCACGGTGACACCCTTGTGCAGCGTGTGGAAGAGATTAAACCGGATGAGCTGAAACACGACGCTGCCGCAAAATAGACATCGCCTGCAGGTGGCCCATTGTGGTCATAAGGGTGTAACTTGCCTTCACGACAATTGACGGCATCTTCGTAGGGCGAAGAAGCCTCGGGTGTGTTGGGCTTGGTCAGACTTTCACAGGTTGCATGGTGGCGGTCTTCTCGTTATAAATGGTTTCGTTGATGAGGCGTCCACGTAGTGATCGAACCTTTGGAAAGTCCTCAAACCATCGGTCGGAGGTGGTATACCAAGCGTACTGCCTGAGGTGGGGCACTGCTTGTAGTTGGACATTGAGTTGCCTGGCAAACTTTGGATTGACGGACGACAAGAAGTGCTTGCCGTTGTCCATGACGATGCCTAAGACGAGGTATTGGCGAATGATGTTGGTTGACCCGGTGAAGGCCTTGGGCGTGCCGTTCATGGGGGTTGTCACCTGAATGTGCCAACCTTCGCGGTTGAGACGGTCCATCAACCCACGGAAGACGATGCCGTGCGACGACGTGTCTTTCACACCGCTTGACGCAATGCTCAGGTGTATCATCTCGTGAAGCAGCACGTTGCGGAACTGGTATTCCGTCTGGTCGAAGTAGTTGCTCATGGTGAGCGTGAAAGCCTCGCCCTTGCCGCGCATCACAATGCCGGAGCGGAAGAAAGGCTTCCGTCCCCAGATAAGTCCGCGCTTGTAAGACAATGACCCCAGCCGTGTCTTCGAGCGCCCAATATAGAAACGTGGCTCCGGCAACAGACTGTCGAAGTAACGTGCGTTGAAAGTTCTGAAATTATCTTTCAGCCATTGTATGTCAATTTGCATGATGAAATCTTGCATGAACAAGCATGAAGCACCGACCGTTGGTGGACCTGCTAACGAATCCATAAGTTAGTCGTTGACGTGGACCTTCAACTACATAATGTCGTCGTAGGACGGACTGCTGCTTGTCTTTTTTGTTTTCTTTCTTTTCTGTTTGCTTCCCGGATTGATAGTGTCCATGGCGTCAAGCAAGCTTTCTTGTTTGGCTTTGAGGTACTTGGCGATGGAGAACGTTGTGTCGGCCATCTCGTCGAGCAGTTTCTCTTTGGCGAGGTATTCCAGCCAGAAGGCTTTGTAGCGCTCGTCGAGCTGCTCGAGCGCCTTGCGGTTCTTGCCGTTCACGCCCTTGGTGGCGTTGAGCAATTTGGGGATGTTCTTCTTCAAGGCTGCCGCAAAGTAGTCGGCACTTCGTCTCACCCTCCGCAGGGTGGCTTCGTCGTGCAGCTTGTCATCAGGCATCTGCAGAATGACGTTGCGCCATTTGTAGGCAACGTCGAGTACTTCCTTCTTCACTTGTTCGAGCGTCTCGCGCATAAAGTCGGTAAGGCGCGGGTAGCTGTGGAAATACTCCACGATGGTGCGGTAGAGGTCCTGTTGAATTGCGTACAACCGGTTGAAGTTGAACAGATCGGTCAGTTGTATCCGGTAGTAGTTCTCCTTCAGTTGTGGCAGAATGCGAATGCTGTCTTCGGCTGCTTTCTGCTGTGCTGATATGTAATCGTGTACGCGGCTGTCGTTGATGATGTTGCTTGGAATGATTCTTGACGCAAGAACCAAACCTTCGAGGTTTGTGCATCTACTCAGTGCGACGTATACTTGTCCGGAGGCAAACGACATTCCGGCGTCGATGATAGCGTGCTTAAAGGTGAGTCCCTGGCTCTTGTGTATGGTGATGGCCCATGCCAGTCGCAGTGGATATTGCGTAAACGTGCCCTGTACCTTCGTGTCAATGGTGTGGGTGGTGGGATTGAGGGCGTACTTGGTGTTTTCCCAAATTTCAGGCTCCACCTTGATGCTATCATCGCTTCCAGTGCATTTGACGATGATGTGCTCGCCATCGATGCTTTCCACGTGACCGATGAGACCATTGTAGTATCGGTGAGCGGTGTCGTTCTTGATAAACATCACTTGTGCGCCTTGTTTGAGTTGCAGTGACTCCTCTGCCGGACAGTTGTTGGCAGGGAAGTCGCCTTCCACTTTAGCTGTAAACGTGTAGCGCTTGCCGGGAAGCTTCTGCAACTCGTTGTCGTTGTAGTTGTCGGCCAGCCTGTTGTGCGTGGTCAGTCGTATGTAGCCCTCCTCCGGCTTAGGTATGAAGGAAGGCTTGTAACGCTGGTTGAGCAGTGCCAGGTCGTCGCTCGTTGGCTGTCCGTCGCGTATGTGGTTGAGTACGCGTATGAAGGTCTCGTCCTGTTGGCGGTAGACATGTGTGAGCTGGATGGTGACATAGCTGACTTGTTGCAGAGCCTTGCTTCCGAAAAAATAAGGAGTGTTGTAGTATTGGCTGAGCGTACGTTCCTCTTCGGGCCGGATGACGGGGGTGAGCTGTTGCAGGTCGCCAATCATCAGCAGCTGTACGCCGCCGAAGGGCTGTGAGGGATCGCGGTAACGGCGCAGCACGAAGTCGACAGCGTCGAGCAGGTCGGCTCGTACCATGGATATCTCGTCGATGACCAGCATGTCAAGTGAGGCGATGATGCGGCGTTTGTCCTTGCTGAAGTCGTAGCGCTCGCGGATGCTTGCCCCCGGCACGTAAGGAGTGAGGGGCAGTTGGAAAAAGGAATGGATGGTGACTCCACCTGCATTGATGGCAGCCACGCCGGTGGGAGCAACAACGATAAGTCGTTTGGTAGAATGCTCCACGACATTGTGCAGGAAAGTAGTCTTTCCGGTGCCAGCTTTTCCCGTGAGGAAGATGCTGGTGCCGGTGTGTTCCACAAAATCCCATGCTTCTCTCAGTTCCTTATTTTCTTGCATAGTAGTCTTTGTTGATTAGAATGCAAAGATAATAAAAAAAGTTACACTTATGCAGTTTACATAGGTGTAACTTTTTATTAATTGTGCATTATTGCTCATATTCTTTATTCATCCTGAAGCTCCTCGGCGGAGAGTTGGGTGAGTTGCAGAACTTGTTCCTTTTTCATGCCCGTGGCAAGAAGTGAACGAGCTATCTTCAAGCGCTCCTCTTTTCGTCCTTCTTCTCGTCCTTCTTTTCTTCCTCTTTCCTCAGCCGCCGCCATACCGTTGGCAATGTCACGGTAAGCATGAATGCTCTGCTCATAGGCAAGGCGCTCTGATGGCTCAAACTTTGCTATCTCTGCCGTAGTGAAGAGCTTCTCAAAGACGCGCCCCTGCATCTCTGCGGGTCTTGAGAAGAGTTTCTGCATATTTTTCAGCGCAAAGATCCACTTGTCGAGTGTAGTCTTCAGTTCGTTTAATTGCTTGTTGAAAGCGGTCAACTCAACATAGATATAGGTGAGCTTGTCAGAAAAGACATCGTTTGTTTTGATATTCTTCAATTTCACCTCTTCCTTGAAAACACCGTCATCACTTCTTTTGTTTTCCGGAAAAGCAAAGTTAAGAATACCAATGGTATAAACCGGTTGAAGCTCGTAGTTCCAATCACCACGCTGTCCCTGCTCCGCAACGAGAAACGTAGAGTAGTATATGGAGCGATCCTTGAAATACGGCTGGTACATGTTTTGCATCTCCACAATAAAGCGTGAACCGTCGGTTGCCTGACAATAAACGTCAAACACGGCACGACGATCCTTCCGACTGGCACCGAGCTGTTCTCCATTACGATAAGTCACGTCGCTTATCTCACGTTCACCCTCAAGCAAGGCATTGAGGAAGTCGATGAGCAAATCCTTATTGAAAGGTGTGCCAAAGATGCGCTTAAAACCGAAGTCTGTCAGCGGGTTGATATATCTGGGTCCATTGTCTTCCATTTTCATCTGTATTTGTAATAATGCAAAAATAGGCAAACTCTTTGAAATTAACAAGGGAAAGAAGAAAATAATTTTTTCTACCTTCCCTTGTCTCTGAGCCACAATCTTGTCTTTGTCTGAACTGACAAGCGTTTACCTTTCCATAAGTGTTATTTGAGAACTATAATATCTTCTTTCACTTCCACATGATGCTTCGAGCCATTCTTTAGTATTATCGAAAAATTAAAGTTTGATATAATCTCTTTTAAAGCATCAAGCGAGATAGTTCCATAAGATGAATATTTCTGCTTTTCGGTACATTCATTATATATTATCGTCTGTCCCATGATTCTTTCTTCTTTCTTAGGGAGTTTAGGGAGCTTATCCATAAAAAGGACACAGCCATCGTCTGATTTTAATATCGAACATTCTAATTTGCTTCTAAGCATATCTTTTATCTTCATAGTCCTAGACTTAACCAATCCGCTAAGTAGTGCTCGTCTATTTGTACAGAAGGCCTTTTGTCCATCATGGCTTTGTATAACCTGTTCTTCTGTGTTGAATGTGATTTCGTATGGATTTGCCTTGTTATTGACCTCATACAACTGGCTAACCGTTATGCTGTCGCTTGCATTACATCCTGCATGGCCAAATGCATTCATACAGAAGCATATGGCCAAAAGAAATATTGCCATCACCTGTTTGCTGATGGAAAAGTGCAATATATTTAAAGAACTGGTCATTCTTCTACCCTCCATAATTTTGCATATCCAACACAAATTCCCATTTTTAATGCTAATTTGTCTTTTCCTCTTTTAGTAGGTCAACTATTGCTCTCTCTCCATATGTGTTGTTATTTGAGAACTATAATATCTTCTTTCACTTCCACATGATGCTCCGAGCCATTCTTTAGTGTAATCAAAACATTAAAGTTTGATATAATCTCTTTTAAAGCATCAAGCGATATAGTTCCATAAGATGAATATTTCTGCATTTCAGTACTTTCATTACATATTATCGTCCCTCCCTTGATTTTCTCTTTCCTTTTATTTTTAGGGACTTTACGGAGTTTATCCATAAAAAGGACACAGCCATCGTCTGATTTTGAAATTGAACATTCTATTTTGTTTCTAAGCATATCTTTTATCTTCATCTTCCTAGGCTTAACCAAACTGCTAAGTAGTACAGTGGTAAAATCTGGATTTATCATTGGGACTTCCTTGTCTTTACATAGTACTTTTTTTTCTGAAGATACCACCTTTCGCTTAACAACGAGTTTAGAGTCTGTCCTTGTTATTTTGTACTCTACTCGTCTATTTGTACAGAAGGCCTTTTGTCCATCATGGCTTTGTATAACCTGTTCTTCTGTGTTGAAT
>ONQB01000063.1:891-2602 GCA_900319905.1 uncultured Prevotella sp. | reverse complement strand
GCCCGATGACACCTCTGAAACATTCAGCGGGAACAAGATTATCCATGGTGACAATCTTGAGGTGCTGAAGGCTCTGCTACCTGAGTATGAGGGGAGGGTGGATTGCGTCTATATCGATCCTCCCTACAACACAGGTAATGAGAAGTGGGTATATAACGACAATGTCAACGACCCGCAGATACGTCGTTGGCTCAATCAGGTGGTGGGTGCCGAGGGCGAGGACCTCTCACGCCACGACAAGTGGCTGTGTATGATGTATCCGCGGTTGATGCTGCTGCGGCAGCTGCTTTCCAACGAAGGCACCATCTTTGTCAGCATCGGTGACGACGAGTGCGCCCACCTGCGCTTGGTGATGGACGAGATCTTCGGCCGGCAGTGCTTCTATTCGCCCCGCAACGACGCCAAGGGCATCCCCACCGAGGCCGAACACCTGATGGTCTTCAGCAAGAGACCGGGATGGCAACCCAACAAGTTGGAGCGCACGGAAGAGATGGACAGCAAGTACAAAAACCCAGACAACGACACAATGCCATGGAGAAGTGACAATCCTTGCGCTCCCAATGCCGCCACTCACCAGGGGATGGTGTATGCCATCCAACACCCCTTTACGGGCGAGCTGATCTATCCCTACCAGGGTGCTTGCTGGCGCTATGAGCAAAACGCGATGCTGAACTATATGGAGGGCTGGTGCCCCTATGAGCTGCGCGACCTGCACGACGACGGGCGGAGGGCGAACAGGTGCGGCCTGAGGTGAAGGCCATCATGCTGAAGGAACCTCTCGACGTTTCAAGGGAAAAAGCACAAGCCGTGTACAACCGGGGACAGTGGCCGCGATTCTATTTCAGCAAAGGTGGTATAGGCGGAATTGCAAGAAAGACTTATCTTAGTAATGTAGAGGGCAAACTGCCCACCAATCTTTGGCCTCATACCGAAGTGGGGCATACGGACGAAGCTAAGAAAGAGTTGAAAGAATACAACGCATTTTGGAAATTGCTACCCATGAGGACAGTATCATCTTAGATGCCTTTGCCGGAAGCGGAACCACCATGCACGCCGCCCTCCGGCTGAACAAGCGCGACCACGGCATACGCAAGACCATCCTCGTGGAACTGATGGACTATGCCGAGCGCATCACCGCCGGGCGCGTGCGCAAGATAATGACGGGCTACGACTACCAAGGCACAAAGAAGGAGACGCTCTATGCCAAGAAACTCACTGTAACCGCACTGAAGAAAATGGAAAGATGGCTCGGCGAGGCCAACAACGTGATGGAGATGTTTCGGTCTGACTATGACAGCGTGAAGATGCAACTTTCTGACAACACGCTCTATGTGGTCGGCAGCAAGGTTATCAAAGGGCATCGCGATGGATTGGGCGGTCAATTCGACTTTTATGAACTGGGGCAGCGGCTCTTCACCGATGACGGCAACATCAACGAGGAGGTGGGCGAAGAGAAAATCCGGCAATACATCTATTACACAGAGACCCACGACCCGCTCACACGCCGACGCGACGCGGCGTATCCCTATCTTCTCGACTATAAAGACGGCACAGGATATTTCTTCTTCTATGAGCAAGACCGACAGACTTGTCTGTCGCTGGAGACTTTGGCTAAAGTCGTGAAGAAGGCCGACCGCTATGTGGTCTATGCTGACACCTGCTTGCTGTCGCCGGAGATGTTGCAGAAGCTGAACATCGTGTTCAAGAAAAT
>ONQB01000063.1:0-880 GCA_900319905.1 uncultured Prevotella sp. | reverse complement strand
CGACTTGGAAGATTATATCGACGTGCTGAACCACTCAAAGAGTCTGTCGGCCGCATACGCCCAATACTGGATGAACAAGGGCTTGGACCTCAACGCCAGGGCCACCGACGCATTGCGCCCTTACGTGGACACGGTGCCCGACTCGCCCCGTGTGACGCTGAAGGTACCCACTGCCGGCGGCAAGACTTTCATTGCCTGCAATGCCCTAAGCACAATCATGGAGCGGCTCAAGGCTGGTGTGGAGAACAAGGTGGTATGCTGGTTTGTGCCAAGCGACATCATTCTGAAACAGACCTTGGAAAAGCTGCAGGACACGAGCCATCCCTATCGTCAGCGCATCGATGCCTTGTTCGGACATAGGGTGAACGTGATTGACAAGACGGCGGCTTTGGCCGGACAAGGCCTCCACTTACATGAGGTGCGTGACAACCTGACCATCCTCGTGCTCAGTGCGGCCTCTTTTATCGAGAATATCAGAGTCAAGAAGAATGCAAGCGACGAGCAGAGCAAGCCACTTGCCTACCGGGAGAACGGCAATTTCATGGAATATCGCGATAAGGTTAATGCTACCAGAATAGACGAAGTGGCTCCAACGGCCCTTATTCAAGTGCTTGCCTTTCTGCATCCTGTGGTGATTGTTGACGAAAGCCACAACTTCAAGGCTGACCTGCGGGTGGAGATGCTTCGCAACCTCTCACCCCGCTTCATACTGGAATTGACAGCTACACCCCGCGACAACAGCAACGTCATATCGTTTGTGGATGCTATGGAATTGAAGAAAGCCAACATGGTGAAACTGCCCGTGATCGTGGAAAACCGCCACAGCACCGGTGACGTGATTGCCAGTGCCATCCATTTGCGCAATAGTCTTGAGCGCCAC
>ONQB01000034.1 GCA_900319905.1 uncultured Prevotella sp. | reverse complement strand
CGGATGAGCCAAACGTTTTGGAGGGTTAACAATTTAACATCCCTAATGGGGGTAAGGGGGCTTTATGCGCTCATATCAGTTAGGATATGGCAAAAAGCCTGTTTGAACAAGAGAAATCGCATTCTGGGCGGTTTTGGGCCACAACGCTCTGAGACTTTAATAGGGTTGCGGAATTGAGGGTATTGTCTGAACTCACCGTAGAGACGCCAAAGCCGAGACGCAAACCAAAATAGGTGTCACCGTCACGGCTTGCCCCGTACTGATGCTGCGAATAGTAAGAAGCCCGCTTGCTTGGCGGAATAGGCCGGCCATTGCGATAGTATTGAGCAGAAGCCGGGAGACTGACCGTCATTACAAGAACGATCATCAATGAAATGTGAAAATAGTTTTTCATAATTAGAAGCTATTAAATTCGTCAAATTGAGATCGATATGGAAGCGTTATTGTTCCCATTATTCAGATGCAAAAATACAGGAAGTTGATGGATCTGAAAGGATGATTTCCCTATTCCACATTAGAGATTTCCCTAAAACAATCGTTGTGCTGGATAGGGTTCTCACTGGTTTTCCACTATCACCCGCACGTCACTCAGGGGCCATACAATGCCCCTGTTACGAAGCAACAAAGACAAAACGTGCTCATCTAAAAAGAGAATGGAATGATTCACAAAACTATGCACGCAGTGATAGTTCTACAAAATTGCAGTGATAGTTCTACAAAATAAATGACGAAAACTCTAGATTTAATCGTAACTTTGCACAAAGAATCATCAAAGTCTCCTGTCATGTTGACGACATTGCGTGAGACTTCTGTTTAAATAAAGGAATTATGAGCACAGTTATTTATCCAAGTCCCATTTACGGGCCAGTACACAGTCGTCGGTTGGGTCTCAGTCTGGGTATCAACCTCATGCCATCCGACGGCAAGATTTGCACATTCGATTGTCTTTACTGTGAATGCGGTTTCAATAAGGATCACCGCACCCATACGCCCTACCCCACCCGCGAAGCGGTATATAGCGCTTTGGAGAAACAGCTCATACAGATGCACAACGACGGTACTCATCCCGACGTACTGACGTTTGCCGGCAACGGTGAGCCCACCGCCAATCCTCACTTTGCCGAAATTATCGACGACACCATCGCACTGCGCAACCGCTGGTGCCCCAAGGCCAAAATCAGCGTGTTGAGCAATTCCACGTTCTCAGGAAAGGATAGCGTGAGGAACGCACTGCTCAAAGTGGACAACAACATCTTAAAGTTGGATACCGTCGATCCGGATTATATCCGACGCGTGGACCGCCCCACCCAACCGACCTATGACGTGCAACAAATCATAAAGAACCTGAAGTGGTTCAATGGTCACGTCATCATCCAGACTATGTTTATGAAAGGTGACGGCACCGACAACACTGGCGATGAATACGTCCAGCCTTGGCTGGACGCTGTAAAATATATTGCGCCGATGGAAGTGATGGTCTACACCATCGACCGTGAGACACCTGACCAGAAGTTGCTCAAAGCCAGTCACGAAGAGCTCAATCGCATCAAGTCGTTGGTTGAAGCGGCAGGCATTCCTTGCACGGCTTCTTATTAAGGCGGGTGTCTCGGTCGCTAGAAAGTGCAGGCTGCATCATTCCGCATCCTCCGGACGGAATGGATCGGTCTGCGAATACGTACGGCGCAGCTCATCCTCAGGAATGGTACGCTGCACGAGCATGAGGGCAAAATCGGTCATAGTCTTCGCAACGTCTGTGCGAAGGAAGCGTTTATCAAGGCACCACGTGCCCAGCCGGTAGCGGTCGAGCGCGTCGGCATCTTTAAAACACCGGTACACTTCCAGCCAACTATCGACCTCAGTTCCGGCATGGGTAGCAATATACTTGTCGCCCAACTCATCATTGCGATCGTGATACCAGATGGCGGCATATGCCTCCGGCAGGAATTCCAATCCACCTTTCCCACAATAATCCTTATAATAATTGGCCGCACGTGCCCCATGTCCCGTGTCGAGATAGTTGTCTTTGCGACGCGAATCGTGAAACACCGAAGCCTCAGCCAGGGCCGTCATCTGCCTGTCGCTGGCATGACGGGCCTCACCAATGCGCAGTGCATGGAGAAGCACGCGCTCACAGTGCCCCTGCGTGTGAATATCGAGATCTCCAGGTATCTCCCAGAAACATACGCAGTCACTCATGAAGGCAAGCCAATGTTCAAAGTAAGCTTTGACACGGCTGGCCTGCTCGTCGATGATCGATTGAGGTATATGCATAAGCATCTGATAATAAGGTATCATTTAGTAATGACAGGACTCATTGACTTCTGAGCTCCCGGTCTCCTCCAATTTTGATACACCCTCATATATTGAAGAATTTATCATTGGATGTTGAGGGTGTCCCAGTGCTTGGTCTGAGTGCAGACAATCTTCTGGTTAAGGTTGCCCACATGCAGCACGAAGTCGCCTTCCTCAAGCACCCACTTACCATCCTGCCCCACGAAAGCGAGATCCTTGGCAGGCAAGCGGAAAGTCACCGTCTTGGTTTCACCCGGCTGCAGCTGTATCTTGGTAAAGTCACGCAAGCGGCGGTTGTCGGGCACTACAGAGGCCACAAGGTCACTCGAATAAAGTAGTACGGGTTCCTTGCCCTCACGCTTGCCGGTATTGGTGACATCAACCGATACTGTCAGCTGGTCATTGACATCAAACAATGTTCTGTCGACCTTCAGATTACTATAT
The DNA here is from genome assembly GCA_900319905.1 of uncultured Prevotella sp. Lineage (GTDB taxonomy): Bacteria > Bacteroidota > Bacteroidia > Bacteroidales > Bacteroidaceae > Prevotella. The sequence goes on along the minus strand of ONQB01000034.1, from coordinate 41,129 downwards.
TTATAAGAGGTGTAGGACAATCCATAGCCGAACGGCCACTGCGTCGTCACCTTAGCGTCGTAGTCGTAAGCACCCGCCATGGTATTGGCCTCCTCACTGACCTTATAGTCGTAATTGACGAGCGTGTTAATTTCTTTCGGATAAGTGTAGGGAAGCTTCGCTGAGAAGTTGGCGTCTCCAGCCATGAGATTGGCCAGTGCGTCAGCGCCGTAGGTTCCGGGCAACAGCACGTTGATGACGGCGGCGCTGAGTGGCTCAATGTCAGCCACGAGGCGCGGACGCCCCTCATTGAGCACAAGAATAATGGGCTTGCCAGTCTTGGCCAAGGCCTTGACAAGGTTGCGCTGGTTCTCAGAGAGCGTGAGGTCGGTAAGATTGCCCGGCGTCTCAGTATAGGAGTTCTCACCCACGCATGCCACTATGACATCGGCTCCGTCGGCAGCCTTCACGGCCTTATCAATCTCTGGCGTATTCTCTTTCCAGTAAGCACCCTTCTCATCGTAGGTCACACCAGGCTCCAACGTCACGTTGTCTTTACCATATTTATTGGCCAGTGCTTCATAGATGGTATTATAGCACGACAGTTCCGGCTCAACATTCGAACCCTGCCATGTATAGGTCCATCCACCGGTCAGGCAACGCATGAGGTTGGCATTGGGGCCCGTTACGAGAATCTTCTTGCCAGGAGCCAAGGGCAGTATGCCGTTGTTCTTAAGCAACACTTCTGATTCCTCGGCAGCATGAAGACTTTGGTCGGCACACTCCTTGCAGCCAAACTTCTCATAGCCCTTGCCACCGGTGTTGGGCTCATCAAACAATCCGAGACGGTATTTGACACGGAGAATACGCCGCACTGCATCGTCGATACGCTCCTGCGACACCTTTCCCTTCTCCACGAGCTGCTTGAGCAACGGAGCAAAGTCAACATTATAAGGATCCATGCTCATGTCGATACCGGCATTGATGGCCAGGCGAATGGCGTCTTTCTTATCCTTCGCCACATGTTCACGCTGATAGAGGTTGACAATATCGGCCCAGTCCGTGACGATCATACCATCCCAGTTGAGGTCCTTCTTTAGCCATTGGGTGAGATACTCATAGCTGGCATGTACCGGCACGCCATTGATGGATGCTGAGTTAACCATGATGGTCAGCGCTCCTGCCTGGATGGCACGTTTGAAGGGTTCGAAATATTTCTCCCGGAGCATGAGCGGTGACACATAGGCCGGCGTGCGGTCCTTACCGGAGAAGGGTGCACCATAGGCAAAGTAATGCTTCACGCTCGTCGCCACATTGTATTTACCTAAGTGGTTGTTGTCGCTGCCCTGATAGCCGAGTACCTCCTGCTCGACCATCTTGCTGTTGACCACAGCATCCTCACCAAAGCTTTCCCAGATACGGGGCCAGCGAGGATCACGGCCCAGGTCGATCGTGGGATTGTACACCCATGGACAGTCGGCTGCACGCGACTCATAGGCCGTCGTGATGGCCATCTCCCGTGCCAGGTCGACATTGAACGAGGCTCCGAGATTGATGGGCTGCGGAAAAAGCGTGCCTCCCAACACATAGGTAGAGCCATGGTTGTTGTCGAGACCATAGATGGTGGGAATCTTCATATATTTCATCGACAACTTCTGAATGGTCGGAATCACCTTCTGCCATTCGGCCACCGTCAGCCCCTTGCCGGGACAGTTGAGAAACGAGCCTACCTTATACTTACCAATGATGGTGTCGAGCTTGTTCATATCAAGCTGGAAGACTTTGTTGCCTTTCTTGTCGGGCTTGTAACTGCCCACCACATCAATGTTGATTTCCAGCATCTGCCCTACTTTCTCGTCAAGGGTCATGCCTTGCAGCGTCTTCTCTATACGGGCTTCAAGGTTTTCGTCACGAGGTATAGCCGGCTTCACGCTTTGTGCACACACGGCAGCAGACATGACACAAGCTAAGGTTGCCATTAGGAGTTTCTTCATAGTTCTAACTGTGGTTTCTTGATTGGACGATTATTTTTAGCAAAAATAATCAATTAATTGCAGAAGCTTTATAATGTGCAGTGAAAGTTAATCTGTTTTAACTTTTATGAAGAAGAGCGCCAAAGGCACTTCATGCTCCTGTTGCCTTATGACATTGTCGGCACGACATACCGGACACAAAATCACCACACTCGAGCAGCTATTGTTACCCAAGTGTGGTGTCTATAAAATCATGTAAATAAAGGTTCGTCTTTAGTCGATCTCCTCATCGGGCTCATACCCGCCCATGCTGCGAATAGCATTCTTAAGCATAGTGTATTGCTCGAAGAGATTGTTAACAGCCTCTTCACCCTTTGTATAGTCGTGCATAGGACTCTTGAGGAAGAAGCTCAGGAAACGCTGTATGCCATAAAGATCCGGCTGATCCTCCTTGCGCAAAATATGTTCCGAATGTCAACTTATTCGACTTCAATAAGCTTTCACACTCGACCGACAAGTTATATTTGAAAAAGCGCTATGACCTTACTGATTGTCAGCAACACGGAGTAAGACGAGAATAATCGGCCGGCTTTAGCGTAAGGAAAGAAATAATCACGTTTCAGGAGCGATATCTCAAGAATATTCATTAACTTAGCGTCATCGTAATCAATTTAACTGACGAAAGGTATGATTGACAATATAAGCAACATGGAATACATTCTCCGCATTATCATTGCGGCCATACTGGGCGGTGCCATCGGACTTGAGCGGGAATACCGCGCCAAGGAAGCCGGCTTCCGCACGCATTTTCTGGTCGGACTGGGCTCTGCACTGTTCATGGTTATCTCACAATACGGATTCGGAGATGCGCTTAATGCTTTCCACACGTCTTTCGACCCAAGCCGTATCGCCTCACAGGTGGTAACAGGCATTGGCTTTATCGGTGCTGGAACCATCATCTTTCAAAAGCATATGGTAAGAGGACTCACCACCGCAGCTGGATTGTGGGTGACCTCAGCCATTGGACTCACAGCCGGAGCTGGCATGTACATGCTGTCGGTCACGGCTACCATACTGGTGCTGTTGTGCCTGGAACTGATGAGTGTCATCTTGAAAAGATTTGGTACCAAGCAAATCGAAATCACCTTCTCCTCACCCAGCAAGGACGGCATTGACACGATTCTTAACTCACTGATGAAGGAAGACGCCGAGATTGACTCCTACAACATGCAACAAGAAGGAGAAAACGAACGTAAGTTGTACACGGTGACGATAGAGATGAAAGTCAGACGCAACAACTATCAGAAGCGTATCCTCTCGTTCATGCAGAACTTTGAAGGCATCAACGTCAGGAGCATAGAATAACAACCATAACCAATCATTATAATGAATAACATCATCATAAAGCCTGCTACACGCGGGCAAGCCTCTGAGATAGCATGGCTGATCATGGAAGCCATGGATTATGACTGCTGCCGCCACTTTGCCGGCGAGCAACACACGCTCGACGATTTCCACGATATGATGACGGCACTAGTCGAGATGGACGACAGCCAGTACAGCTACCGTAACACGCTTTGTGCCATGGCGGGCGACGACATTGCCGGGATGCTTGTGGGCTATGACGGAAAAGACTTGTTGAGACTGCGCAAGGCTTTTATCCATCTGGCTAAGGAGCGGCTCGGACAGGACTTCAGCGGCATGGACGAAGAAACAACTGCCGGCGAATATTATCTTGACTCGCTGTGCGTGAAAACTACCTACCGTAAGCATGGCATCGCAACCGCGCTGCTACGTGCGGCCATCGCGCAGCATGGCGATCAGCCCGTAGGCCTGCTGGTGGACGTAACTCATCCCTGGGCCGAGCGGCTTTACAAGGCCATCGGCTTTCAATTTGTGAACGACACCACATGGGGCGGCCATGACATGAGACACATGCAGTACCGTCAATAGCAATTGCCTACCTCACCTACTATTGCCTACCCCGCCTACTATTGCCTACCCCGCCTACTATTGCCTACCCCGCCTACTATTGCCTACCTCACCTACTATTGCCTACCTCGCCTACTATTCGCCTATCATTAATAGGGGATGACCTAATCACAGGCCATCCCCTACAAACATAAGTATGAGTATATAAGTATAATATATAAATCACCAGCCTATTTGCTGATAATTCCCACTTTGGTCTCGTCGAGGAACTTGATGATGTTTCTCACCTGTTCCCCATCGGGCACCTGATCTTTAATCTGAAGCATGCAGTCGAACACACTGTTCTTACTGTGGAACAACAGACGGTAAGCGTTGGCAACGTGTCGGCGCACCTTCTCATCGATCTTCCATGTCTCCATCAGCGTATTGTTGGGACCACCATATTCAATAGGGTTGCCACCGGCAATGACATATGGCGGAACATCCTTGGAGAAGCGGGTACCTGCCTGAAGCATGGCAAGGTCGCCTACGCGCGTTCCACTATTCTCAATGACCGATGACGAGAAGATAACACCCTTGCCGATCTCACAGTCCCCTGCAATCTTCGTGCCGTAACCGAACACATTGTAGTCACCGATCTTCGTATCATGGCTGATATGCACACCTTCCATCAGCATATTGCTGTTGCCGATGACGGTCTGACAACCTTCATGAGTGGCACGGTTGATGATGACATTCTCCCGGATGATGTTGTTCTCACCAATAAGCACCTCACTGCGCTCACCCCTGAAGGAAAAGTCCTGAGGCAGGGCACCAATCACGGTACCCTGGTGAATCTTATTACCAGAACCGATCTTTGAGCCATTCATAATACTGACAAACGGGAAGATGACGCAGTCGTCACCAATCTCCACGTAATCCTCAATATATACGAAAGGAAAGATGGTCACGTTTTTACCAATCTTCGCCTTCGGCGATACGACAGCCTTATCACTAATTGAACTCATAGTCTAAGAATTTAAAAGTTATTTGGCACCTCCGCCGAGTGCATAGTAGAGGTTGACCACAGCTTGCATCTTGCTGAAATCATCCTGCACCTTGCTGAGCTGAGAATTGAGCAGATTGCTCTCTGCAGTGATAACCTCAAGGTAGGTGGAACCTGCACTGGCCATCAAGCTCTTAGTGTCCTCCACGTTCTGCTTGAGCACCTCGATGCGGCTGGCCTCCAGCTTGCTCTTGGCCTCGGATGCATTGTAGAGCACGAGGGCGTTGCTTACCTCACTGCCAGCGGTAAGCACACTGTTTTGCCAAGTGTTGTAAGCCTGCTGGTACTGATCCTTAGCCACACGCAGACCGGCCACCAGTTGTCCCTTGGCAAAGATGGGCTGTGTAAGTGAGGCTACTGCCGACCACAACATCTTACCGGGGTTGGTGATGCCCAAGCCGCCACTGTTGGTAAAAGCACCCGTACCACTGATCGTCAGCGATGGATAGAACCTTGCACGGGCTGCCTCCACATTGTAGAAGCATTCGGCAAGTGCCATCTCGTTGGCATGAACGTCAGCACGGTTGTTAAGTAACTGGATACCTACACCGGTAGCAAAGTTACTGGGCAGGTTCTGGTCGTCGAGGTTGCCGCGGGGAATGGCCTGGGCAGCCTCACCAAGAAGCAACGACAGACTGTTTTCAGTCTCTCGGACCTGACGCTTGAGATCTTCCTTCTGTGTCTTTACATTCAGGTAGTTGGCCTCAGCACTCTGCACGGCTGTCGAACGCACTCCGGCAACCGTCTGATGCTGCACCTTCATGATGTCCCACGTATCTTTGGTGAGTTTCTCCATGTCGTCGACAATCCGAAGTTCCTTGTCGAGCATCAACAACGTGTAGTACATGTTGGCCACATTGGCCACCAGCTTCGTCTGCACGGCCACCTGATAGTCACGAGCCTGCAACATAGCCATCTGTGTGGAGCGCTTGGCCGCCGTCAGATTGCCAAAGAGATTAGCATCCCAACTGGCACTGACAGGCAACGAATAGGTCTTGTTGGCCTTGCTGTAGTCCCACGACGAGATGGTACCCTGTGGCGAGAAGGTGAAACCAGGCAGGAAAGCCAGTTTGGCTGCCTTGAGCTGTGCCTCAGCCATATCCACATTCAATGCGGCATTGAGAAGGTTGGGGTTATTGCTCAACGCTTTCTCTATGAGAGTCTGCAACTGTGGGTCGGTGAATACAGAGCGCCAAGGAATGTTGGCAAAGCTCGTAGTGTCGCTGACGGCCAGCGTGTCGACATTGCTGGCTGAGTCGCGCACCAGGCCTGTGGTGTTCACCTGTGGTCGCTCATATTTGCCGTACAGGCTCTTGCAGCCTGTAAGAGACAGCACTGCAAGACCTGTTAGCAGGAAATGATATATTTTCATCTTATTACTTCTTTACTGTTTATATGCGTCAACAAAATTCTGCAACACATTCTCTCCCTCTGCGCCATGAGCGTACTGGTTGAGTTCGGCTTTCACTTCCTCGTTCTCCTCGTCCTCAAACTTCATAGGCTTGATCTTCTCCTGCAAGTACTGGAAGATGCAGAACAAGGCGGGCACAACGAAGATCTGAATGAGCGTACCGATGAGCATACCACCAACGGCAGCGGCACCCAGCGTCTGGTTACCGTTCTTACCCACACCGGAAGCGAACATCAGCGGCAGCAAGCCGATAACCATAGCCAGCGACGTCATCAGAATAGGACGCAGTCGGGCAGCAGCACCAAGGATAGCCGAGTACTTAATAGCCATACCAGTCTCACGGCGCTCAAGGGCGAACTGCACAATCAAGATGGCGTTCTTTGACAACAGTCCGATCAACATGATGAGCGAAATCTGCATGTAGATATCATTGCTGTGACCAAAGAGGTTGGTGAATGCGAAGGCACCGGCCAAACCGAATGGCACAGACAGCAGCACTGACAACGGCAGGATGTAGCTCTCATACTGTGCACTCAGAATAAGGTAAACGAATACCAGACAGAGGATAAAGATGAGGGCCGTAGAGTTGCTCGACTCGGCCTCTGAACGGCTCAGTCCGGAGTATTCGTAGCCATATCCATCGGGCAGGTTGTCCTTAGACACTTCCTCAATAGCCTTCATCACCTGACCAGTAGAATAACCGTCATTGGCGTTCACACTGACATTGATGGCCGTGAAGAGGTTGAAGCGGTTGATGTTAGACGGGCCATACACCTTGCGCAACTTGATGAACTCACTCACCGGTGACATCTCACCAGTAGAAGTGCGGACATAGATGCGAGTCAGACCTTCCGGCGTCATTCGGCTGGCCACATCGCCCTGGATCATCACACGGAAAAGCTTACCGTAGGCATTGAAGTTAGAAGCATAGAGACCGCCATAATAACCCTGAAGCACTGAGAGCACTGTGTAAGGAGAGATGCCTGCTTGCTTTGTTTTGGCAACATCAACATCTACCATATACTGCGGATAGTTCGGGTTGTACGAAGTCATAGCCTGCTGGATCTCCGGACGCTTATTAAGTTCAGCAATGAAACTCTTTGTAACATTGAAGAACTTGTTCAGGTCACCACCTGTCTTATCCTGCATGGTCATGGTCACACCATTCTGCACGGAGAAACCAGGAATCATAGGAGGACCGAAGGCCAGGATCTGTGCGTCCTTGATCGAGGCGGTCTGCTTATAGATCATGCCCAGTACGGAGTTCTGCTCGTATGGATTGACCACAAGGGCCATGGGGTCCTTGTCCTTGATGGCACGCTTGATGCGGTCGGTGATACCGCCACCACGCTCGTCGAAAGGCTTCAACTTGATGATGAACGTAGCCTGATCTGAACCCTGACCAGCGATGAAGTTGTAACCGATAATGGCATTACGGTGCATAATAGCGGGGTTATTGGCCAGCATCTTATCAACCTCATCAACAATCTTCATGGTACGATCCTGTGAGGTTCCAGGATTAGCCGAGATTGTCAGGAAGATAGTACCTGTATCTTCATCAGGCACCAAACCGGTCTTGGTTGTGGTCATCATGATAGCAAGAGCAGCAATACCGACTACCACAATCGCACCGGTGATGATGCGGTGGTTGATAACATGCTCTACACCTTTCTTATATTTATTAGTGGTCTTCTCGAACACACGGTTGAAACCAGCATGGAAGCGGGCTACAAATGTCTTGTTCTTCTCGTTCTCCTCTTCCTTGTGTGGCTTCAGGAACATGGCGCAAAGGGCCGGAGACAATGTCAAAGCGTTGACAGCCGAGATGACGATACTCACAGCCATGGTCACACCGAACTCACGATAGAAGGTACCGCTTGTACCACCCATGAATGACACAGGAACGAACACGGCTGCCATCACAAGGGTAATTGATATGATAGCACCGGAAATTTCGTTCATGGCATCGATAGCTGCCGTCAGTGAGCTGCTATATCCTTGGTCAAGTTTAGCGTGGACGGCCTCAACAACCACGATGGCATCATCCACCACGATGGCGATAGCCAACAGCAAGGCTGACAACGTCAAGAGGTTGATGGAGAACCCAAAAATCCAAAGGAAGAAGAAGGTACCAATCAAGGCCACCGGCACGGCAATCATAGGAATGAGCGTCGAGCGGAAATCCTGAAGGAAGATATAAACCACGATGAACACGAGGATGAGCGTAATAAGAAGCGTCATGATAACCTCGTGAATGGATGCGAAGAGGAAGTCGGTCACATCATACATAATGACGGTCTTCATTCCAGGCGGCATACTCTTCTGGGCCTCAGCCAATGCTGTTTTTACGTCGGTAGCAATCTGCGTAGCATTAGAGCCTGCAATCTGCTGCACCATACCCATACAAGCAGGTTTGCCGTCGTTGTCCAAACTCACATTATACATCAACGAGCCAAGCTCTATCTTAGCAACATCCTGCAGCTTCAGCGTCTGACCCGTGGTCTTACTCGTCAAAATGATGTTATCATACTCCAAAGGCGTCGAGAGACGACCCTTGTAGCGCAAAGCGTATTCAAAACTCATGTTAGAGTTTTCACCAAACTTACCTGGTGCTGCCTCGATATTCTGCTCAGCAAGTACAGCAGTAATGTCAGAAGGCATCAAGCCATACTGCTTCATCTTATCAGGCTTCAACCAAATACGCATGGAGTAATTGGCCGACGAAGGGCTGCTCACATCACCTACACCATTGATACGCTTGATAACAGGGACAATATTGATATTGTTGTAGTTGGTTACGAACTGACCATCGTAGCGGCCGTCAGAGGTAACGGCATACATGATGACGTTAGAAGTCTGACGCTTCGTGGTCGTCACACCAACCTTTGTCACCTCAGCAGGCAACAGCGACTGAGCCTGGGACACACGGTTCTGCACATTCACGGCAGCCATATCCGGATCAGACCCTTGCTTGAAATAAACGGTAATCATACACATACCGTCATTGGTGCACTGAGAGGTCATATAAGTCATGTTCTCCACACCATTGATCTGTTCCTCCAACGGCACGGCAACTGACTTCATCACCGTCTCAGCATCAGCACCCTGATAGGCGGCCTGCACCATAATGGTAGGTGGGGCTATGTCCGGATACTGCTCAATAGGCAGCGAGACCAATCCTATGGTACCTAACAGCACAAGCACGATAGACACCACGGTGGAAAGCACCGGACGCTTAATAAAATTGGTAAATGTCATAGCTCTGTTTTATTTATTTTCCAGTCATAGCCTTGACGAAGCCCTTTGCTGTTCCTTGCTCCTTGGAAAGGTTGGCCGCATCGTCAATCTTCTTTTGATACTGCTCCTCCGTAATTGGCTTGATGGCCATGCCGTCCGTCAGCTTCGTAATTCCCTTGCTTACGTAACGGTCGCCCACATTCAACCCTGATGTAACAATGTAATTGATTCCGTCGTTCTCAGGATTGACTGTAATCTCACTGTACTTCACCTTATTGTCGCTACCAACCTTATAGACGAAATACTTGTCCTGTACCTGCGAGACAGCCTCCTGTGGAATGATAATGGCATTGTTGCTCACACGCGGCACAATGATCTGTCCGGCTCCGCCACTCTTCAGCAAGTGCTCGGGATTGGAGAAATGAGCAATGAGCGAGTAAGCGCCCGTCGTAGCATCAATAACGCCGCTCATCTTCACCACACGTCCGGGATGGTTGTAAGTGGTACCATCAGCCAACTGCAACTTCACGACAGGCATTTCCTTAAGCACATCAGAAACGCTGCCCGCGGTCTTCGACATGTTGAGGATATCTCCCTCGCTCATGGAGAAGAACACTTCCACGGTCGACACGTCAGACACGGTTGTAAGTGTGCTGGCCGTCGAAACAAGCGCTCCTTTCTTGAATGGCAGGTCGCCGACGACGCCGGAAGCCGGCGCTACGACCGTGCACCACGACAAAGTCTCGCGGGCAGAAGCCAGAGAGGCACGAGCCTGAGCTACCTGAGCCTTCGCGGTGAGATAGCTGTTCTGAGCGGTTGAAAGCTCATACTGACCAATAATATGCTGTGCAAACAACTTCTTGTTGTTATCATACGTCAGCTTAGTGGTGTTTTCTTGTGCGATAGCCGTATTCAGTGCGGCCTGGCACTGGTTGACAGCAGCACGATAAGTCTCGCTGTCAAGTGTAAACATCACTTGTCCTGCCCTTACGGCCTGACCTTCATGCACATACACATTCGTGATATAACCAGCCAACTTGGGATGAACCTCAACATCCTGAATACCTTTAATCGTCGCGGGGTAAGTGGTCTGCAAATCGGCGGTTGACCCTCCCACCGTACGGACAGCAAACTCGTTGTCCTGCAGGTTTGCAAGACTACTGCCGCTCTTCTTGCCACAAGAAACAAGAGCCAAAGCAGCAACAGCCACAATCATACTGTACTTAATTTTCATACCTATTTATATTATACAATTATATACCTATTAAATATTATATGAGTAATAATAATAATGACAGAGCTTCGCTTCCTCTTACGAAGATAAATTGTTCTTATTAAGAAATCCGGTGCAAAGATACGGAAAAAACACAAAACTCAAAACTATCAGCAAGTTTTTTAACATACATTCTCCTACTTTTGTGGTCACTAACAAAGATTTTGAGTCTACCCGCCTAAAAGCGAGATACAGTGCATATACCGTCTACAAAATAAGGTGTGAAATGCGGGTCGTGAATAAGGAAGAAATTCGAAATATCTATTACAATATGTCATCCGGATTTTAACACTATTCCGTGACGAAAAAGAGCCAAAATTGAGACGAAATCATCCAAAAATCACACCGCCCGCGCTTCTTCGGCGTAACGGCGATGCCGTTTCGCCGAAATTCCAAGTCCTTTTCGGCGAAGGACCAATGGCATTTCGCCAAAACTACATCCTCTATTCGGCGATATCGTAAAGAAGAAATAAGTGGATTGCCGGCTTTAAAATATGCAATAGACTAGTTATCAATCAATTACTTAATCGTTCAAAAATTGCATATTTCAAGCCGGCAACCGTTCTGTTGAATGGATTGCGATTCTCAGAGGCGATTTAACATAAATAATTTTGACATGCGCTGATAGCCCATTGTCAATGTACGGACTAGGAGCCGTCCATATTAACCGTACGCAAAACGCCCACCGTATTTTTCACCAGTCATTAGCGCATTTTCCAGACACGGCTTTTACCACCCTTCACACTGAGCCGGTCGTAGGGCTTGGTGGGGAAGACCAGATTGGTGATGGCAAACTTGCCGTCGGCATCGAAGACCTCTACGCTGCTCTTGTCGATGAAGATCAGCACCCGGCTCACCTTGCCATGTGTGGGGGCAGTGGTCACTGCGGGGAAGGCATCGCTGAAGTCGGCCTGCCCGCTCCTCATGCGATCTACGGAGAAGCTCTGCTCACTGGCGTCGTAACGCATAAGATGGTGGCGTTGGGACGCAGACGGCTCACCTCGACCATGCAGGCCTCGCTGATTCCGGCTGCCGGCTTGTTGAAGGCCTTGAGCACCTCGGGCGACGGCTTCACACTGACATAATCCTCACCGCCCTCGTTGAAGAGGCTGAGGTCGCGCGGGATGGAGTTGGCCGAACGGTATTGCAGGGTGGGCACCACGGCGGCATACTGCCAGTTGCTCATCCATGCCAGGGCGACGTGACGGCCGTTGGGCGCACCACTGAACGTGACCGTGGCATAGTGGTCCTTGCCATAGTCCATCCACTTGGTCTCCTCGGGCTTGCTCTCGCAAGTGAACTTATGACCGTCCCACTGGCCGACAAAGTATTGTGTAGCCGAGCCACCGTAGGGGCCTCCGGGGTTGATGTTGCACACAAGCACCCACTTGCCATTGTCCATCTTCATCAAGTCGGGACACTCCCATACGCCTTTGTGGCAACCATAACCTTCACCGAAGCTGCTCTCGAACTTCCAGTTCTTCAAGTCTTTCGAGGAGTAGAAGTCCATTTGCTGTCCTGCGGCTAACACGAGGTTCCACTCCTTGGTGTCGTCGTTCCAGAGCATACGTGGGTCGCGGAAGTCAGGCACATTGCTTGTCACCGTCGGGTTACCCTCATAGCGCTTAAAGGTCGTACCGCCGTCTTTGCTATAGGCCAGACTCTGTGTCTGGTTGGCGTCAGCCGAGGTGAACATCGCCACCACGGCATTCTTGCCGAAGCCGGCAGTATTGGCCGTGTCGACAACAGCCGAGCCACTGAATACCATACCAAGGGCATCGGGCCAGATGGCTTCGGGCTGGCTCTTCCAATGCATCAGATCTGTGCTTGTGGAATGTCCCCACGAAATGTTACCCCAGATAGAGCCATAGGCATTGTGCTGGTAGTACAGGTGCCAAACACCGTCTTTGTAGAACATGCCGTTGGGGTCGTTCATCCATCCCCATGTAGGAGTGTGGTGGTAGACAGGGCGCCACTGCTCACGGTTGGTGGTGTCGAAGGTGTCGCTCTGCTTCATCAGCTTCCAGCAGTTATAGTCCTCGATGTTACCCACGGTACGGTAACTGCCCGTAAAGGTCAGGTCGAGCAGAAGGCCGCCCTTGCCAAAGCGCGTCAGGTCGAGTGGCACATAGTAGTCAGCCTTGCCTGTGGCCAGCTTGATGTTGATATTGTCAACGACAACTCCGTCTTTGATTACACGTATCTTTGACTCTGCCTCTTTTTCCTCCACAGGCAACAGCAGATAGTGTTTCTGTGCCTTCATGGACACCATGGCGTGCTTATCGGAGAGAATATGGCGGCTGAACCATTGTTGGTTTTGGGCCAGGAGGCTGCCTGTGCTCATGAGCAGGGCAGCCAAGAGGATTGAAAGTTTTTTCATCGTTGGTGTTGGATTAATTGTCGTAGCCTTTGTTCTGCTGATACAGTCCGGGGATGTAGTAGAGCTGGTTGTAGGGAATGGGCCAAAACTCATTCTTGCCGGGAGTGAAGTGAGCGTCTTTGTAGTATTCGGCATAGGGCTGGCCGTCGTAGACATCCTTAGCCTCGGTCTTGAAATAGTCGTTGAGCGTCTTCGAGGCGATGCCCCAGCGGCGCAGGTCGAAGAACCGGCTGCCTTCCATGCCCAATTCGAGACGGCGTTCCCAGCGCAGACATTTGCGTGCGGTCTCCTTGTCCTGGAAGTAGGATTCGGGATAGAGGGCGATGTCGCACTGGTCGGCGGCATATTCGATGTGCTTCATCGAGTTTTTGGCACGCTGTCGGATGTCGTTGATGATGTTGCGTGCTTCGGACAGACGGTCGAGTTCGATGAGCGCCTCGGCTCGCATGAGCATCACGTCGGTGTAGCGGATCACATAGTCGTTCATGTCGAAGGCTTGCCAAGGACGGTTGTAGGATTCTCCCTTGGAGCGCTGCGGCACTTCCTTCATCGAGGTGTAATAGCCGTAGGTGTTGGGCGTGCGGGAATTGGCCTTGGTGAGCGTGTATTCGGCTTCATACTTGTAGGGGAAGGTGGGCATGCCGACGGTATGGAAGAGACGCGGATCCCACTTCTGTGCCGTGGGCTTTCCGTTGATGGGATATTCGTCGCTGTCGTTGTAGTCGTTGAACTCAGGCAGACCATTGCGAGTCTTGTAGGCATTGACGAGATTCTGCGAAGGCTTGTGGAAGTCCCATCCGCACGACCAGATGCCCCAGCAGCCGTTGAGTGTGTTGGACCAGTTGGCGCGTCCGTAACGGGTGTGGTCCTCAGAGTAGTCGCTGGCCTGAACGGCGAAGATGCTCTCTTTGCTGTTCTTGTGCTCGGGCAGGAAGATATCGCCGTAGTCCTCCAGATAGCCGTAGCCCGATGACTTGACCACATCGGTATAGTCTACCACTTTTTGCATGTATTCCTTGTTGATATGGTTTACGCCGTCGGTGGCCTCATAGCCGTCGCCCCAGGCAAGGGAGAGGTAGCACTTGGCCAGATAGGCTGCAGCAGCAATCTTGTTGGCACGTCCGCCCTCGCGCTGCTTTTCTGGCAGATGGTCGTAGGCAAACTGGAAGTCGTCGATCACCTTGCCGAAGAGTTGCTCGTAGGTGTATTGCGTGTTGGGAGTTTTCTCCGTGGCTTTGTCCTTATAGACCTGCTCATCTATCCATGGCACCTGACGGAACACGGAGATAAGCTTGAAGTAGAAGTGGGCGCGCAGGAGGCGGACCTCTGCCTCGCGTTCTGTAGTGGTCTGCTCTCCAAGCACATTGTTGCCGTTTTCTTCGAGAGACACCAGGGCGCGGTTGCAGCGCGACACGGCAGAGAAGAGCCGGTACCAGAGTTCGTCGAGCTCGCCGCGGGTGGAGGTCAGCGACGACCACACTTCGATGTCGTGATAGCCCGTGTCGCCCGTTCCGCCGCCACCTTTGAGGCAGTCGTCGGAAGCTAAGTCGCCGTAAGGCCACAGGTTGAAGGGATAGGAATACCAGCAGTCGCCAAGCATGGCGTATGCGCTGTTGACCATCTTCTCGGGATCGGAGAAGGCTTTGTCCTCATTCACCACAGCAGTAGGTGTATAGTCGAGGAAATCGTTGCAGCTGGTCAGACTCATGGTCATCGTGGCTGCCAAAGCGATAATATATATCTTTTTCATGACTTGATGCTTTTTGAAGAAATATGTATTGTTGTTTTAGAAACCTACTTGCAAACCGAATGAGATAGAAGACGAAAGAGGATAATTCCAGTCGGGGTTCTCTGGGTCTGGGCAAGTGAGAGAGCTGCTCTTGATGGTCAGCAGGTTCTGACCTGAGACGTAGACGCGCGCACTGGTCATGTGGAGCTTGCTGAGCAGGGAAGCAGGCAGGCGATAGCCCATTTGCAGAGTACGGAGCTTGAGGTAGGATCCGTTCTCCACGAAGTAGGAAGAAGCGCGGCCTTCGTCGGCACGGTTCATGGTGCTCAGGCGTGGAATGGACGATCCGATGTTGTTGGTGTTCCAGGCACCGAGCAGTCGGCTACCCTTGTTGGATCCCGGGTCAGTGATGGCCCAAAAATCGGTCTGGAATTTCTGGTTGTTGTATACATCCTGGTCGGCAACACCTTGCCAGAACATGGTCAGGTCGAAGTTCTTATAGTTGAGCGCGATATTGAGGCCGTAGGAGAAGGCTGGCACGGGATCGTAGATCCAGGTCTGGTCGTCGCTGGTGATCTTGCCGTCGTGGGTCAGATCTTTATATTTCAGTCCGCCGAGGCGAGCGTTGGGCTGACCGGAAGCATCCACTTCGTCCTGGGTTTGGAAGAGTCCGTCGACCACATATCCCACAATGGATCCATAGGGTTTGTGGCTCTGCACAAGGTCTTGTGTGGTAGTGTGGGCGTAGGCTCCAGTGGTTGAAGAGGGCAGATAGGTCACGCGGTTGCGGAAGAAGCTCAGATTGCCATTGATGTCGAGTCCCAGTCCGCAGGCTAACTTCTTTCTGTAACCCAGGGCAAACTCCATACCCCAGTTACGCAGCGAGGGACCGTTCTGCCACTGGTTACCGCCTTCGCCTGTGGCGCCGAGATAGGCGGGATTGATGAGCATATCCTTCACATTCTTGATGTAGGCGTCGATAGAGCCGTAGAGCGAATTGTTGAGCAGCATGAAGTCGAGACCGATGTTGTATTGTGTGGCAGCTTCCCACTTGAGGTTGGGGTTGGCCAACTGTGTGGCGCGATAGCCCGAGGGGAATGTTCCTGAGCCCTGCAGAGCCAGGTCGTAGGCTGTGGAGGTGACGCGGTCGAGTCCGTAGTCTACTACGTAAAGACCGAACTGTGCGTTGTTATCGATAGCCTGGTTACCCGTCTGTCCCCATGAGAGGCGCAGCTTGGCATCGTTGAGCCAGTCGTAGTGGAGCAACTGTGAGAAGCGGAAACCGAGTGAGGCAGCGGGGAAGGTACCCCAGCGGCTGTTCTTGCCGAAGCGGGAAGAACCGTCTTCGCGAAGGGTGAACGAAGCCAAAAGCAGGTCTTGCCAGTTGTAGTCGATCTTGCCGAAGAAGGAAGCCAGACGATAGCCAAACTTAGCACCGCTGTTGTTCATTGTGCCCGTTGCGGCGTTGGGCCACATGTAGTCCACGTCTTCCAGGGCATAACCTTCGGAGTAAGCCGAGAAGTCGATGATGCTCTGTTTGGAGAGCTCACTACCCAAGAGGATATTGAAGTGATGGTCGGCACCGATATTGAAGAGATAGTTGGCGGTATTGGACCATACCCAGTTGGTTTCATTGTTGTTGGAGAGTGTAGTCTTGGCGATGTTGTTTCGCACCACGTCAGACTGATAGGTATGGGTCAGGGCATTGATGAATGAAGTTTTATAGTCAATTCCGAAGTTTGACTTCAGCGTGAGACCTTTTATGGGTTTGATTTCCACATAGCCATTGCCGAAGATTCGCCAGTAGTCGAGATGGTTGTCGCGGTTGTCATACTGCTCGCGGGCGGGATTCTCACGGTCGGACATAGAGCCGACGGGACCGGCAAAAGTATTGCCGTCCTTTTCATACACCGGTACCACGGGCGGCATCTTCAATGCGTTCTCCATCGGGGCGCAGTCAACCTGAGAAGAATAGGTGACCGTGAGGTTCTCGCCAACGGTGATAATCTTGTTGAGGTTCCACGAGGTGTTGAGTCGGGCAGCGATATTCTTGAAGTTGGTGTATTTCAGAATACCGTCCACATCCTTGTAGCCCAAAGAGAACATAGCGCTGTGCTTGTCGTTAGCGTGCGAGAGTGAGAGGTCGTAGTTTTGTGAGAATCCTGTGTGGGAAATAGCATCCACCCAGTCGGTGTTTGAGAGTGGCATGGTCTGTCGCTCGTTGATGAAGCCACCGTACCGTCCTCCAGCCGTGTAACTGACGTTTTTCCCCGTTGCGGGATCGTAGGCTGTGATGGGCATACCGTTGGCGGCCTTAAGGTCAATGCCATAGTTGCTGGCGTAGGCCACCGGATCGAGTCCGTCGTTGAGAGCAGCCTGTGTCATGGCAGTGATATACCCGTTGGTGTCCAGCAACTTCATTTTCGACTGGTTTGTGTAGAACTGAGCGGTGAGGTTTGTGGAGAAATCCACGGCCACCTTGTCGCCTTTCTTGCCTTTCTTGGTGGTGATGATGATCACACCGTTTGAGGCTCGTGAGCCGTAGATGCTGGCAGAGGCAGCATCCTTTAGCACCTGCATACTCTCAATGTCGTTCATGTTGAGCGAATTGAGTGCCATGTTAGTGGGTACTCCGTCAACGATGAAGAGCGGGTCCTGTGAGGAGTTGAACGATCCGATGCCACGTATGCGTACAGTTCCCGTACCGATAGGTGAGCCGGTTGAGGTGATGGTCATACCGGGAACCTTACCTTGCAGGGCGCGCATGGGGTCTGGGTCGGGGGAAGTCTTGAGGTCTTTGGTGCTCACGACGGCTACCGAACCAGTCAGATCGGCCTTGCGCTGCGTGGTGTAACCCGTGACGACCACTTCGTTGAGTTGCTTGGCGTTTTCCTTCAGCTCAATCACCAGGTCGCTGCCGGCCTTGACCTCTTGCGAGGCATATCCTATATAGGAGATGACAAGCGGTGAGTTTTGTGGGGCCTTGAAAGAGAAGTGGCCATCGAGGTCGGTGACGGCACCGTTGGATGTACCTTTTTGGACTACAGAAGCACCTATAACGGGCTCTCCTGTGGCATCCTTGACTGTGCCGCTGACAATGACGTCCTGTGCCCAGGCCGAGAGGCTGGCTGTCGTCAACGTCATCACGAGTAATGCTTTTCTTAATTGTTTCATACTGTGAAGAATTTAGTGATTATTCTGTTATAAGTTTTTCTGCTGCAAAATTAAGATATAATTGATATATGTCAATTAAACAATCTGTACATTGCATACAACATTTGATACATGTAACAATCTTCAAATCATTGGTCATAAAAGGGAAACCTTCCCCTACTCAGGGAGCGGAAGACTTCCGACTCTTGGCGGATGAGGGACTGACACATCCGATAGAAAAGAAATGCCCCAAGGCTCTTGAGGGCCTTGGGGCATTGATAATCTTCCTTGTGAAAGATGGAAGGGACCGTACTTATTTCACTCTGTCGAGCAGACGCTCAGGCAACTTTGGCATGGCTCCCGGCTGGGTGCAAACGAAGGCGCTGACCTCCACTGCGAGCTTATGGGCCTCCTTCACCGGCATTCCAGCAAGGATGGCGGCGGCAAACGATCCCGTGAAACTGTCACCAGCACCTACCGTGTCGACCACCTCAACCTTGGGTGTGGGCTGATAGCTCTTCATGCCGTGGGCAAAGACATAACTGCCGTTAGTACCGCAGGTAAGTACAAGCATCTTCAGGTTGTACTTGCCAAGAATGAGATGGCACTTGTTCTCCATGTCAAGACCAGGATAGCCAAAGAGACGGCCGATAGTGACAAGCTCCTCATCGTTGATTTTCAGAATGTCACAAGCTGTGAGACTCTCCCGAATAATCTCCTTGTTGTAGAAGTCCTGACGCAGGTTGATGTCGAATATCTTCAGACAGTCCTTAGATGTGGATTTGATAAAGCGGTGGATGGTGTCGTGCGACACAGTGCTGCGCTGAGCCAGCGAGCCAAAGCACACGCAGGCGCAGCGCTTGGCGATATCTTCCATCTCGGCGGTGAAGGGAATGTTGTCCCAAGCCACATTACGCTTGATGTCGTAGGTAGGCACCCCCTCATGATCAAGACCCACCTGCACAGTACCCGTAGGATAGCCCACACATGGCATGATATGCTTCAGGTGTTTGTCGTCAAACTCCTTGATCGTTTGGTCACCCAGAATATCATTACCGATGGCACTGATGGCATAGGCATCGTTGCCGAACTGACTGGCATGATAAGCGAAATTTGCGGGCGCTCCGCCCAACTTGCTGCCATTGGGCAGACAATCCCATAAAGCCTCTCCGAGGCCTACAATCAATTTACCCATGATGATCTTTAGTTTTATAGTTGTTGTTATGCTTTATTTCACATTTCTGGTGTAAGTAAAAAGATAGGCCACACCTATGGCCATCACCAGTACGGCTCCAGCCTGACCCATAGCGTCACTGGCAAATCCCATGATGAGGGGGAAGACTGTACCTCCGAAGAGGCCCATGATCATGAGGCCGCTCACCTCGTTTTGCTTTTCAGGTACACTTTGCAGGGCTTGGGCGAAGACGAGTGAGAACACATTGCTGTTGCCGTAGCCAACGAGGGCAATAGCTATATAGAGCACCAGCCGGGTGGTTCCAACGAACAGGCCGACCATGGACAAAGCCATCATCGAGATGGAAATGACGAAAAAGAGACGGTTGTTGACCAGGCGCAGGAAGAGAGTGCCTGTGAAACAGCCTATGGTACGGAAAATGAAATACAGTGAGGTGGCAAAAGCGGCCTCATCGAGAGTCATGTCCAGCCGTTCCATGAGAATCTTCGGAGCTGTGGTGTTGGTGCCCACGTCAATGCCCACATGGCACACGATGCCAAGGAAACTCAGCAGCACAATAGGCTTGGCGAGAAGCCGAAGGCATGCCGCAAACTGATGAGAGACTGTTGATGTCTTATCAGCACTGTGCCATTCCTCGTTTATCGGGGTGGCGAGCAGCATAAGTGAGGCCGCTGTGCCGATGAGCATGTAAACGGGGAAAAGCACACGCCAGCCCAGTCCAAAGGATGGAATTGCCTGCGTGGCACCCCATGACGCGATGTAAGGCGCCATGAAAGATGCTATGGCCTTCACAAATTGGCCAAAGGTGAGGGTGGAGGCAAGATGACCTCCACGAACCACAGAGGCCACGAGTGGGTTGAGAGAGGTCTGCATGAGGGCATTGCCTATGCCCAAGAGCGAGAAACTGACTAACATCAGACCAAAGCTTTCACCGAAAACAGGGAGCAATAGCGACATGACGGTGACAGCCAGGGAGAGCAACACCGTCTTTTTCCTTCCTATCTTGTTCATCAATACCCCAGTGGGGACTGAGAAGATGAGGAACCAAAAGAAAACCAAAGAGGGGAACACGTTGGCGGTCGCATCGTTCAACCCTAAATCTTTTTTCACATAGTTGGATGCAATGCCAACCAGGTCTACAAAGCCCATGGCAAAAAAGCAGAGCATAACACTTACAAGTGCCAGATTGTTGACTTTTTTATTCATTCTGTTATATTTTTAGGTTTATCGCCATTTTATCAGACTGAGACCGATGGACTTTGGAGGTGCACGGATGACGGTGTCCCTCCATGTCCACACAATCCATAATGCCTGTTACCTTGGCACTTGCAAAGTTAGGAAGAAGACTATTTTAGCTTGGTAATACTTTATTCAAATGATGCAACTTTTTCTACATGAATCAATATTTGAGTACTTTGATACAATCGTTGGGTAGATAAGGGTAGTCCGGGGGCCTTACTCCGTCTTCTCCCTTATCTCTGTGGGATATTTGCCATACTGCTTTCTAAAGCAGGATGAAAAGTAGCCAGGCGTACCAAAGCCCACCTCATAGGCCACTTCGGCAACAGTCTTGTCGGTTGTCTTCAGTAGCTTGCAGGCTTTTTGGAGTCTCATCTCCCTAAGCAGTTCCACAGGAGACTTGCCCGTCAGGACCTTTACTTTGCGATAGAGCTGCACGCGACTGATGCCCATGTCTGCTCCAAGGTCATCCATCTTCAGTTTGGCATTACCCATGTTCTTGTAAATGGCCTCGCGAAGTGTGTCCATGAATCTCTTGTCGGGTGTGCCTGGATTTTCCTCTCCACTGATTCCCGTTTGAGGCTGTGATTCATTGGCGGCATAGATTTCTCTAAGTTTTCTTCGGTTCGCTAACAGACTGGCGATGTGAGCTAAGAGGACCTCTGCACTGAAAGGCTTTGTGAGGTAGGCATCAGCTCCATGCTCCAGACCTTCTGCCTGTTGCTGCTCTGAGCTGCGTGCTGTGAGCAGCACCACTGGAATGTGACTTGTCAGCGGGTCTGACTTGAGTTTCTTGCAGAAGGCCAGACCGTCCATCACCGGCATCATCACATCGCTTACTACCAGGTCAGGGATGCTCTCCCTGGCAAGCCGAAGCCCGCTCTGTCCATCGCTGGCCTCCAGAACATAGTAACGGTGGAGAAGGAGTGTGCGCAGATAACGCCTCATGTCCTCATTGTCGTCAACGATGAGAACCGTGGCTAACTCGTCATCTTGATCACGCACCACGATATCGTGTTGGCCGTCGCGTATCGACTGACGACTAATCTCATGTGCCTCGTTGTCCCCTTCTTCAGGAATGTGCCGCTGGTTTTCCTTTTGGAACAGAAGTACATTGGTTACCAGCTGGAGCAACTGTTTCGCATTATTGTTGACAATGTCGAGCAACTCATGGTCGGTGCGGCTCATAGTGTTGCTTGCAGCCAATTGGTTCAGTGGACCTGTGATGAGTGTCAGTGGCGTGCGCAGCTGGTGGCTCGCGTTGGTATAGAAGCGGTTCTGTTCCTTGTTCATCTCTCTCATCCGTCTGTTGGCCCGCCTCGTAACCACAATGGCCCGCCAGGCCAGGCCAACGGCCACAAGCAGGATAAAAGCCACGATGAGCGATACCAAGAGCAGGTTGCGCTGGGCGTGATACAAGCCTAGATAATTCTCCAGTTTGTTCTGTATAGTGATAAGGTATTCGTTCTGCCGCATCATGGCATTGGCATTGATGCTTATCTCTTCTACATTTTGCGGAGTCACGACTACACTTTCAATGATGTTTATCCGTTTGTAAGGTTTGTGCTTGAGTATTCTCAGAGCCAGCGCGATGATTTCCTCACCATGCGTCGGATAGACATAACTGGCGGATAGCTTCCCTTGTTTGACTGCCTCGATGCCCTCTCCGGGCAATGCATCGATACCTAGGAAATGGATCCCCTTTTCTTTGCCCAGTTCCTTGGCGGCCTTGTAGGCTCCTAACGAAGCCAAGTCACTTTGACAGAACACCACGTCGAGGGCTTTCCCTTCCTGTAGCCACTTCTTGGTGACGGCATACGAGTCTTCAAACGACCATCGGGTCTTCACGTGCCTGAAGTCCAGCTCTGGATGAGACTTCATCACACTGCTGAATCCCTCATAGCGCTCCCTGTCGGGCGACATGACAAGCTGACCGGTAATTTCCAGCACCACGGGCTTCCGCCCCACGCTGATGCTGTCTCTACATAATCGTGCAGCATAGCGGCCAATGGCACGCCCCGCTTCCGTGTTGTCTCCGCCGATATAGGCCGTGTAGTCGTTGGAAGATGTCTTGCGCTCAAAAAGAATGACGGGAATGCCCTGTCTCTTGGCCTTCTCTACGCAGGGTGAGAGAGGCTTGTACTCATTGGGCGAGATGATAAGAAGGTCTACACCAGATTGAATGAGACTGTCGATTTGCCGCCGCTGTACTGCTGTGTTGTTATCCGCATTGGCGATGCTTACCTTCACGTCAGTGTCGTAGAGATGCTGTGCCGAGAGCATCTCATTATTCACCTTGTCACGCCATGGTCCTCCGACACATTGCGACACACCTATCTTGTATTTGTAAGAACTTTGACGAGAGCAACTCGGCAAGAAGACAAGAAGGGCTGTCAGTGACAAGAAAAGCAGGCAGGTGGTTTGAAGGGTCCTTAATTTACTCCTCATCGGCTGGTGCATATGAACAGGGAGAACAGAGACGGAATCGCAAGAATACACGGTGTACCATACAGCGGCTTTTAGATTGGACATAATTACTTCAGTATTGGTGACATTGCAAAATTAAACAAATTATTGGTAAAATATAATACCGAGACACAAAAAAACGATTTCTGATCTTAAAGATGTATTTGCGATCGTGAAGGATGCAACTGTAGGGTGGCACCACCCACGAACGACATCCAGTATGCCATCTGCACATAGGCTTTATAATGTAACCAGCAGACAAAATTAAAGAGGGTGTATCAAAATTGGAGAAGTCCAGGAGTTCAGAAGTCCGGGAGTTCAGTCATTACCATAATGACACCTTATTATCAGATACTTATGCATTTGACTGAACTTCCGGACTTCTGAACTTCTCCTAATTTTGATACATCCCCTTCGATAATAACAATAGGAATGTTCAATTGATAAATCTTCATCAATACCGGTCAGTAAGATGCCGAGGACTATCCACACAGACTTTACGATACAATCGCATTGTCATTCAGATACGGGATGGAGTCCCATCTCCTCAGCCTTTTCTCTAAGCAACTCCATGAGAGGCTCACGCTCATTGGGCACGCGGTTGTCAAGCACGGCATCTTTCAACGTCTGCTTCAGCACACCTACCTCACGCGAAGGCTTAAGGTTGAACATCTGCATGATCTCGTTGCCGTCAATACAAGGCTGAAGAAGACGCTTATAGTCGCGTTCCTTCAAATCCGAAATCTTCTCTCTCACAATGCGGAAGTTGTCAAGGAAGCGAGCTTTGCGCAACTGATTCTTGCTTGTGATATCGGCCTCGCAAAGCGCCATCAAGTCATCAATGTCGTCGTCAGCGTCGTTGACCAGACGACGAACGGCACTGTCGGTCACCTCATCGTCGGCAATGGCAATGGGACGCATATGGAGATCGACCAACTTCTGCACGTATTTCATCTTAGCATCCAACGGTAACTTAAGCCTATTAAAGACAGACGGCACCATCTTGGCTCCCACATAGTTGTGATTATGGAACGTCCATCCCAACACTGGGTCCCAACGCTTGGTCTTCGTCTTGCCTATGTCATGCAGCAAGGCCGCCCAACGAAGCCACAGCGATGCATCAGGATGAGCGGTGCACACATTGTCGACCACCTCAAGTGTATGGTAGAAATTGTTCTTATGACTACGTCCGTTGCGCGTTTCGACGACATCAAGCACCGACAGCTCCGGCAAAATGATTTTTAAAAGACCACAGCGCTGCAAGTCAACAAAGCCACGACTCGGGCGGTCGGTCATCATAATCTTGTTGAGCTCATCAGAGATGCGCTCACCACTGACAATCTTTATACGATCAGCATTACGTGACAGTGCGTCAAAGGTTTCGTCCTCAATATAAAACTTTAACTGCGCGGCAAACCTTACACAACGCATCATGCGCAAGGGATCGTCGCTGAAAGTAATATCCGGGTCAAGAGGCGTCCGGATAATCCCATCCTCTAAATCATATATGCCATCAAAAGGATCGATGAGCTGACCAAAGCGCTCTTTGTTGAGACAAACGGCAAGAGCATTGATTGTAAAGTCACGTCTGTTCTGGTCATCTTCCAGCGTGCCGTCCTCAACATGAGGCTTGCGACTGTCGTGGCTGTAGCTTTCCTTGCGGGCACCTACAAACTCCACCTCATGGTCGTGCCACTTCACCTGTGCCGTTCCGAAATTGCGAAACACGGACAGATGAGCACCATGGCCCAACTCCCGCTTGAAGGCTTTCGCCACTTCTATTCCACTGCCAACCACCACTACGTCGATATCATTGCTCGGCCTCTCAAGAAAAAGGTCACGAACGTAACCACCCACTACGTAGGTCTCTAAGTGAAGGCTGTCGGCTGCCAACGATATTTTATGAAAAATGTCCTTATCAAGAAGATGCGCCAAATCGGCGTCACTGAGCATTCGCATTTAATATAATAACCTTTAGAATACATGTGCAAAGGTAATAAAAAAGTGCAAAAACGAAAAACGTTACACGAAAAAGACCCTAACAAAGACACATAACCCTACGAAAACACTGATAAAAGCCAAAAAATAAGTACCTTTGCGACATAAATGCTACATAAAACATAAAACAAGCGCTTTTGCGGCATACAAACAACAGACATGAAGAAGATTATCCGATATTTGGTATTTTCAATGATGGTAGGCAGCTTGTACTCCTGCCAACAGAGCGAGGACGAGAAGGCTTCCACCATGATGCAGCGTATAGATTCACTCTATAAGGCTCAAGACTATCAAAGCACGCTCAACGCCATCACACAGTTGCGCGAAACCTATCCAAAAGCTATAGAAAGCAGGAAAAGGGCTTTGAAAATATGGCAGGAAGCCTCTCTGAAAATGGCGCAAAACGACATAGGGCGTACAGATTCGGCCCTGCAGGCTACCATTCAGCAGTATAACGAGGCCAAAAGCTTTGGAGATAAGAACCGACTTCGCGTGAAACGTGATTCGCTGCAAGTGCGCTACGACGCATTGTGCGGCACCGTACGCATCATCCATCACCGACAGGCTGAAAAATAGAGGCTTATAGCTCACTAACAATAAAAAAATTAGTAACTTTGCACTTGTAATATACAATATCGTATGGCACAAGACACTCAACAGCAGTTTAAAGACGTTATGGCCGAATGTCGTGAGCTCTTCGTCAAGAAGCTCCACGACTACAGTGCATCATGGCGTATTCTGCGCCCTTACTCGCTCACCGACCAGTTGTTTATCAAAGCAAAGCGTATACGCACGCTGGAGATAACGGGAAAGGCAATGGTCAACGAAGGCATCAGGCCCGAGTTCATTGGGCTCATCAACTATGGCATCATCGGATTGATACAACTCAATAAGCACTTCGCCGACAACGTAGACATAACGAACGAAGAAGCTATAGAGCTTTACGACAAATACGCAAAGGATGCCTACGAACTTATGCTTAAGAAGAACCACGACTACGCCGAGGCATGGCGTGACATGCGCGTAAGCAGCTACACAGACTTTATACTCACTAAGATTGCCCGCATCAAAGAGCTCGAGGACAATCATGGGAAAGCCCTGGCCTCGGAGGGCATTGATGCCAACTACATGGACATCATCAACTATGCCGTCTTTGGTGCTATCCGACTGAAGTAAAATGACTGAGCCAAGCCAATATACCCATACTGCAAAGAGTGCCGCCATGATAGTCTTGGTCAACATCAGCCGACTGGTGTTGGGCGTCACCTTTGTATTTTCCGGCTATGTCAAGGCAATAGACCCCATTGGCACGCAATATAAGATTCAAGACTACTTGGTGGCGTTAGGGCTGTCAGACGTTGTGCCGGACTTCATCACGCTCGGCATGTCCGTCCTGTTGGCAGCCATTGAGTTTACGCTGGGCCTGCTCATGCTCTTTGCCATCCGACGGCATTTAGTCTCTAAGCTCATGACCGTTCTCATGGTCATCATGACACTGATCACCATTTGGATTGCTATTGCCAATCCCGTGAAAGACTGCGGATGTTTTGGAGACGCTATCCATCTGACCAACACTCAGACGCTGCTCAAGAACATTGTGCTGCTGGGCTGTGCTGTCATCGTGGCACGGTGGCCTTTACTGATGTACCGTTTCCTGTCAAGATCAACACAGTGGATAGCCATCAACTACACCATCCTCTACATTCTCCTGACAAGTTTGTATTGCCTCTACCACCTGCCCGTTTTCGATTTCCGCCCTTATCACATTGGGGCCAACATCAAAAAAGGCATGGAGATACCGCCAGGTGCTGAGCAGCCGGAGTTTCATACAACCTTCCTCATGGAGAAGAACGGGGTAAGGAAGGAATTCACACTTGACAACTACCCAGACTCCACATGGCAGTTCATTGACTCAAAGACCGAACAAATCAAGGAAGGATACGTGCCACCCATTCACGATTTCTCCATCGAGTTGGCTGACGGCGACGACATCACCGACAGCATACTCTCGCGCAAAGGATACACCTTCCTACTCATCTCTCCTCATCTTTCGCAGGCTGACGACTCCAACTTCGGCGGCATAGATCAGCTGTATGAGTACGCACAGGACCAGAAGATTCCCTTCTACTGTCTGACCGCCTCAACAGAGAAGGAGATACAACGCTGGGAAGACATCACGGGAGCTGAATACCCCTTCTGCATCACCGACGAGACCACGCTGAAGACCATCATACGCAGCAACCCGGGACTGCTGTTGATCAAAGACGGCACCATCATCCGCAAGTGGAGCCACAACGACATCCCCACCAGCGACGTACTGCAAGGGCCACTCAACAAGCTGCCAATTGGCCAGTTACCCACCAATAAGATGGGCAAGACCATCGCCAAGGTACTGCTGTGGTTCTTCTTGCCACTCATCCTACTTGTATTCGCTGACCGAACCTGGGCCTGGAGTAAATATGTCAGACGGAAGATTAAGGCCAATCAGGAAAGTCTTAGGAAAGAAGAAGAAATGATTGAGAACAAGTCTAACAAGATATTGTCAACGTTTAAAACAAAAAAAACATGAGAAAGAAAATTGTAGCAGGTAACTGGAAAATGAACGAGAACCTGCAAGAGGGCGTAGCTCTCGCAAAGGAGATCAACGAAGTATGTAAGGCTGACAAGCCTAACTGCGGTGTCATCATCTGCACACCTTTCATTCATCTGGCCAGCGTAGCCCAGGTGCTCGACCAGAATGTCGTAGCCCTTGGTGCTGAGAACTGCGCCGACAAGGAGAAGGGTGCTTACACGGGTGAAGTGAGTGCAGCCATGGTGAAGAGCACTGGCGCACAGTACGTCATCCTCGGTCACTCAGAGCGTCGTCAGTACTACCACGAGACTCCCGAGATCCTCAAAGAAAAGGTGCAGCTCGCATTGAAGAATGACCTGAAGGTGATCTTCTGCTGCGGTGAGACCTTAGAGGAGCGCGAGGCTAACCGTCAGAACGAGGTCGTTAAGGCTGAGCTCGACGGCTCTGTCTTTAACCTGACCGCAGAAGAGTGGAAGAACATCGTGCTGGCTTACGAGCCCATCTGGGCCATCGGCACTGGCAAGACCGCTACCTCTGACCAGGCTGAGGAAATGCTGGCTTACATCCGTTCTATCGTTGCCGACAAGTATGGCAAGGAAGCTGCTGAGGACACCACCATCCTTTACGGTGGCAGCTGCAAGCCCGGCAACGCTCCCGAGCTCTTCGCCAAGCCTGACATCGACGGCGGCCTTATCGGCGGCGCTTCTCTGAAGGCTGCTGACTTCAAGGGCATCATCGATGCTTGGAAGAAGTAATATCCAATAATGCACCGCGTTTGCCGGTCATCTGCTGACGACCGGCAAACGCCTTTTGTTACTTATGCTTTAGGGCAACCTCAACCCTGAAACCAGACAACGCGCCATGGTCCGCTGCAAGCCAACATCAACATCAACGCTAAAGCAGCAAAACATAGACGCATGGCAGTACAAACAAGCGACAATCATGAAGAAATTTGCCATTCTGTTCATCTTCCTCATCAGCCTGACCATCAATGGCCAAGCACAAACCTTTACGCAGCAGATCCAACAGACACAGGCTGGTAAAGGTAAAATCACTATCACACAGAGCAAGGAAATTGACGATCTCGTGAATGGCATCGGACAAAAGGTCATTACCAGTCCATCCACGTCATCCAAGCCTTCCACTTCTTCTGCAGCATCGAACAGGAGAAACGAACATCCAACTACGTCCAACAATAAGATTGTACAGAAGAAGCAGGAATCTCTGAAAAATGAATCTCTGAAAGACGAAGAGAGGAGACATACAGCCAACAAACCAACCGAGAGAAGCTACGAAGAGAAGGCTGAGAAAACAGCTACGGTAAAGTCTACCACAGCCAAACCAGAGAGGAATGAGAAGGCAGAGGAAAGTCACCACGCCGAAACCCACAAGCAGTCTCCCAACGAGGAAGACGACATGCACATTCCCACGATAGACATGCGGAAAAAGGTAATGCGAAATAGCCGCAAGGTGACAGGTTATCGTGTACAGGCTTTCGCAGGGGGCAACACGCGTAATGACAAGCTGCGTGCCCAACAGACGGGAGAGGCCATCAAGATGCAATTCCCCGACCAACCCATCTACGTCCATTTCTATTCCCCGAGATGGATCTGCCGTGTGGGCAACTATCGCAGCTACCAGGAAGCAGCCAGAATGCTCAAAGCTGTAAAGGCGATGGGTTACCGTTCTGCTACCATCGTTAAGGGAAAGATCACTGTCTTTGATTGACAGACACTACATAGTAAAGACATTATCAGAATATAGAAAACGTAAGGAAAGATATGAATCCAGAAACAGAATTCCGCGAAGGACTTGACCAGCTCGCCGAACATTATAAGGCCATCCTCAAACTCTTGGGCGAGGACCCGGAGCGAGAAGGATTGCAAAAGACACCAATGCGAGTGGCCAAAGCCATGCAGATTCTAACGCGCGGCTACACACAAGACCCTCACAAGGTTCTTACAGATGCTCTTTTCGAGGAACAATATGATCAGATGGTCATCGTGAAGGACATAGACTTCTTCTCTATGTGTGAACACCACATGCTGCCTTTCTATGGTAAGGCACACGTAGCCTATATCCCCAATGGCAAAATCACCGGACTAAGCAAAATTGCTCGCGTGGTCGACATCTTCAGCCATCGCCTGCAAGTACAAGAGAGACTGACAGAGCAGATTATGCATTGCATCAACGACACCCTTAAGCCACAAGGTGTCATGGTAGTCATCGAGGCCAAGCACATGTGCATGCAGATGAGAGGTGTGGAAAAGCAGAACAGCATCACCACGACAAGTGCCTTCAGCGGTGTCTTCGAATCGGCAAAGGTAAGAGAAGAGTTCATGAATCTGCTACGCGGAGAATCGAAGCGCATCTAATAGACGCCACGCTTTCGACACCTTAAAGTGTCGAAGCATTTACTGGCAATGAACCATGAAGCTTCATAGATAAGAAGCATTTATAAATAATGTACTGTTAAATCATACGCATCCGAGTCGTCAAGGACAAGCTATTGTCATTCACTTGGATGCCCTCACACAAATAGTGTCAATTATGAAGTTCATCAGTTGGAATGTAAACGGTCTGCGAGCCTGCGTCAAGCCCAAGACCGACGATAATGGAAACGTTATCAGCAAAGGATTTGAGGCTTATTTCAAAGAGCTGGACGCCGACTTCTTCTGTCTTCAGGAAACGAAGATGCAAAAGGGACAACTCGACCTTGAGTTCGAAGGGTACGAATCATACTGGAACTACGCTGACCGCAAAGGCTATAGCGGCACATGCATATACACCCGCCATAAGCCTCTCAGCGTAGTTTATGGTCTTGGTATAGACGAACACGACCACGAAGGACGCGTCATCACCTTAGAGTACAGCACATTCTACCTCGTTTGTGTCTACACTCCCAATTCACAAGAGGCGGAAGTCAAAGGAGGCAAGCCCCGCCGCCTACCCTACCGCATGCAGTGGGAGGATGACTTCCAAAGCTACCTACATCAGCTCGACAGCCGCAAACCCGTCATCGTGTGCGGCGACATGAATGTTGCCCACGAAGAGATAGACATCAAAAATCCAAAGACCAACCACAACAACGCTGGTTTTACCGATGAGGAACGCGACAAGATGACAACATTGCTCAACAACGGCTTCATCGACACTTTCCGTACGCTTCACCCAGACGATGTCACCTATTCATGGTGGAGCTACCGTTTTCATGCACGCGAAAAGAACGCCGGATGGCGCATTGACTACTTCCTCACGTCAGAGCGACTGCGCGACAACATTACAAACGCTTCCATCCATACGGAGATTTATGGTTCAGATCATTGTCCCGTCGAACTGGATCTTAAGGACATCGAGCCTTAATCGTGCATCCTTTTCTTGCAGACAGCCTTCGCTGCTCCCAATGCAAAGTCTCAACTTCATAGAATAATATCAGCATCAAAGTCAAACATAACGGAAGTAATATTTAAAGGCCCGCATTCTCACGAATGCGGGCCTTCTATATTGCTTCCATTCTAATATTTACTACTGAAATATTGTTGCAAGAGAGATTTTAAAGTACAGAATGGATGATAACAAATGAATTATGAATTTATTTTGTAAGAGAGATATTATAAAAAAATGTGTATGTGTTTACTGTAAGAGAGACTTGATCTCGCTCAGAGAACGCTTCGACTGAGTGCCATCGGGCATCGTCACAACGAAGTAGTCATAGAGCGACTTACCGTTCTTGTATGCCACAACGGCCACACCACCGTCACGCAGCTGCAACGTGAAATAGCCATTGCGCTGACCATTGACATAGTTGCCATGAAGTTTCTCCTTACCATTGACATAGTAAGTAGTCACCTCGCCGTTGAGCACGGAGTTCTTATCATTATCAAGGTCGATGAAGCTATAGCCACCCTCAGCCTTGAGATTGCCGTTCATATAATAGTCCTGGAACACGTCTTCCTTGGTCAGGCCCTTACCCTGCTGCTTGAGCAGACGATAGTAGCTTGCCTGAGAGGCATTGTTCACACATTTCTGGTTGGCAGCGTAGTAAATAGTATCAGCCACAACGACTGCCTTCTCACTAACGCGATTGCGACCAAAGCTTGCGATTGTCATCAGCAACATTGCTGACATCAAGATAATCTTTTTCATAAGGCTTTTATCCTCCCTATTTTTCGTTTATATGTTGTTGTTTGTTTTCTTATTTCTGATGCAAAGGTATACAAATTATATGAAAGGTAGCGCGTTCTTTAACTTTATTTTATCATTATTTTTCGCGTCAAATTAAACCGTAAATTAAAAGCTTGTTACAGATTAAAAGTTGTCAGATTCAGGCAATTTTTATAACGATTTGGATAGCGACACCATGGTTTGCACCTATAAAAAAGGCCAATCGCTTGACACTTTGACACAATAGCTTCAATTAGGCCTTGATATACATCAATCTCAATTTCACTTTTACGCAATGTAAAAACAATTTATCTGTAAAGATTATGTCATAAAACAAAGAGTTGATTTAAATCAATCATCAGGCATCAAAATGGCTGAATTGCGGACAGGTCATGTCAAAAGGAAAACGAAAAAGCGAAATAGATAGCAAAAAGAAAACGGTAAGAAAAGCAAAGCCCCAAGGCCAATACCTCGGGGCTTAGAGTCGACTTAACGGCAATCGTCAAGACGATTAAGGACGGTACACCATCGGAAGGTACAATCTCACACAAAGCGGACGACCGTTTTGCCTACCGGGTGTAAAGCGGGGCATGCCACGCACAACGGATGCGGCATGACGGTCAAGTTCAGGCGACACGGGCCCAACAACACACACATCCCCTACCCGGCCATCACGGTCTACGACATAGCTCATCATCACCTTCATGACCGACGACTGGGCAAACTCCGGTTTGGCGACATGACTAAGGTACTGCTGCATGCCCTCACCACCGCCAGGGAAAACAGGCATCGACTCCACCTTATTATATATAGTATCACCATGCCACGTCTGACGGGTCAAATCAAGCGAAGGACTGATTAGTTTAGGCTTCTTCTCCATGACCCTCCTCACCTTTCGGTCGAGCACATAGCTGTAGTTCTGATAAGGCATCTTGATATCGTAATTGATGATCTGATCAGAGGTTACTGCCACTACGTGGAAACAGATATTCTGTCCATCAATCCACACCCCCGTGATATCGCACTTCACCATATCGTCGAAATAGTCGCCCAGCGGTGCAAACAATTGGTTGTAAAAGTCCTGAGGCTCATAGCGGTTGACGACAGCCGGGCTCAGGATATCGTCCGGCTCGAGTATTTTCTGATTGTTGATGTCATATAGCACATACCGCTCGGCGTTATATTTCGCCTGTCCTGACAGCGATTCCGGCTTTACGGAAGCACTTATCCGGTAAGCAATAAACCGGTTGGGTACATACGAGAGGATTTGCGCCTTGAAGTCAGCATAACAGAACCTACGGTCATCGGGAATTTCCTTAAACTGCTTGGTGACAGGATCGCCCATGCGCCCGTTGATAACCATGACCACAGAGTCAACAGAACTGGTTGGCACTCCGAGCAACAGCTTGCTTATATACCGTTTCAGCGGCATGACATCATTGAAATTGATAATATCGGGCCATTCCAAGTCATAATCTACAACGTTGAGATCGGAGTCTTTCTGCAAGAAGAGATGCTGACGCTCATAGCGCACACAATAATTGGCTACATAGTTGTCGACAGACTGCGCATGAGCCGTCAGTGTCAGAGACAACAACATCAAAGAGATAAAACGTTTCATCTTTTGTATTAGATCATTGATTCATCTCCATCTGGCCGGTAAAACTGATGGACTCACGGTCAGAGGAGCTCACATTAAGTGTGGATTTACCATTGGGGAAGACATTGAGATAGTAATCGAACCACTCATTACCATTTCTCAACTTCAAGTAAACAACATAGTCTTTCTTACGTCCCCGCTTGACGGTCACCTTCTGCACAGCCGACACGAACGACAACGGGCTCCTGCCCGTGTTGCTTATATCAGCACGATAGGCTCTGCCAAAATAAGGCAGTTCGCTCCACACGCTATCGTCTTTCAGCTTGACGTAGTACGTGGAAGTCAGATAATGAGCAGAGATCATATTGTGTGGTTGCACATAATCAAATGTCACCGTGAAGCTACGACTGTTCACCGAATCAGTCACCTGGGTTTCCAGTTTCTGTTCCTTTGTCTGTCTCTCTACAGCATTTTGGGACGAGCCACAACCCACAAGCGCTGCAGCAATGCCCCATATAAAAACAGTTCTTCGCATAAGCTACTAATTATTGATATTATCTATTGCGAAAATACGACAAATACTTGACAGTCGGAGACAATTTAGGTTTATTTCACACAAATTTCTGCAATGAAGTCCCTTCTGTGAATTGGACTGACACATCACCTACAAAGAATGTAGCGGCCGATGGAATAACACAGACAGCATACAACAGCCAGTGAAGTTACAGGCTTTCGTGCAGGCAATCACTGCAGTGACGGAGCCATTTTCTAAGGAACAGTCATGTAGGGGTGAGGACGGCAAAGGAGGAACATTCAGACGACATGGACTCTCACCAAGTGTTTCAAGTCTACTTTTGAGACGGCCTTTTACCGTGATAACGATGCTATAGCTTAGAGAGACAGATGAAAATTGATAAAGGCATCCATTCTTTTCCATGTCTCCTCTACGGAGATGACGGCGTATTGCTGTGCTCTTGACATAGTATTGAGTTGCTCGCGCGTAACAACATCAGCTGCCCCTATACCGTCGGTCGGAGTGCCATCCTTAGGCAGCCATACAGTTTTCTCACAATTCGGCGCACAAATGACGAAAGAGGGCACACCGGCAGCATGCATGATATGGCGTGCACCACCCTCATTACCAAAATAGAAATTCGTAAAGGTAGCCATAGCCAGGAGCTCGCGCGATGAACGGGCTTGTATGTCGAGACGCACCGACTGACGACGGGACAGACGCGCAAAGATGTTACGGGCAAGCCGCTCCTCTTCCCCGGGAGCATAGTTGAAGATGACCTGTGCGCGGGGATACCTCTCCACGAACAGATCAATGAGAGCTGCCATTTTGTCCTCCGGCCATCTCTTGTCCTCGCATTTAGCCGTGACGCCCACAACGACGACAGGTCGCGAGAAGTCAATACCCTTGTTAAGGAGATATTGCCGGAACACCGTCTTTTCTTCCTCTGTAATAGACAACGAGATCGTCCTCACATATTGCAATGGCCGGATTGCGTTGAGAGGATCGATGAGATGGAGGTTATGGTCAATCATACTCTCCCGGCGACCTTGGTATCGGTAGTTATGAATCCATCTGTTGTACCATTTCTTAGTGCCGAGACGGAAGCGGGCTCCTGAAAAGAGGGCAAAAGGAAGCGTATTGATGGTAGACCGCATATCAATGACAATGGTATAATGGCCCTGTCTCATGATATGCCAGATCTTTCGAAGGTACACTAATGGAGCATGACACTCTTTCTCCGAGAAGGTGATGATGTTGCTCAAAGCCGGATGGCCTTGAAAGAGCGGAGCTATGCGCTCGTTGAGAATAAGATCAATCGTAGCGTCCGGAAATGTCTTACGCAGTGTGCTGAAAAGACACGTGGCCAAGATGGTGTCGCCCATCTGACGGAATCTGACGATAAGAATTCTCTGCTGTCCAGTATATATATTATTACCCATTACCTCATTTGATGGTGCAAAATTATGATTTATAGAGAAGATAGCCAAATAATGGCCAATATTTCTTTTCTATTGTTCAATGAATTCATGGTACGAGGGTGTATCAAAATTGGAGAAGTCCGGGAGTTCAGAAGTCCAGGAGTTCTGTCATTACTATAATGACACCTTATTATCAGATATTTATGCATTTGACTGAACTTCCGAACTTCTGAACTTCCGAACTTCTGAACTTCTCCAATTTTGACACATCCCCGTCTTGGAAAATTCTGTCATCTTGGTGAAATAATGACGATATTGCTTGGCAAAGTCACGTATATTGTCTATCTTTGTCTCACAATGTGAAACAAGACTAATTTCAACTGCTCAACAATGATCAGAAACATCCTTCTCGGCGTTCTCTTGGCAGTATCGCTCGGAGCCAACGCCCAGCGTGACACCCTCAGTCTCAACAGAGGGTGGCAATTCAAGTATGGCAACTCTTCATCCACCGCCCAGAACACGGACTTCAGCACGTCCGACGTCCAACAAGTCAACCTGCCTCACGACTTTCAGATCAGTCAGCCATGGGTGGCGCCAGCCAAAAACGAGAAAGCTGACAACAGCGACCAGGCTGCCAACGTAAAGAGCCGGCTCTCAGCACGCGCTTTCAAGGAGATGGGCGTCGGCGTCTATCGCAAGGTGCTGCACGCGCCCAAGGAATGGCAAGGCCGGCGCCTGCTGCTCGACTTCGGCGGCATCATGCTCGTCGGCGATGTCTACCTCAACGGCAACCGCATCGGAGGAACCGACTACGGCTACGTAGGCTTCGACATCGATGTGACAAAACAACTACGTTATGGTGCCGACAACGAGTTGGTGGTCGTGGCAAACACCATGGCCCCCAACAACTCGAGATGGTATACCGGAGGCGGACTCTACCGTGACGTCCGGCTCATTGCCACCAACCGCGACCTATACTTTGAGCACCACCCGTTGTTTCTCTCGACACCCGGCAACAAACAACTCAACGTCACAGCCGAAGTATCCAACTACACCAAGTCTCCGTCTGGTCTCATTGAGGTAGCCATTCTCGATGCCAACGGCCGTCAAGTGGCTGTCCACAAACAGTCGCTCACCTTCTCACGCAAGCGCAGGACCCGCGAGTATGTGCTCGACTCTATCCCGCTCAGCAACCCACAGCTTTGGTCGTGCGACCATCCTTATCTCTATACGGCCGTGGTATCACTCTATCGCAACGATGGCACAGTGGCCGACCGCGTCAGCGAACAGTTCGGTGTGCGCACCTTTGAGTTCTCGCCACAGTTCGGCCTGAAGCTGAACGGTGAGAAAGTCATTCTCAAAGGCATTGCCAACCACCACACACTGGGATCATTGGGCGCCGCCGCCTATCCAAGGGCTATCGAGAAGCGCATCAAACTGCTCAAGTCATTTGGATTCAACCATATACGTTGTTCGCACAACCCCTACAGCGAAGATCTCTATCGTCTCTGCGACAAGTATGGCATCATCGTGATTGACGAGCTCTACGACAAGTGGTTACAACAATATGCCGGAGGACGCACGCCTTGGACCAACCTGTGGCAACACGACATCCCCGAATGGGTAAAACGCGACCGCAACCATCCCTCTGTGGCACTGTGGAGTCTGGGCAATGAGCTACAGACCTACACCAACCTGCCGTTCAACGACTGGGGGGTCACGGCCTATCGCCTGCAACGAGAACTGGTCAAGCGCTACGACCCCACCCGCCTCACCACCGTTGCCATGCATCCACGAGGACGCAGTGAGGAGACCGACTCACTGCCATGCGACCTGGCCAAGATCACCGACATACAAGCCTATAACTACCGATATGCGTATTTCCCGGGCGACGGCCGTCGCTTCCCTTACATGATTTTCTATCAGAGCGAAGCCAATCTGCCCATGATGGGACCCAACTATTTCGGCATGGACCTCAACAAAGTGGTGGGACTGGCCTACTGGGGAATGATCGACTATCTGGGCGAGAGCATGGGATGGCCCGCAAAGGGTTGGTTCAACGGTGTGTTCGACATCTCTCTGCAGCCCAAGCCTATGGCTTACTTCGTCAAGTCAATGTTCAGCAACGAACCCGTTGTCCATATTGGCATCGTTGACAACAAGAGCGACGCGGTAGTCTGGAACGGCGTGAAGTTTGGCGGAGAGACCGTCACCGACCACTGGAACCGCACACCGGGAAGCAAATACACGCTCTATACCTACACCAATGCCGACGAGGTAGAGCTGCTGGTCAACGGCAAGAGCATGGGCGTGAAGAAGAACACCACTGACCCCAACACGCGCAACAAGATAAAATGGACCGACATCGCCTACGAGCCAGGCTATGTGGAAGCTGTGGCACGCAAGGACGGAAAGACGGTGGCACGCCACCGCATCAATACTTACGGCAAGGTCAGCCGACTGCAACTGGTACCTGACCAGGAAGTCTGGAAAGCTGACGGCACCGACCTGCAGCACGTCACCGTCTATGCGGTCGACAAGAATGGCAATAAGGTTTGGGACGATACCGACGAGCTCACGTTCAGCGTTGAGGGCGATGCCAGCATCGTGGCCGTGAGCAATGGCGACATCACCACCGACGAAAACCTGGCCGGCAATCGCATCCGACTGTTCCACGGATCGGCCATGGTCATTCTGCGGGCAGGTGTCAAGCCTTCCGCCATTACATTGACGGTCAGTACCGCGGGAAAGAAAGACTATAAGCTTAAGCTGAACACACGACAATAATCAAAAAGACCACTTGACCGGCATCTTCAGTGGTGCAGGGTAACAATTATTTGTCTGCCTGCGCATCCTTGTTATTCTCCTACCCACTTCGTGGGATATCAAGAAAATCAGAGAATATATTATATTTTCAACATCCCACGAAGTGGTTAGGAGCAAGGAGAAAAGCGAGGGATTTCTTGCGTATTGCAAGCCTAAACACCAAAGGCCCCGGACTCTCTGAGCAATTCAGGAAGTTCGGGGCCTTTTATCTATCAGTAAGCTACGGCGTACTACAAGATGACCACACCGCCATTGGGCTGCATGGTAACCGTCAGTCTGCCTTTCTTATCAACCTTAACCTCCTTCAGCTTGCAAGCCGCCTCAATGGGAGCCGCGGCCTTAGTATCGCTATAGAGCGCGACACGCTGTCCGGCAAGTTCCTTCATGTCAATGTTGACTGAGATCGCCTTTTCCTCTGCATTGAGACCGGCGATATACCAGCGGTCACCATGTCTTCTGGCCAGTACTACATATTTGCCAGGGTAGCCAGCAAGGAAACGCGTCTCATCCCATGCGGTAGGCACCTTCTTCAAAAAGTCAAGAACCGTGGCATCAAGTTCATTGAGATTATTTGGGGTCATGGCAATGCAGTTGATACTGCTCTGGTTAACGAGTGCGGCGGCCATCTCAAATGTCACCGTCGTGCAGCGCTTATGACGGCTCTTGTTGTCACGACTCATATAGTTGTTGAAGATGCTGCCACCCCAGTCCATAGCTGCCACAGCATTGCGACAGAAGGGATGCAACGTAAGCTGGAACGGCTCCTGCTTGGCAAAGTAATCAGAGAAGTAGACATTTTCCGAAGCCAGCACCGCCTCGCTTGCCACATAGTTGGGATACATGCGCTCCCAGCCACGGGGCAACGTACATCCATGGAAAATAACCTGCAGGCCGTAATGGTTGGCGTCGTTCAGAATGTCCTCATAGAGTTGCATGGTCATCTGTTTGTCACCGCCGAAGAAGTCCACCTTGATGCCCTTCACGCCGATCTGTTTCATCCACGCCATTTCCTTCTGCCGGGCCAGCGCCGTGTTCATGCAGTTGCGAGGTGTCTGTGGCGCGTCATTGGCTATGCCGTTGCTATTGTACCACAGCATCAGGCTGACCCCACGTTGCTGTGCATAGCGGCTCAGCGCGGCAATGCTGTCGCGGCCAATGGTCACGTCCCAACAGCCATCCACCAGACAATACTCATAGCCCATACGGCTTGCCAGGTCGACAAATTGTTTTTGGTCGGCCATGTTGATGCTGTTGTCCTGCCATATCAGCCAGCTCCAGGTGTAGCGTCCCGGCTTGTAATCGGTACTGGGACGATATTGTTCATCCACCACATCGTAAGGAATGGTCGTCTCTACGATCGGAGCCAGACTGCGACCCACCGTCAGCGTGCGCCAAGGCGTAGCAGCTGGCAACGGCATGGCGGCAGAAGTATCGCCCACGCCCCGGTTCTCACCCTTCATGGGGAAAGCTACCGTATAGCCACTGGCCGCATCGTAGTCGGAGAGATGACAACCCACGTATTGGCCATTGGTGCCGGTCTCACTCACAAGCACCCAACCGTCTTGTTGCTTGTCGCCATGAATATGGAACAAACATGGGAACGTATAGCCCTCGCCGTACCGACTTTTCACGTCCATTGGAGCGTCGGGCTTGTATTCCTCCTCATAGCTGGGCTTCGACTTCATCCATCCCATTGCCGTGCCACTCTGAGGGCAGATAAAGGTAGTGGTCGACTGCGGGAAGCGGAAGGCAGTGGCTTCATTCTCCACGATAATGGCATTGGCCGACTTGCTTGCGGGAAAGACATAACGGAAGGCAATGTCGTTGTTGCTTACGTTGAAGGTAATCGTCATGCGTTCACCCTTGTCGTTCTTCGTCTCGAAGTTGGCCTGCCTGGCCACATAGCGCACCTGCGAGCATTTGGTGCCTCGCATGCGATAGGTGTTGTCGATGCTCTTTTCCGTTGTTCCGACCAGTGTGAGATTGCTGGAGAAGTCGCCCAGACTTGTCTTGGCGCCAAGCCTTGATTCGCTGACCATGGGCTGTCCGTCGTAGTCTACGGCATAATACGCCTTACCCTCACGAAAGGAGACGCTGACAGACAACTTACCGTCGGGAGAAGTCACGCTAGTGGTTTGCGCCTGCGCGTTCCAACTCAAGACAGCAGCAAAAAGAGTTAGAATGAATTGTTTCTTCATAATAATAATAGTTGTTCTGATAATATTACTTCATGCAAAGGTAACATTTCAGTCTGAAAAAAAGAAAGCATATCTTAGGAAATCTGTCCTTAGACCACGGAAAAATCATTCGGCGCACCCGATAAGCCCTGTGGTTGAAGAAGGTGACTCTAGACTACCGCATTTTTACAAAAACAAATAAAACCCTTACAGTGACGCAAGTTAGCTGGCACAAAGGGTTTCCCGGGTTTTGATTAAAAAACTAAGGACTAAAACCACAGGGAGGGGATTGGATGTGCCGAAAAATATGAACAAAACGTTGTCAGGATTTTAACACTGTTTTGAGGCGGAAACGGGCTAAAATCGAGATGAAAGACCTCTATTGGCGATGGCTGATCGCCTTCTCGGCGGAATGACAGTGCCTTCTCGCCGATACGCCGTTGCCATCTCGGCGAAAAGAAAGTGCCTTCATGCCGATACGTTCTCGCTCTTTCGGCGAAATGACACTGACAAATTGACCAACATGGCCTGCCATCTTGCCAACCAGGGAGTTCAGTCACATATAAACCACTAATAAGCAGCAACTTATATAAAACCCTCAAAACTGGCGTATTTTGCATTCAAACCTTGTCTTTATGAAACGAGCCGCTTCCCAGAGGGCATTTAACAATAAAAATATTGACACATACAGATTGAGCACATTCTTTCGACTTACACTATTAACACTTTTAAGCACAGCCGACAAGCCCTGTGGATGGAGAAGAGAACCCATACTTTTCATTCACCCATGCGTCATCAATAAGAAAGTGAGGAAAATCATGTACTGGCTTTCGCTCCCCAATGGA
>ONQB01000033.1 GCA_900319905.1 uncultured Prevotella sp. | reverse complement strand
CGGTCTTTCCATTTGATTAATTCAGCAAACAGTTTCCTTTCCATATCTGATACATATCTTTATCTGCCTGCAAAGATACACTTTTTCGAGGATAAAAAAAGACCAAAGTCTACACTTTTTCGAGGGTTCAATTAGCCAAAGTCTACACTTTTCCGAGGGTTCAATTAGCCAGAGTCTACACTTTTTCGAGGGTTCGTTAAGTTTCAGACTTCCTTCTCCATGATGTAATCGTTCATGAAGTAGCCGTGCCCGATGTCGTAATCGCCCTGCTTGGTAACTTTCAATCCGAGGTGCTCGTAGAATGTCTTGGCTTTGTTGTAACGGTTGACGTGCAGAAAGAGACGACAAGGGCCAGGATGTTGTTTCTTGACAAAGCTGACAGCGGCGTCGAAGAGCGTGCGTCCCAAATGTCGGCCTTGGAAGCGGGGCAGCACATAGATCTTCTGCAGTTCGTAGACATCAGCCTCAATGGGTTGCACCGAGACGTAACCAGCCGGCTCGCCATCAACAGAAAGTAACTGATAGACATGGCCTTCCTTCGTCATCTGCCTAAGCAGACTGGCCTCAGAATACATCATACCCATCATGTAATCGCACTGCGCGGGGGTGATGATGTGCTTGTAAGTCTCGGGAAACACCTGTTCCGCCATCTGACGGATGAGTGGAATGTCTTTAGTAGTTGCAATTCTTATCGTGTTCATCTATCTAATTGTTAAATGTCGCATAACGAAAGAAGTGGCACTGGATGGTCGAGGCAATGTAACCCCGTCTTATCCAGTGCCACTTCCTTATGGCACCCTCCGATGGTTGAGCGGTTGCAAAATTAGGACTTTTTCGCTTAATACACAATACTTGTACCTTGTTTTTTGTGCAGTTTATTGCTTCTTGATACATCTATTTGGATTATTATCGCTATCTTTGCCAAACAAACCTAAAAAGAATAACGATGTCCTTACGATACAACCTCGCAAACCGACATAGCAACAGCTTCTTCCGTCTGCTCGTACTGGTGGTGCTTTCGACTATCCACTTCCTTGCCGGCTACTGCCTGCCCTTGCTGTCAGCTGGTGCCGGTACCTTCCGTACCTCCAATCTCAACACCGACCAGGGACTGTCGAGCTCACGCGCCTACTCGGCTATCGAAGGCGACGACGGCGCTATCTGGATCTCCACCAAGCAAGGCGTAGACCGCTACAACGGCCTTACCGTGAAGAGCTATCAGCTGCCGCGACAGCACCAATACAGTGATGCCAGCGGCATGGTCATCAAGCTCTGCAAGGTTCGCGGAAGCCTCCTCGTCTACGACAACAAGGGACATCTCTATAGCTACAACCCTGTGACAGACATGTTTACCGAGCGCTACAACCTCCCCAATCTCCTTGGCGGCACCATGGTCCTCAATGAGGTATGCTGCGATAGCGACGGCAGTCTATGGGCAGCCTTCGACCGTGGTGTTTGCCACATCGACGGCAACGGCAAGCCACATTTCCTGCTCAAAGGGCATTACGTCCAACATATAGGGAAAATAGCCGGCGGCATCATCGTCGGAGCTGCCGACGGCGTCTTCATTGCACGGCACCACAAGGTGAGCAAAGTCCTGGCATTGAGGCCAGTACTCTGCTCCTATGACGACATCGCTGACCACCGGCTGTGGCTCGGCACCTTCCACGACGGCGTCGTGGCTGTCGACAACCGCTCCTTCACGCCCATCGCCCAACCCGGTCTGCATCTGCCCTTGATGCCAGTGCGCGCCATCCTTCCCTGGGACCGCTCCACCCTACTCTTTGGCATCGACGGCGCTGGCGTATTCAGTTTCGATCCAAGCAGGCAGCAGACTGCCGAGACGCTCAACACCGACGGCAGTCCGTCGGCAAGTCTGCAAGGCAACGGTGTCTACAGTCTGCTGCGCGACCACTGGGGCAACCTCTGGGTGACGACCTATTCGGGTGGTGTGGACCTCGCCGTACCCACAGGATTCACTCCCCTCTTCATCCGACACGAATATCCCAACACCCAAAGCATCATCAACAACAGCGTCAACTACATTCTCGAAGATAACAACGGCAACCTGTGGTATGCCACCGACCGCGGCATCAGTATCTATCACAGCCGCTCGCAGTCCTGGACCCACACATTATATAATAAGGTGGTGCTCAGCCTTGCCGACTACGGTGGCACCATGCTCGCCGCTACCTATGGCGATGGCATCTTCGCCGTGAGCGCCGACGGCAGCAGCCATTTAGTCTACGCCAGCACATTGGGCAACCTCAAGACCAACTACGTCTACAGTCTGCTCACCGACAGCCACGGCGAGCTGTGGATAGGATGCCTCGACGGGCCACTGGTCCACCTCTCTGCCGCTGGCCGCAAGGAATACCCTATCAAAGAGGTGCAGTGCATCGTAGAGTCGCCCGACCACTCCGCCATTGCCGTAGGAACCACCCACGGTGCCTATCTCATCGACAGAAGTTCGGCCCGCGTCCGCCGCTTCTTCTATCCCGAGCAGTTCAGCGGCATCGACTACAATTACTTCATCAATGCCATGCACTTCGAGAACAGCCACCGGCTCTGGATAGCCACCGACGGAGGCGGCATCTACCACTACGACCTGAGGTCACAAAAGGTGCGCAACCTGACCATGGCGCAGGGACTGCCCTCGAATGTAGTGTCATCGCTGGTCTGGGACGACCGCCACAACCTGTGGATGGGCACCGACCGAGGGCTGGCCCGCCTGCATGGCTCACAGATTGTCAACATCAACTATATGAAGGGTTTGGAGTGCGAGTACAAGCGGCAGGCGGCAACAGCCCTCCGCGACGGACTCCTCATCTTCGGCAGCAACCAGGGCGCCGTCATCATCTCTCCCAACCAGGCTACGAACATCTTCTATAAGGCCCCCTTGCGAATCACAGACATCGACGTGGAAGGCATACCGACTGACAGCGCATGGCATAGCAGGCTTTACAAGATGATGCAGCAGGGAGAGGTGCGGCTCAACCACAACCACAACAGCCTCATGGTGCACTTCGAGAGCATCAACTATCGCTACCAGAACGAC
This sequence comes from uncultured Prevotella sp., assembly GCA_900319905.1. Lineage (GTDB taxonomy): Bacteria > Bacteroidota > Bacteroidia > Bacteroidales > Bacteroidaceae > Prevotella. The sequence continues at coordinate 27,706 of ONQB01000033.1, read as the reverse complement.
ATCGTATACCAGTGCTATTTAGAAGGCTTCGACCGGCATTGGAGTCCTTTCTTCAGACAGCAAGTCGCGCGCTATGCCAACATTCCGCCAGGCAGCTATGTGCTCCACGTGAGAAGTGTCAGCAAGAGCAACCACCGCACGTTAGGCACCACGACCCTGCGCATCACCATCGCACAGCCATGGTGGAATACCTTCTGGGCGTGGATGGTCTACACGGCCCTGCTGCTGTGGATAGTCTATATGGGGTGGAATTACTACCGCAACCGCCTGCAACAGCGCTACGACCAGGAGAAGATCAACTTCTTCGTCAACACCGCCCACAACATCCGCACGCCGCTGACCCTTGTTCTGGCACCGCTGAAGGACATTGCCGCCGACCAAGGATTGAGCAGCCGCAGCCGTCAGTTCCTTGACATGGCCACAGAGAATGGCAACCGGCTCATGACGATGATATCGCAGCTTCTCGACTTTCAGAAAGCCAGTCAGAAGGCCCATGACTTCCATCCGCAGCTCCTCGACGCCACCGCTTACATCGAGGCCGTGGCGCAGAAGTTCATGGTGGTGGCCGCTGACAACGGCATCGCGCTGAGCACTGATGTTGCCGACCATCCGATGTCATTCATCTCCGACCAGACTATCCTCGACATCATCTTTGAGAACCTCGTCTCCAACGCCATCAAATACACGCCCTCTGGCGGCACCATCACCCTTCGGGCCCAAGCCGGAAGCCGCCATATCTATCTCGATGTCACCGACACGGGCATGGGTGTGCCCAAAGCCGAACGCAGCAAACTCTTCGCCGCCTTCTACCGTGCCACCAACGCCGCCAAGGGCAAAGGGTATGGCTTGGGACTGAATATCACCCGCGACCTTGTCAACCGTATCGGTGGTGAACTGAGATGGGAGAGCGAGGAGGGCAAGGGCAGCACCTTCACCATTGTCTTGCCACTGCCCGAACACCAGAAGCCCGCCATCAGTCAGACGGACGACGGCGAGAGCCGCGACACCATCCTCTTTGTCGACGACAACAGCGACCTGAGGCAGTACATGCGCATGGCCTTCAGTAAGCGCTATCATGTCGTCACCGTGGCCGACGGCAACGAAGCCTTGGACTATCTCAGCCACAACGTCTGCGACATCGTCGTCTCCGATATCATGATGCCAGGCATCCAGGGCGACGAACTCTGCCGACGCATTAAAGAAAACGATGAGACCTCATGGCTGCCCGTCATCCTGCTCACCGCCAAGGGCACCAAGGACTTTATGATAGAAGGTTTGCAGAAAGGTGCCGACGATTATATCGCCAAGCCTTTTGATACGGAGATTCTCGAGACGAAGATAGCCTCCATCCTCGCCAACCGGCGCAGGCTGAGCAAGTACTATCTCCACAAGAGCCTCCTGCTAGCCCAGCATACGGACAACAATGAGACTGGACAGACTCACAACAACAATGAGGCCGAGCTGGCTCAAAAGTCTGCCGATGCCACAGCAGCACCGATAGAAGAACCTAACGCCCCGGAAGCTGTACAGCTGAACCCCGACGACCAGGCTTTCGTCGACAAGGCGACAAGGCTCGTCATGGAGCATCTCAGCGACACCGCCTTCACCATCGACAGGCTGTGTCAGGAGATGGCGATGAGTCGCACGCTTTTCTACGGACGGCTGAAGACGCTCACCGGGCAGTCACCGCAAGATTTCATCCGACTGCTCAGACTGGAGCGGGCTGCGGCGCTGCTGAAGACTGGAGACTCCGTGCTCGATGTCTCTATAAAAACGGGATTCACAAACGTCAAATATTTCAGCACGCTCTTCAAAAAGCACTTCGGTACAGTGCCCAGCAAATACAATAACTAATAAAGCCAGTCAGAAGTCCGGAAGTCCTGTCATTACATTAGCAATACCTGATTACAGACGCTTATGCACATGACTGGACTTCCGGACTTCTTGACTTCTTGACTTCTAATTCTTCTGGACTTCACCACCCTCTTTTGTCAGCATTCAAACCTATTCTGTCAGCTATCAAACCCACCGGAAGGCCTTTATAAGCTAACTTTGCAGCCGAACAGAAAACTAAAAACAATGAACGTCAAACAGATTCTTAGCTTTACTTTTATGCTCCTCACCGTCGGCGCTGTCCATGCGCAAGACTATGAACTGGTGTGGAGCGACGAGTTCGACACCAACACGTTAGGCACCAACTGGAATGTAGAGGTCACCGACGCTCCTTATAATAATGAGCTCGAAGCCTACACCTCCCGTCCTGACAACGTCACCATTGCCGACGGCAACCTCGTGCTGACGGCCCGCCGCGAGAGCTATGGCAGCCGGTCGTTTACCTCCGGTCGTGTCAACAGCCTCAACAAGGTCTCCTTCACCCACGGGAAGATAGAAGCCCGCATCAAACTGCCACACTTGGCCAATGGCTTGTGGCCCGCTTTCTGGATGATGGGCAACGACTTCGACACCGTGAACTGGCCCAAATGCGGTGAGATAGACATCATGGAGATGGGCATGAAAGATGCCGTCGCCGCCAATGCCACCGCCAACACCGTGGCTGGAACCATTCACTGGGGCGAGAGCATTGCCAAGCATCAGCTGTTTACTTCCGGCAACAAGACCGTGAGCCAAGAACTCACCGACGGCTACCATATCTTTTCCTGCGAGTGGGACGACGACTATCTGAAGTTCTATGTTGACAATGATGCCACTCCTTACTTCACCGCTACCATCAAGAAAGGCTTCAGCCGCTCGGCTTATTTCCATAAGCCCTATTTTCTCATCTTCAACCTTGCGGTGGGTGGCGACTTCACGGGTATCACCAATCCTGCCGACATCACAGCATTGCCGCAAGACGGCAGTGAGGCCCGGATGCTTATCGACTACGTTCGCGTCTATCAGAAAACAGGCCAGCATAATGTCTCTACCGGCATCAGAAAGGTGAGCCGGATGAACGCCACCGCCAACGACGCATGGTATGACATGGCCGGTCAGCGTGTCAGTGGCGACAGCTGCGGCCTACTCATCCACAATGGAAAGAAAATCATAAGACATATTCAATAAAAAACCATCTGACAATGAAACAAATCAACCGAAATGCAGCCAACATGATGTGTCTCTGCGTGCTCAGCATGACACCATGGATTGCTACACGTTCCGCATCTCCGTCGATGGCGCTGACCATCACCGACCAGGTTCAGACTGTGTCGGGAACAGTCACCGACGGCAATGAGCCCATCGTCGGCGCTACTGTGAAAGTGAAAGACACCAAAGACTTAGGGGCTGTCACCGACCTCGACGGCCACTTCACCCTGCACGTCAAGCCTGGTGCCACCTTGGAAGTGAGCTACATTGGCTACAAGACGCTGACCGTGAAGGCCCACAACGGCATGACCATCGTCTTGGAGGAAGACAAGAAGACCCTTGACGAGGTCGTCGTCACAGCCCTCGGCATCAAGCGCGAGCGCAAGGCCTTGGGCTATGGCGTGGGCGAAGTGAAAGGCGACGAGCTGAAGAAAGCCAAAGAGACCAATGTCATCAACTCCCTCGCCGGTAAGGTCGCCGGACTCGTCGTCAGCCAGACAGCAGGCGGTGCCAGCGGCAGCACGCGCGTCGTTCTCCGTGGTAATACCGAGATGACGGGTAACAACCAACCGCTCTATGTCATCGACGGCGTGCCTTTGGACAATACCAACTTCGGCAGCGCCGGGACCAACGGCGGTTTCGACCTCGGCGACGGCATCTCCAGCATCAACCCCGACGACATCGAGTCGATGTCTGTGCTCAAAGGCCCCGCTGCCTCGGCCCTCTACGGCAGCCGCGCCAGCCACGGCGTCATCCTCATCACCACCAAGAAGGCCGACAAGGACAAGATGAGCGTGGAGTACAACGGCTCGCTGACCTTCGATACCCAGCTGGCTAAATGGAACAACACCCAGCAGATTTATGGCATGGGCAGCAACGGCAAGTACAGCATCGATGCCGTGTCGAATACCAACAAGAGCTGGGGCCCAAAGGCCGACGGCTCCAACATGCTGAAATATTTCGATGGTGTGGAGCGTCCCTACCTCATCATCCCCGACAATGCCTCCGGTTTCTTCCGCACGGGTCTCACGGCCACCAACACCGCCATCGTGGGCATGAACAACGGTAAGACGGGCGTCCGCTTCACCTTCACCGACATGCGCAACAAGGACATCGTGCCGAAGACGAATATGAGCCGCGACATCTTCAACCTGCGCGCCAACACCACCATGGGCAAGGTGGACCTCGACTTCAGTGCCAACTACACCCGCGAATATGTCAAGAACCGCCCGGCCCTCGGTGACAGCAAGTCGAACGTGGGTAAGAACCTCATGACCCTCGCCACCACCTACGACCAGGCTTGGCTCAAGACCTATCAGGACGAGAACGGCGACTACGCCAACTGGAACGGTATGGACCCTTACAATGTCAACCCCTATTGGGACGTATATAAGAACTACAACAACTCCAACAAGGACATTGTCCGCCTCACAGGCAAGGGCGTATGGAATATCACCAAGCACTTCCGTCTTCAGGCTACCCTCGGCGCCGACCTCAACTGGTTTACATTCAATGACTTCAAGGCACCCACAACGCCGGGCTTCGAAGCCGGCCGTCTGCAAATCAGCAACTTCCGCAACCGCATGTACAACTTTGAGCTATTAGCCCTATACAACAACACATGGGGCGACTTCGACTTCAATGCTACTGCCGGCGGCAACATCTATAAGATTAACAACCAAACTACGGTGACGACAGCTCAGGACATGCAGATTCGCGATGTCGTCAACCTCACGAGCTTCAACGAGACGAGCATCGAGCCCGCAAGCTACCGCAAGCGCATCAACTCCCTCTATGGTTCTGCGAGCATAGGTTGGAAACACCTGATCTACGTCGATGCCACCCTGCGCGGTGACCAAAGTTCGACGCTGCCCACCGACAACAACGTCTATGTCTACCCATCCTTCTCTGGGTCTTTCGTCTTCTCAGAGCTGCTTCATGCCGGCAACAAACTGACGTATGGCAAGTTGCGCATGTCGTGGGCACAGGTAGGTAGCGATACCGATCCTTATCAGCTCGGACTTGTATATTCAAAGTCGAAGTTTACCTATCCCGGATATACCATCGGCTATATCAACAACAGCACCATCCCCAACAAGGATCTGAAGCCAACAAAGACGAACTCCTTCGAGATAGGTCTTGAGACCAAGTTCCTCAACAACCGCATCGGACTCGACGTCACCTACTACACACAGAAGAGTAAGAATCAGATTATGGGCATGGCCACATCATGGACCTCGGGCTACACCTACCGTCTCATCAACGCCGGTGAGATAGACAACAGCGGTGTCGAGATCACCCTCAACACCCGCCCCATCCAGACGAAGGACTTCTCCTGGGATTTGAACCTCAACTTCTCCAAGAACAGCAACAAGGTCAAGCGCCTTGTCGACGGCATGGACATGTTCGAGCTTGAGAAGGCCACCTGGCTCGACGTGCAGGTTGCCGCCAAGGTGGGCGAGAACTTCGGCTCTATCGTCGGCCCCGACTTCAAGCGCAATGCTGCCGGACAGGTGCTCATCGATCCCTCCACAGGCCTTCCCGAGTATGACAAGAGCAACCATGTCTTAGGCAATGCCTCCTGGGACTGGACCGGCGGTGTGACGACAACGCTGACTTACAAGCGCCTCTCCCTCAATGCCATCTTCGATGTCAAGGTGGGTGCCGATCTCTACTCCATGTCAGAGCGTGCCGCCTACGAGAGCGGCAAGGCCAAGGCCACATTGCAAGGTCGCGAGGAATGGTATCGCTCCGAGGAAGCCCGCGAGGCTGCCGGCATCAAGAAGGGTGCTTCTACATGGAAGCCGACTGGCGGATTCATTGCCCCTGGCGTCATCGACAACGGCGACGGCACCTACCGCGAAAACGACATCTATGTCAACCCCGAGGACTACTGGATGAGCGTCTGCCGCAATGCACCGTCGATGTTCATCTACGACAACTCCTACGTCAAGTGCCGTGAGCTCACACTCACCTACCAGGTGCCCACCGCGTGGCTCCACAACTGGGTGAAGGGCCTCAGCGTCTCCTTCGTAGCCCGCAACCCGTTTATCGTCTGGAAGAACATCCCGGACATCGACCCGGACTCCAACTACAACAACACCACGGGTATGGGACTGGAATACGGTTCGCTGCCTTCACGTAAGAGCTATGGCTTCAACGTCAATGTCAAGTTCTAAACTCATTCAAAGACCAACAATCATCATGAAGAAGATACATCAATATATTGTTATGGCGGCCTTGGCCCTTGTCTCGCTCATGGGCGCTTCGTGCAGCAGCGACGACACCATGACCAGCATCAACACCGACCCGTCGAAAGCGCCGTCGATAGATCCCAATGCGCAGCTCACCACCGCCGAGCTGCAAACCTATGGAGACTTAGGCATGGTGGAAATCTACCGCAACTATCTCTATGCCTTCGACCAGCAGCTCATGGGATGCTGGAATACGACCAACTACGGTGGCCACCACACTGTGGACAACAACGAGATGAGCCGCATCTGGACATCCCTCTACCCCACTGCCATCAAGAACATCGTCGACGCCATCGAGCATGCCGACAGCAAGCCCAATCTCAAGGCTGTGGCCAGCGTCTATCGCGTCTACTTGATGTCGGTCATCACCGACATCTACGGCGACTGCCCTTACAGCGAGGCTGGCTATGGCTTCATCAAGGGTATTGCCAACGCTAAGTATGATACTCAGAAAGATATTTACTACGATTTCTTCAATCAACTTGATAGTGCCGTAATCAGTATGGACGCTTCAAAGGATAAGGTCAGTGGTGATCTTATCTATGGTGGTGACCTTGCAAAATGGAAGAAACTGGCCAACAGCCTGCGCCTGCGCTTTGCCATGCGCATCTCCAACGTGGAACCCGAAAAGGCCCGCCAGGAGTTTGAGAAAGCTCTTCAAGCTGATGGCGGCATCATTGAGACGGCTAATGACGACGCCTATATCCACTATATGACGACATCCATGAGCTTCGGGCAGGAGTCGTACAGCGACTACCGCGGCAACCGCCTCTCACAGCTTCTCTTCGGCAACGACCCTGCCAACAACCCAAGCTACATCTGCTCCACGCTCTTCAACAAACTCAAGGACAGCGGCGACCCACGCACCTACCGCATCGCCCGCTTCTACTATGACGGGTTGATGAGTGCCACAAGTACCGACAACCGTATCGACCTCACCGACGAGATGATTAACAAGGGCATCAAGATGGAGCCCTGCGAGCCCGGTGCTTTCTCTTGGGATGCCTGGCCTACAGGCTACACCAGCGACCTGCTCACAGAGATGGCAAAGACCAACACGAAGATTAATCCGTCGCTGGCCCGTGAGGTGCGCCCGAAACTCGCCAACAACTTCCTCAGAACAGACAACCCCGGCATCATCATGACCGCTGCCGAAGTCGACTTCCTCCTTGCCGAGGCCACCCTCAAAGGCTGGACCGTGGGCCGTGGCACCGTTGACGACCTCTACTGGCAGGGCGTGCGCAAAGCCATGGACCTGCTCTCTGAGCGCTACGGCTGCAAGGCCATCAGCGACGACGAGTTCAACACCTACAAAGCCAACAACAATATCGGCCACACCGACGCTCAGAAAGAGGAGTCCATCAACACACAGGCCTGGATTCTGCACCTCACCAACCCCGCCGAATGCTGGGCCAACGTGCGCCGCTCGGGATACCCAAAACTCAAGTCGCCTGATGACTATGGCTGGGGCCAATACCTCACCGGAGGTAAGGAAATTCCCGTGCGCCTCTGCTACCCCGTCTTAGAGTCATCCTACAACAAAGCCAACTACGACGAGGCTCTCAATCGCATGGGTGGCAAGGACGACTGGCATACCCACGTCTGGTGGGACAAGGAGAAATAAACCATTTACTTTCAACACGCATTAACGATGAAAAAGATATATTCTTACATGTTGCTCGCCATGGGTCTGCTCTCCATGACACTCACCTCATGCAGCGACGACGACCCCATCTCCACGGCTACCGCCAACGATGATCCCCGCATCATCGACCCTGTCTTCCCCGACCGGGAGAACGGACAGCTCGCCACCTTCGCTGAGTTCTCACGCGACGCCAAGCTCAGCATGACGCTGACAGTGACGCCTGCCGACTACACCACCTGCGAATGGTTCCTCGACGGCAAGAAAGTCAACGAAGGCAAATCCATAGAGCAGCAGTTGGAAGCCGGCACCTACGACCTGAAGATTGTAGCCACCACGACAGCCGGCAAGTCGACGAGCCGCGAAGGTCTGGTCAAGGTGAAGCCCTTGGACGGCGACCCCACGACAACGACCAAGAGCTTTGAGCGCTTCGTAGCGCCAGGTGCTGTGGCCACACTCTACGGTACCAACCTCAGCAATATCAAAGCTGTGGCTATCGGTGGCCAGCAAGTGACTGACATTGAGTTAGAGACTACCGACGACGGTCAGGCCCTGCAATACCTCGTGCCGGAGAATCTCAAGGACTCCACCTACCGCATCTCGCTCATCGACAACGATGGCAACAGCTATGGCGGCAATCAGGTGACAGTGACCTCGAAGGCCCTCGTCACCGCTGGTGCCAACCGCGCCAATGCCAACGCCACATGGACACTGACAGGTATCAACCTGGACAAGGTGGCGTCTATCACCATCGGTGACAAGACCATCACCTCGTTCGACAACCAGAGCAGCGAGACGCTCGTCCTCACATGCCCCAACCTCGCCGAGGGAGAATATGATGTGACCGGAAAGACCAAGGACGGCAGCGAGCTGACCTTCTACACCGCCAACGGCATCGTCAACAGCGAGAAGGTCACCATCTCCTCGGAGCGCACGCTCTGGGAGGGCCATCACTACGTGTCATGGGACAAGCCCGACGGCGACCCCAACAAGACCTTCAACCTCATCGGCCAGGATGTCTTCGCTCAACTGAAAGCCGGCACCATCCTCAGGGTTTACTACTCTACAGAACCTTCCGCCACCTACCATCAGATGCAGCTCATGACAGGCTGGTGGACACTGCTCCCCAACACGGAGAAGATAGACATCAGCGGTAGTGGCGTAGACACCTACACGCTGACGCAAGAAGCTCTCGACTTGATTCAGAACCAGTCTGGATTCCTCTGCGGAGGTCACGGATATTATGTTGACAGAGTCACCGTACAGTAATCTTTTTGATATTATGAAGAAGACCTTATTATCTCTTTTCATATTGTCCAACCTCTGGGGCAGCCTCAATGCTGCCCCACTATATCCCCGCGACAATAACCTTGAGGCTAAAGTGGAGAAGACCCTCAGCAAGCTCTCCCTGCGCCAGAAAGCCGGGCAGATGGTGGAGCTCGTTGCCGACCTCTTCGGCCACAACGATGCCAAAGGTGTGTTCCATATCGACAAGGCACGCACCGACTCTCTGCTCAGCCGCTACCAGATAGGCTCCATTCTCAATGCCCCCAACACCATGGCGCCGACAGCAGCACAATGGCAGGAGATCATCAGCGACATACAGAAGAGCTCGATGAAGAACATCGGCATCCCCTGCCTCTATGGCCTGGACCAGAACCACGGTTCCACCTATACCCAGGGCGGCACCCTCTTCCCTCAGAATATCAATGTTGCCGCCACCTTCAACCGCGACATCGCCCGAGCCTGCGCCGAGGCTACCGCCTATGAGACGCGCGCCGTGAGCGTGCCCTGGACCTACAGCCCCACGGTTGACCTGGGCCGTGACCCGCGCTGGCCACGTATCTGGGAAGACTTCGGCGAGGACTGCTATCTCAACGCCGAGATGGGCAAGGCCATGGTCCTCGGCTTTCAGGGACCGGACCCCAACCACATCGACAACCTGCACATTGCCGCCTGCATGAAGCACTATCTCGGTTATGGCGTGCCATGGACCGGCAAAGACCGCACACCGGCGTATATCAACCCCGCTGACCTGCGCGAGAAGCACTTCCTGCCATTCTTAGAGGGGATAAAGGCTGGTGCCCTCAGCGTGATGGTCAACTCGGCATCGGTCAACGGTATGCCCGTCCACGCCAACAAGATCTTGCTCACCGACTGGCTGAAGACGGAGACGGGATGGGACGGAATGCTCATCACCGACTGGGCAGACGTCAACAACCTGTGGCAGCGCGAGTGTGTGGCCAAAGATAAGAAAGACGCCTTGCGCATCGCCATCAACGCAGGCATCGACATGGTCATGGAACCTTACAATCCCGATGCTGTTGACCTCATCGAGGAACTGGCCAAAGAGGGCGCCATCCCCATGAGCCGTATCGACGATGCCGTACGCCGCATTCTGAGAATGAAATACCGTCTCGGGCTCTTCGACCGCCCCACTGAGAAGCTCAAGAACTATCCTAAGTTCGGCGGCAAGGAGTTTGCCGAGCGCTCCTATCGCGGGGCCGTGGAGAGCATGGTGCTGCTGAAGAACGACGGCATCCTGCCTTTGCAGAAAGGCGCCCGCATCCTACTCACCGGACCCAACGCCAACCAGATGCGCTGCCTTGACGGGGGATGGAGCTATACTTGGCAGGGACATCTCACCGACCAGTTCGCTTCGCAGTACAACACCATCTATGAGGCGCTGTGCAACGAATACGGCAAGGACAAGGTGCTGCTCCGACAAGGTGTCACCTACAATGAGAAAGGTAAGTACTATGAGGAGAATGAGCCCGACATCGCGTCGGCTGTGAAGGCTGCCGACAGCGTCGATGTCGTCATTGCCTGCATCGGTGAGAACTCCTACACCGAGACGCCCGGCAATCTCTCCGACCTCACACTCTCTGCCAACCAGCGACAGCTCGTCAGCGCCTTGGAAGCCACGGGCAAGCCCGTCATTCTCATTCTCAATGAAGGACGCCCACGTCTCATCGCCGACATTGAGCCTCAGGCTAAGGCCGTAGTGGACATCTTCCTGCCCGGCAACTATGGCGGTGACGCGCTCGCAGCCCTGCTCTCTGGACGCGAGAACTTCAGTGGCAAGATGCCCATCACCTATCCGAAAGAGATCAACTCTCTTGCCAACTACGACTTCAAGAAGAGTGAGGAAGTGGGAACAATGGAAGGTGCCTACGACTACAATGCGCGCATCACTCAGCAGTGGCCCTTCGGCTACGGCATGAGCTATACATCTTTCAAATACGACAATCTGCGCGTCGACAAGACGCACTTCACGTCCGGCGACACCCTCACCGTGAGCATCGATGTCACCAATACCGGCAACCGCGAGGGCAAGGAGAGTGTGCTGCTCTACAGCAGCGACCTCATAGCCTCAATGACACCCGACGGGCGCCGTCTGCGCGGCTTCGACAAAATCAGCCTTCAGCCGCAGGAGACACGCACCGTCACACTCCACCTTCCTGCCGACGACCTGGCCTTTGTGGGCTGGGACGGCAAACGGCATTTGGAGGAGGGCGAGTTCCGCCTCACCATCGCCGACAAACAAGTATCGGTATGGTGCGAAAAGACCATCGTCAAATAAGCGCCATAAACACGCAACAGGAATGAAGATGGCTACAACTGACATTCTCTATCCACAATTGATGGTTGAAAGTGCTCAAATGATGATCTTTTCGGCGAAAATGACGCTATCGTTTGGAGGAAAGGCAATTTATTTCTAACTTTACACAGAAATAGAATGCATGGCAATGCAAACAGCGCCACTTGCATCGGTAACACATAAAGCAAACAACCATGAGTTTACAAGAGATTTTAGACCATCGTCGCGCCATTCGTCACTACGACCCTGAGAAGCCACTCGATCCCGAGCGCGTAAAGGAATGTATCAAGATGGCCACACTGGCCCCGACCAGTTCCAACATGCAGTTGTGGGAGGCTTACCACGTCACTGACAAGACAGTGCTCGCGGAACTGGCCCATGCGTGCCTCGACCAGCTCACCGCTCGTACGGCGCAGGAGATGGTTGTCTTCGTCACCCGGCAGGACCTCTATAAAGAGCATGCCGAAGCCGCCCGACGATTTGAGGAAGGCAACCAACTTCGTCATGCCCCAAAAGAGAAACAAGAGAAGCGCATCAAGAAGTGGGACACCTACTACGGCAAGGTGATGCCCTTCCTCTATTCGCGCTGCTTCGGCCTGTGGGGTTTGGTGCGCAAGCTGTTGGCCCAGCTCATTGGTCTCAGCCGCCCCATCGTGCGACAAGTGTCAGAAGGTGATGTCCGTGTGGTGGTACACAAGAGCTGTGCCCTGGCCGTACAGACGTTCATGCTGGCCATGAGCGAGGCAGGCTACGACACGTGCCCGTTGGAAGGCTTTGACAGTCGTCTCGTGAAGAAAGCCCTCGGCCTGCCCCATAAGGTGGAGATCAACATGGTCATCACCTGTGGCGTGCGTCTGCCCGACGGTGTGTGGGGCGACCGTTACCGCCAGCCCTTCAGCGAGACCTACCATAGAGTATAATAAAACCTTCTTGTCTTGGCCAAGACAAGAAGGCCATTTGTTGCCCCAATTTTAGGAAAAGTGTAGTTTTAGAGGGTCTAAAACACAGGGAAAGTGTAGTTTGTGGGCTTTTCTGTAGCCTTTACTCCTCCTTTGGTTCCTTCCACCAAAACATGACTGCGGCAAGGAGCTGAGCGACGACGCTGACGACGACCATGGACACGAGACTCTGGTCGTAGAGCACGCCGAGGAGCCAACTGCCTAAGAACCACGCCGCACCGAAGCAGCACTCGAAGATGCCATAGCCTGTGGCACGGCTGCGCTTGGGCACCATCGTGGTGACGGCCGCCTTGAGGATGGACTCCTGCGCACCCATACCGATGCCCCACAACACCACGCCAAGAACGGCACTGGCGACGTTTCCGCCCAGAAAGGCGAAGACAGCGAAGGGAGCGGCCACCAGCGTCGAGACCACCAGCGACAGGCGGGCATGACGGTCGTACATCCAACCGAAGACAAAGGCCGACACGGCATCGGTGAGCATGGCCAGCGCATAGAGCAGCGGCAGAACATCGGCCGTGAAGAGATGAAGGCGCGAAAAGTGCATGACGACGAGGGAGTAATCGGCAAAGCCGAAGGCAAAGAGGCAGACACCGACGATATACACCACAAAGCGCTTGTCGAGGTGGAAAGGAATGTACTCCTTCGACTCAGGCTCAAAGTTCTCGGGGTGAGGAAACTTTTTATACGTGACCCATAATAATAATAAGGTAATGGCACCGGGGATAGCTAAGAAGGCGAAGCACGTACGATAGTCGCTGAAAGCATCGTCGCGCCGTTGGAAGAGCATGATGAGATAGAGCAGCACAGGGCCGAGCACAGCGCCGATCTGGTCGAGCAATTCCTGAATGGCAAAGCTCTTGCCGACACCTTCCTGCGTAGCGGCAAACGACATCACCGTGTCCTTGGCCGGTTTCTTAATAGCTTTGCCGAGCCGCTGCACGATAAGCAATCCGCATGCCAGCACCCAGCCATGGCGATCGACCAGCGCCAGGGCAGGTACTGCTACCACGTCGAGCGTATAGCCAAAGAGCACCATCGGCCAGTAGCGCCGTGTCCGGTCGGTCAGCCAGCCAAAGACATAGCGCAGACCATAGCCCACCAGCTCACCCAAGCCCGACACGAAGCCAATGACAGCCGCCGACGCACCCGTCAGGGCAAGGAAGGCACCACGAATGCTGTTTGCACTCTCATGCGTCATGTCGGAAAACAAGCTCACCATGCCAAACAGCACAATGAACGTCATGGCTGCCGATATTCTTCGTTTCATCACTTAACTCTTTTTATAACTCCCAACTCCTAACTCCTAACTCCTAACTCCCTTCTTCTCGTCTCTCTTCGACTTCGACTTGATGACAAGCCACACACCGGAGAAGACCAGCAAGACTGCAACGCCCTGCGGCAAGGTGAAGACACTCATACCCACTGCCACGCTGACAACAACCGACACAATGGGCTGAACATAGTTGTACACACTCACCACAGTGGGACGGAGCACTCCCTGTGCTACCACGCTGAGCAAATAGCTCACAAAAGTGCCCAGCACGACTACATAACCGACCTCTAACCATGTGGCTGTAGTGAACGAAGCCCAAGGCAACTGGGTGACATGCCACGTCGAAAAGGGAAGAATCAACAAGGATGCCCATGTAAACATCCATTTATTGACCGTAAAGACGTTGTACTTGCGGATGATCGGATTGAAAAGCGCCAAATAGAGCGCAAAGGAGAATTGTGCGAAGATACACATCAGATCGCCACGGATGTCACCCACCTTGGCATTGCCCGCACTGGCACTGCTGAGAATCAGGATGAGCGCACCACAACAGCCAATGGCCACACCCATGGCCTTCTTCCAAGTGATGGGCTCCTTGAGGATGAAGAACGAAAGCACCATGGCAAAGATGGGCATCGATGTGGTAACGATGCTCGCATTGACCGGTGAGGTGATATTCAATCCAATATTGAAAAGACACTGGTTGAACACGATGCCGAGCACGGCCGCCCCCGCCAATTTCAAGATGTCGCACTTTGGAATATGCTCTTGCGGACCTATGAACGAGGCAATCCAAAAGAGCAGTGCTGCACCCGCCACACGAAAAGAAACTACAGAAATGCCATCAAAACCCGTGTTCATCGCATCTTTGGCTATCGGAGCCATGAAGCCCCAGATAGCCTCAGCGGTAAACATACTCAGATGTGCCTGCAAAGGCACGTTGTTACCCTTCATATAATCATTCTATTGCTAAATCATCCACAAAATTACTAATAAATGCAACGGCATGAAACAACATAAGAATATTTTTCTTATATTTGTGCCAAAACTATAAAACCATGCAGAAATACGCAGATTATATTACTCAAATAGAGATTGACGCCCTTTGGAGTGGCCACAAGCATATCCTGTGGAACCTCGACCGAAAGGTGAACATCCTGAGCGGTGTCAACGGCGTGGGCAAGAGCACCATATTAAACAAGGTGGTGAAGGGACTGGCCCAAGGCGGAGAGTTTCCTTCCCATCTGCTCAAGGGCGTGCACCTGAAAGTAAGTCCCGAGGACGCACGATGGTTACGCTTCGACATCATCCGTTCTTTCGACCGTCCGCTGCTCAATGCCGAGGTCATTGCACAAATGAATGCGTCGCTGGCCACTGAACTCGACTTCCAGCTCTACAAGCTCCAGCGCAAGTATCTCGACTATCAGGTGAACATCGGCAACCGCATCATCTCCGTCCTGCAACAGGGCGGTCCCGATGCTGCCCAAAAGGCCCAACAGCTCTCCGAACCCAAACGCAAGTTTCAGGACATCATGGACAGTCTGTTTGCCGACACGGGTAAGAAAATCATCCGCACGGAAAACGAGATACGCTTCTCACAGATTGGCGAGGTGCTGGTGCCCTACCAACTCTCCTCGGGTGAGAAACAGATCCTCGCCATCCTGCTCACAGTGCTCGTCGAAGACAACCTGCCCTATGTGCTCTTCATGGATGAACCCGAGGTGAGCCTACATATCGAATGGCAGAAACAGCTCATCGACCTCATTCTGCAGCTCAACCCCAACATTCAAATCATTCTCACTACCCATTCACCCGCCGTCATCATGAACGGATGGATGGACAAGGTCACAGAGGTAAGCGACATCACCGTTGCCAAGTCTCAGCCTTAAACATCTCTTTCTATGTCCAAACGATTAAGAGACAACCTCACGTCGGACTACTTCGGTGCCGCCAACCGCCTCAACTCCCGGCAACAGCGCAAGAAAATCATTGCCTATGTCGAGAGCTACGACGACGTGTTCTTCTGGCGCAGCATCCTCAGTCAGTTTGAGACCGACAGCTATTACTTCGAGATTATGCTGCCCACCCGGCAGAACGTGCTCGAACGGGGCAAGAAAGCCGCACTCATGAGCGCGCTCAGCGGCAAGACCGGGCAATGGCTCATCGCATGCGTCGACGCCGACTACGACTACCTCATCCAGGGCGCCACCTATACCTCTCGCATCATCCTCAACAGTCCCTTCGTATTCCACACCTATGCCTATGCCATCGAGAACATGCAGTGCTATGCGCCCTCACTCCATGAAGTGAGCGTGGCTGTGACACTCAACGACCATGTCATCTTCGACATGCAGCAGTATCTCGAACAGCTCTCAAAGGCCATCTATCCGCTCTTCGTATGGAACATCTGGTACTACCGCACCGACCATTACAACCAGTTCACCATGACCGACTTTCTGCGCGTCATCGAGACCGGTGCCTTCTCCATCGGCTACGCCAACCAGATCATTGAAACCGTCAGACGTAAGGTCAACAAGAAATGTGAGCAACTGCGGCAACGCAACCCCAACTCCGCCGAAAGCTACAAGCGCCTGGAAGATGACCTCGCACGCTTGGGCGTCACCCCTGCCACCACCTATCTCTACATCCAAGGCCATCACCTCTTCGACAAAGTAGTGCTGCCAATGCTCAACAAGGTCTGTGACAAACTCATCCGGCAACGGCAGGCCGAAATAGAACGGCAAAGCCAGCACGGCACACAGCGACGCAACGAACTGTCGTGCTACACCAATTCGGTAACCGACACCACGGCTATGCTTAAGAAAAACATGGGCTTCTTCATGAGTGAACCTTATCAGCGCATCAAGGCTGACCTCACAAAATATATGGACAGCCTCAAAACAGCAAATGTGACCAAGGAAACCGATGCCTGACCAGAGCGAAGACCGATGTTGCACATAAGATAATACGACCTATCACTTCAAATCAAAAATCAAAGGAACCAAAAACTTTGACATAAGCTCTTTCACTATTGCGATATTTGTCAGCAAGCGCCCCTTTATTCAAAAATATCGCAATAGTGAGCCTCTTTAGCAATACATTGATTATAAACAAGTTACAAATATATCGTCAGGAATAGATGACTTGGACGGAAAGGAGCAATTGCCTTCTCGCCGAAACTCCAGTGCTTCTTCGGCGAAACTCCACCGCCATCTCGGTGAAACTCCGTTATCTCTTCGGCATAATCTCAGCTACCTTACGCCGAAATGTCACCATATTAAGCATTAGAAGACGCATCTCAGATGGTTGCAAGCCCTCCGATTCGTGTCAAAAGGGGATAAACCTAACAAAAACAGCCCACTTCCCAAATGTTAAAACATTGTCAGTTTTGTTGACAAAAGGCAGACGAGTGATAGTGATAGTGAACCAAAGTCACAGGGGTTGTCAGGAGCGCCCCAAAAAGTGTGGCGACCGCCCATACCTTCCAGTAACGACAATAAGCCATTGACAAAACAGCAGTTTGGACGTTATTATTAGTACAAAAAGAAACATTTTAGCTATCAATGAGTCAAAATTCTTAGCAGGTTTTGTACAATTGCCCAAGTTTTTGTAACTTTGCGAAAACCAAATAACAACTGTACAGCATGAAACAATTATTACTGAGTGCTGCAGCTGCCTTTTTGTCAACGGCAGCACTCGCCCAGACATCTCCCCTTTGGATGCGCTACCCCGCCATCTCACCCGACGGTCAGACCATTGCCTTCTCTTACAAAGGCGACCTATGGACGGTAGGCACCAATGGCGGTCAGGCCCATCAGCTCACCACCAACCCAGCCTACGACGCCTACCCCGTGTGGAGCCCCGACGGACAACGCATCGCCTTCGCCTCTAGCCGCGAGGGCAGCATGGACATCTATGTCGTACCGAAAGACGGCGGCACGCCCAAGCGACTGACCACCGACAGCGGCGACGAGTATCCCATGACGTGGCGCGACAATAGCCACGTGCTACTACAAGCCAGCATCATGCCCACGGCCCGCAGCATCATCTTCGCCGACGGCACCTTCCCACAAGTATATGAAGTGAGCACTGACGGAGGGCGCATGCATCTCTTCTCCACCATCCCCATGTGCGACGCCAGCATGAACAAGGACGGCGCCGTGCTCTATCATGACCTGAAAGGCTACGAAGACAAGTTCAGAAAGCACCACCAGTCACCCATCTGCCGCGACATCTGGCTCTTCAAGGACAAGCACTTCACCAAGCTCACCACCTTCAAGGGCGAGGACCGCAACCCCGTATGGGGCGATGCCAACAGCTATTATTATCTGAGTGAGGAAGACGGCACATTCAACGTCTATCGCCGACAGCTCGACGGCAGCGGCAAACAACAGCTCACCCACTTCGCCGGCAACCCCGTGCGCTATCTCTCACGTGCCGCCAACGGCACGCTCTGCTTTGCCTACGACGGCAGCCTCTACACACTGCGCGATGGCAGCCAACCCACAAAACTGAACATCACCATCACCGCCGACGAAGGCAACGACAGCCTCTACCGGCAGGTACGCATGTCGGGCGCCACCGAGATTGCCCTCTCGCCAAAGAACAAGGAGATTGCCTTCGTACTGCATGGCGACGTCTACGTAACCTCTCTCGACTACAAGACCACCCGACAGATCACCGACACACCCGAGCAGGAGCGCAACATCAATTTCTCGCCCGACGGCCGCAGTCTGGTCTATGCCTCAGAGCGCGGTGGCCTCTGGCAGATTTATCAGACATCCATTGCCAAAAAAGACGAGAAGCAGTTCACCTATGCCACCGACCTCAAGGAGGAGCAACTTGTGAAGTCCGACTCGGTCTGCATGCAACCAGCCTACAGTACTGATGGCAAGAGCGTGGCCTACATCGAGAACCGCGGCACGCTGAAGGCTATTGACGTGAAGACCAAAGCCGTGCGCAAGCTCATGGACGGCCGTTACCAATACAGCTACGCCGACGGCGACCTGTGGTTCCAGTGGAGCCCCGACAGCCGGTGGCTGCTGTCCAACTACATCGGCAATGGTGGTTGGAACAACAGCGACATCGCACTCGTCCCGGCTGACGGCAGTCAGAAGATTACCAATCTCACCAACAGCGGCTACAACGACAGCGACGGCCGTTGGGTGATGGGTGGCAAGGCCATGCTCTTTCAGAGCGACCGCGCCGGCTACCGCAGCCATGGCAGCTGGGGCGCAGAGAGCGACGCCTACATCATGTTCTTCGACCTCGATGCCTACGAGCGCTTCCGCATGAGCAAGGAGGAGCGCGCCCTCTACGACGAGCAGAAGAAGGAAGAAAAGAAGGAAGAAGACAAAAAAGCTGACAAGAAGGTGAAGGTGAAGTTTGACCTTATCAAGAGCAAGAAGGCCAAAGACAACAAAGATGACAAGGCCACAGCCGTCAAGCCCTTGCAGCTCGACCTGGCCAACTGCCGCGACCGCGTGATGCGGCTCACCGTGAACTCGTCAAATATGGGCGACGCCATCCTGAGCAACGGCGGTGACACGCTCTACTATCAGGCCCGCTTCGAAGGGGGCTACGACCTCTGGCGCCACACGCTGACCGACAACAAGACCGAACTGGTGGTGAAGAACGTCGGCCGAGGAGGCTTGGAGGCTGACGCCGACTTCAAGAACCTCTACCTCTGCAACGGCGGCATCAGACAAGTGAACCTCAGCAACAATACGACGAAGTACATCGAATTCGAAGCCCGTTTCAACTACCGTCCTTATGCCGAGCGCGCCTACCTCTTCGACCACGTCTGGCGGCAGGTGAAGGAGAAGTTCTACGACCCGAAACTGCATGGCGTCGACTGGGACGGCTATCGCAAGACCTACGAGCGCTTCCTGCCTTATATCAACAACAACTACGACTTCCGCGACCTGCTATCAGAGATGCTCGGTGAGCTCAACGGCTCGCACACCGGAGCCCGCTATTATCCCGATGGTGCCTCACTGCGCACGGCAGCGCTCGGACTGTTCTACGACGACAACTACCAGGGCAACGGCCTGAAAGTGGAAGAAGTCATCAAGCGCGGTCCCTTCGACGAACGCAATACGGGTGTCAAGGCCGGCGACATCATTGAGAAGATCGATGGGCAGCCCATTCTGAAGGACGCCGACTTCACGTCGTTGCTCGACGGCAAGGCCGGTCAGCGCGTGCGGGTGTCGGTGTTCAGTCCTGCCAAAAAGAAGCACTTCGACGTTGTGGTGAAAGCCATCAGCCGCAGTCAGCAGGATGAACTGCTCTATCGCCGCTGGGTTGACCGCAACCGTGCCGTCGTCGACTCGCTATCGCACGGCACCGTCGGCTACGTGCATGTGGAAGCCATGGACAGCCGCAGCTTCCGCACGGTGTTCAGCCAACTGCTCAGCGACTCGATGCGGCAGAAGAAAGCCGTAATCGTGGACGAGCGCAACAACGGTGGCGGCTGGCTTCACGACGACCTCTGCACACTGCTCTCGGGCAAGCAATACGCCAAGTTTGTCGCCCACGGCAAATACATCGGCTACGACCCTTGGAACAAATGGGTGAAGCCATCGTGCGTAATGATCAATGAGAACGACTACAGCAACGGCCATGGCTTCCCCGCCATCTACAAGACGCTGGGCATCGGGAAGCTCGTCGGCGCGCCGGTAGCCGGCACCATGACTGCCGTGTGGTGGGAATCACTGATGGACAACTCCCTCGTCTTCGGCATCCCACAGGTTGGCAACATGGACATGAATGGCAAATACATGGAAAACGCCGAGCTCGAGCCCGACGTGGAGGTGTACAACACACCCGAAGACTGCATCAACGGCAACGACCAACAGCTCAAGCGGGCTGTGGAGGTGATGATGCAGCAATAAGATTACACATTACCTAAAAAGACGTGGGCTATGCCCTCGTCATAAGCTATGGCCTCGGCACGACGCATATCAGCAAGCGGCGTTGCCGGGGCCTCTTGCATCTTATACATCGGGAAGAATCGGGAGATGTGGAGCGCACAGTCGGCCATGTTGTGGTCTACGAGCCAGCGGAACATGCGATGAAGCCCGGCATCATCGGTATTGATACCAGGAATGAGCAACAACGTGACCTCGAGATGCACACCAGCCTCGCGGAGGATGGTCAGCGTGCGCAGCACGGGTTCGAGCGACGCCCGGTTGTATTGCCGGTAAGTCTCATCCGAAAACGACTTCAGGTCTACATTGGCCGCGTCAAGCAGCGGCGCCAGGTCGCGCAACGGCTGTTCGTTGACGTAGCCCGCACTGACCAACACGTTGTAGAGCCCTGCCCCGTGGGCCAGCCGCGCGATGTCCGTCATATACTCTATCCATGTCAGCGGTTCTGTATACGTATAAGCGATGGTGGGCAGATGATGCTGGCGGGCCAGCGCCACCATCTGTTCGGGCTCGCATTCGTCGTAAGGCACGTCGTCGGGACCCACCTGCGAGATGGCATAGTTCTGACAGTTGGGACAGCGCAGGTTACAGCCCGTGCAAGCCAGCGACAGGCAACGTGTACCGGGATGCCACAGCGCCAGCGGCTTTTTCTCAATGGGATCGTCGGCAATGGCGCACGGTCTTCCATAAGCCAGCGAATAGAGTCTGCCGCCCACATTCTTTCGTGAGCGGCAACGGCCCGTCCGCCCCTCCCCTATCACGCATTGGTGAGGACACAGACGGCACACGACCCTGCCGTCCGCCTCACGGTCATAATATAAGCATTCTTTCATCGCAACACCTTCATATCTGTTTTGACCAAGCCATAGGACCGGGCCCTCCGCTCACCGGTAGGGTTCTTCAAAGCGAATGGCCTCATACGTATAGAGGTCAGCCGTGCGCCAACCGTCCCAGCCTATGCCGGCCTTGTCCTGCGCACAGTGTCCGAGGAACTCCTCTTTTGTCCAGTTCACCTCATCAGCAACCTGAGGCAGGAAGGTGCCGCTGCGATAGCCTTTACGCATGTAGATGCCCTGCTCGCCGTAATGAAACTCGCTGATGTCGTGGATGCGGTGCAAGGGCGTGAGCACACTGATCTCCAGCGTCAGGTCGGGCAGCTCGTCGGCGCTGAGCGGCAGGAAGCGAGGATCCTCGAAGGCTGCGGCATGAGCCATCTCACGCGTAATCTTGCCCAAGGCAATGTCCTCGCCAAAATGACCGATGCAACCACGCAACCGGCCGTGCTTGGTCAGTGTGACAAACACGCCACATTTCACGTCAAACACCTTTGTGGGCCTCACCTCGCGCTGTTGACTGCCCGGTGAGATGGCGTTCCAGGCTACATTGAGCAACTGCCGCTTGTCATCGTCGGTCAGACTGAAACGCGGGGTCGTCTCTTGCTGTCGCCACAGTACAAACGAGTGATAGCCCACCACCTCGTCTTTTCCGCCATAGGGTGAGTCGCCCGAATTGCGGTAGGCCACATGTTGCAACTTGAGGTCCCGTGCCATATTGCCTTCCTTTGCCGTGTCCTGCGCCATGAGCAACAGCACCTCAATGCCACACGCCCCGCAGGCGCTCGTGACCAGATGAGGAATGTCGAGTGAGGCGTTCTTGCGCAGTGCTGCCGTGAAGTCAGACAAACGGCCCGACTGCATTCCCTCAGCCATATTACCGTCAGCGGTAAGCGCATCGGCATAAGCCGGATAATGGCAGAAGTCACTGCTGATGACAAACAGGTTGTGTGCATTGAAATAAGGCCGCAGTGCGTCG
Source organism: uncultured Prevotella sp. (assembly GCA_900319905.1). GTDB lineage: Bacteria > Bacteroidota > Bacteroidia > Bacteroidales > Bacteroidaceae > Prevotella. The sequence goes on along the minus strand of ONQB01000033.1, from coordinate 5,152 downwards.
GCTATCTCCTTGAGTGCCGGCAGCGTCTCCGTGCCAATGATAATAGGCACGATGGGCGCCATCTCCTTCAGCCGCGTCTGCAAGAAAGGCAACTCCACTTCGAGGCAATGCTCGCGGTCATGGGCCGATGGTACGTAGCTGAACACAGCATGACGGCGGATGAGCTCACTACACAGCGCAGTGTCCACCGGCACGTCTCCCAGCGGTGTGTGATAGGCGGCAAAGGCATTGTTGACAGATGCGCCGTCGACATAAGCATGATGCGACGGTCCCAATAGAAAGATATGGTCGTAATGGGCGTCGGTTGGCAACCGCAGAAAAGCCGCGGCCGCCACAGACCCCGAGAACACATAGCCGGCATGGGGCACGATGACGGCCTGCACCACGGAGTCGGTCGCCGGATGATCGATCGGAGCCAGCTGACGGGCCTCCAAGAAACAATGTCGGAGGTTGGCCTTAAGGTCGTCGACGTCGGCCTCATAAAACTGTCCCGCAACGGCAGGACGACGAATGACTTGAGATGATTGAGCCATAACTGTTCCTCCAATAAATAAAAGAGACGGTATCAGAAGTACGGTAGTAAAGAAGCTCAGAAGTACGGTAGTAAAGAAGTTCTGAAGTCCAGTCATATGCTTAAGTTTATGGTAATCGGGTATCATTAATCTAATGACTGGACTTCCGTACTCCTGGACTTCCGCAACATTCTCTTGACAATACGCGCCCGTTTTCATTGAATGGGTTCCAAAGTGATAATCTCATCGGGCACTGCCGATGACTCCACTTCTATCTGCGTGGCCGCAAGACGATGGATAAACGACACGTCGGCAGCCACTTCGTCGATGGTCTCCTGCACGGGATAGCCACGGCGACCCTCACGGAAATGCATGAGAATCTTCAAGCAGGGATGCTTGAGATGGTCGATAACCTCCTGCGCCTCGGCCGACGAGATGGTGAAATAACTGGCACAAGGCAGAAGCACGACATCAGCGGCGTCGAAGAAATGATACTCCTCGGCTGTCGGCAGACGTCCGAGATCGCCCAAGTGACAGACGGTAAGGCCGTCGAAGTCGACCTTCGTAATGTCGCTCAACCCGCGATGGGCACCATCGTGATGGTCGTGGGGCACCGTGAGCTTGCTTACCTTGAATGTCGGCGTCTTTCCGCTGACACGCACCAGGTCGGCCGCGTTATGATCGTCGTGGCCATGCGAGCACGACACGACATCAGCTTCCAGCCCACGCGGCAACTGAAGGCCCGGCACACTGCCGTCGGCGTAGGGATCGAAGAGTATGGAGCCTGACGATGACTCTACCTTGAAACAACTGTGGCCGTAGTAACTGATTTTGACTTTCGACATGATGGAATCCTTTCTTTGGTAATAATGACTATGTATTTTGGACAAATATAAGGAAAAAAACTCAAAGCATGCGTTATTTTACAAAGTTTTGCAATTATCTAGTTGAAAAAAACGTAACTTTGCAACAACCAGTCATACATTATACGAAAGCTATGAGACACTTACTTACCATTCTTCTCTTCTGCCTTAGCCAACTGTCACTGAGTGCACAGACGCGCTATGTCGACTTGCTCCACTTCGACCTCATCGGTAAGGCCACCACCCACACGCTGACGCCTTACGACCGACTGCCCGACACGCTGCAGCACCGCATACGCAAACCACTGTGGGATCTCAGCCGTAATACAGCCGGACTGTCAGTACGGTTTCGCAGCAACAGCACGGCCATCAGCCTCAAATGGGAAAACCTCAACGGCTTCCACATGGACCACATGACTGATATCGGCGTGCGTGGCTTCGACCTCTACGCACGTCAATCCGACGGCACCTGGCACTTCGCCGGGGTGGCCAGGGTGCGCAGCGGAAAAGAAGGCAACTCAATCATCGTGAAAAACATGACGCCCGAATGGCGTGAGTACATGCTTTTTCTGCCGCTCTACGACGGTGTAGTAAAGGCCGCGATAGGCATCGACTCGACGGCATCCATTGAGAAAGCACTTGTCAACGACCCCATAACGCAACAGCCCATCGTATTCTATGGTACCAGCATCATGCAGGGAGGATGTGCCTCACGCCCCGGCATGGCTTATACCAACATCCTGCAGCGGCGGTTGCACCGCGCATGCGTCAACCTGGGATTCAGCGGCAACGGACTGCTCGACCTCGACGTGGCACGGGTCATGGCAAGCGTCGACGCCAGTGCCTTCGTGCTCGACTTCGTACCCAATGCCACCGTGAAGCAGATGCGAGACAGCATGATGACATTCTACCAAATCATCCGCGATGCCCATCCCACGACGCCCATCCTCTTTGTCCACGACCCCATCTTCAGCACTACGTCCTACAACCAGTCGCTGCGGAAAGAGGTAACCGAGAAGAATGAGACCGTCGACTCCATCTTCGCCATCATCCAACGCCGCGACCACCACGTCGAAATGCTGCAAGGCACCAACCAACTGTGCGAAGACAGTGAGATGTTTGTCGACGGCATCCACCTCACCGACCTCGGTATGATGCGGTGGGCCAACCTACTCGAACCTGTTCTGAGAAGGATGATGAAGGAATAGGTGAAGGCAGACGGCTCAGTGGTAATTATGTCCACGCCATGCCCGTTGGCACAAAGGGCGTCATCAGGTTTTAACAGCCTATAAGTCTTTGCCATAGATATTGGGCCTCGTCGAAACACTTTATAATGGGAACAGCCAAGAGGTAGGATTCGCTTTCGAATCACATACAAAATAAATAAAGGCCGGCAATAACTTGCCGACCTTTATTATAAACATAACAAGGTGTCGTTACTTGTCCAGTGTTAATGTTTCAGGAGCGGTGCCGAAGCTACCAGCAGAAACGGTGAACTTGAAGTTGAACGTGAACGTCTTCGTCGAAGCGTCGTAGGTGCTACCCTGGTCGGTCATGCTCACCATTCCGTATGAGGAGTGTACATATCCCGTCTCGATGGCGCCGCTGGGATATACCGTTACGTTGGAGCCGTTGGGCGAGAAGGAGAAGCCATACCCATCCTTATAGAGGCTCTTGATGCGGTAGCGGTTGCCGACGGTGGAATATTCCACATCCACTTTCCATGAGCCGCCGAAGAACGATGAGGTCCACGTGCCCTGTCCGTAGGGCTTGTAGTCCAGTCCGGCGAACTGAATAGTTTGCTGCGTCTTGGTGTTGCCGCGGACAGCCACCACGGTGATGTCGTAGAGTCCGTGCAGGTCCTTTACGTATACGTCGGTGTCGCTGGCAGCCTTAAGGTCGAGCTTCGTGCCTTTCTCTACAACATAGTCGGCATATTGCTGGTCTGTCATATTCAAGGCCTTCTTCTCGTCGTTGAGCTGAGCCAGGTAATAGACCTCTTGCACGGCAGAATTGGTGATGACGCGGAAGCGGCAGTCGTTATCAGCGTTGTAGCCGTCTCCTGCGGTATATTTATAGACCGAGGCCACTGGTGTGGAATCGTGGCCAGGATCCGTGCCCTCGTCTTCCTGACAAGCTGCGAACATTGTCAAGGATAGAAGCATCAAGGTCAATCTTTCAAATATATTTTTCATTGTATATGCTTTTATAAGTTCTACATTTTACCATTTGAATGCGGGAGAATCCTCTGAAGGCTGCACAGGATCTGGGTTGAGCGTCATGCCACCGTTTACTCCGCTCTCGGTGTCCACGAAGGTCCAAACCATCCAGTTGGGTACGGAGGTTGTGTTCCAGCGGGCTCCCTCGGTATGGTTGGTACCGGCGTAGCTGCGGATGATACCCTTGTTGAGACGCTTGATGTCGAAGGTGGCAAAGCCCTCGCCCCAAAGTTCTACACGACGCTGCCACCACACCTCGTTTTGAAATTCAGAAGTCTTGGCGTTATAGTAAGCCTCGTTGTGCTTGCCGTAAACGTACTGCGGATCACGTGTCTTAGCAAATTCGGTGAGAAGCTGCTTGCCACGAGCCAAGTCTTGCATTCCTGCTGCCTCAATCTCGATGAGCTTCATTTCCTCCACGCGCATCAAAGGAACGGAAACCTCCCAAATCTTATACTTCTCGTCAAGGATACCACTCTTGGGACGGAATTTGACGTTCAAGCCTCCATAACCATATTTATTGACTTGTCCGAGGCGGTAAAGCAATTTTGCCCCGTCGTCGTCCTGATGGCAAGAGTAAGGCTTCAGCAAGTTCAGCAACTCGCTGGTCTTCTTCTCCTCGGCGAGGGTGTCGGCACTGAAGGGCAGCCAGCACTTCTTGCGGAAGTCGGTATTGGGAATCGTGCTGTAGAGATGCTTGTCGATGACCTGCGGGCCGCCGAAGGTAGTGGCATATCCTGCGACTTCATCGCCCAAGCTGTTCTCCGTGATCATGCAGGAGCCCCAAGAGTCATTGCCGTCGTTGGTGGTGATGCTGGGGTCGGTGTCCTTGAACTGTGTGGCAAACATCCATGAGGAGTTGTTGTCAGGCGTGTTGAAGCCGTTGGAATGGTCGAGGAACTGGCTCTCGTTCATCACGGTGTAGCCCTGCTGGGCGAGCTTGGCATACTTCTCGGCGTTGGCCCAGTCCTGCTTCTCCAGGTAGACGCGTGCCTTGAGGCCATAGACGACACTCTCGTCGGGCGTGTACTTGTCCGAGCGCTGATAGTCGGCGAGGTCTTTCTCGGCGGCGTCGAGGTCCTTGAGCATGAATTCGAAGGCCTCGTCCCACGTCATGCGCTCCTGGTTGCGCGACTCGGCGGCTGTGCGCACTTCGTCGGCCTTGATGGTCGTCAGCGCGTTATGATCCTCGGAGTAAGGCTTCTGTGCGTACATGCGGCAGAGGTCGAGGTAGAACATAGCGCGCATGGCATAGGCGATGCCGACACCATGCTTATGCGTCTCGTCTGGCTCGGCATAGTTGGCGGCTCCACCGGCAGCAATGACCTTGTTGCAGTCGTTGATCCATCCGTAGTACAGTGTCCAGGGGAACTGGCCGACGGCATACCCGGAAGCCAGGTAATTGACGTCACTGTACCAGGCAGAATAGGGATTGCTGCCGGCGGCCACGACGTCCTGACCCTCCACATCACGTGTGAGGAAGAACGACGTATAGCCATAGTCCCAAACCTGATTTTTGGAAGTAGTATACAGGCGTTTGCCCGACAGGTTGCCGGTA
>ONQB01000004.1 GCA_900319905.1 uncultured Prevotella sp. | reverse complement strand
GTCGTATCTGAAGCCCGTCAGCGTGAATGGCAACTGGAACGCAGATGCCTCCGTAGGTCTCGTCTTCCCGCTCGACAAAGCCGGCAAGCTATCGGTAGACAACCAGTTGTCGGGCAACTATAGGCACAGCGTCGACATGGCTACAACCTCAACGAGTAACCAAAGCATGCGCAGCATCGTGGACAACTGGCGTGCTACGGACAACCTGAAACTGACTTTCCGGCCCAACGACAGCTACGAGCTCACGCTCCACGGTGGCGGTACCTATTCGTATATCCACGGCCGCCGCGAGGGCTTCGACGACATCCATGCGGGTGACTATAACGTCGGCGCCAACGCCATGCTCAGCTTGCCCTGGCACTTCCAGCTCACCACCGATATGACGATGTTCGCCCGCCGTGGCTATCAGCAGAGCGAGATGAACACCACCGACTGGGTGTGGAACGCGCAGCTCACGCGCTCGTTCGTCAAGGGCCATCTGCTCGCCAAGCTCCAGGGCTTCGACATCCTGCACGAGCTCTCCACCACGAGCTATGCCGTCGATGCCCAGGGCCGCACTGAGACCTGGCACAACTCCATTCCCCGCTACGCGATGCTCTCGCTGTCGTGGCGGTTCAATGTCAACCCGAAGAAGAAAGAACAATAATAATGCATATGGATGATTTAACATTTATACTTCCCATAAGGATTGACTCTATGATACGGTTGGAGAACTTCCTGACCGTACTTTGGTTCCTGCGTTCAACAAAAACTCGGATTGTTGTCGTTGAGGCTGATCATCATATTATTGATGTCGTGAAGCCTTTCTTGCCAAAATCCAGCCTTGTCAGGTATATCTATATTCCCGATGATGATCCGATATTTTTCAGAACTCATTTTATCAATGTAGCATTGGATGAGGTTCACACAAATATTGTTTCCGTATGGGATGCTGATGTTATAGTTGATAAAAGGCAATTATTCTCCTCCTACGAGGCTATACGTTCTGGTCAATATGACTGTTCTTACCCTTATGATGGTATGTTCTTGAACACAGATATGATGTTTAGGCGCGAGTATATGCTGCATCATGACATCAGAGTGCTTCTGAAGTACAAGAACTATTTCAATGCCCTTTATGGAAAGAACTTCGTAGGCGGTGGATTCCTTGTCAATACTGAAAAATACAGGTCTGCTGGCGCAGAGAATGAGAATTTCTATGGTTGGGGACCTGAGGATGGAGACAGGATTCAACGCTGGGAATCCCGCGGGTACCGAATTCATCGTTCAAAAGGGCCTATGTTTCATTTGTGCCATCCCAGGGATCTCAACGGAGGGCCACGCTCCAAGCTTTATCAAGACCTTTGCTTCCAGCAAATCAACAACGCTTTATATGAGTCTTACGACCAAATCATTCAATACAAAGATAAATAGGATGAGCCAAGCAAACGAATTTCCTTCGGAATCAGAGATGCTTTCTCTGTTGGAGAAGCAGTACGACAATCTTGAGGTCGGTCTGGTCTATGGTAAGGCAGGCCTCGCCATTTATTATGCTAACTTGAGCAATGAGGACCCTGCCTATAAGGCAATCTATGACAGGTTGATTGAGGACGTATTGTCCAAGGTGAGCGACAAGACTCCTATTGAATTCCCCAGAGGTCTTTTGGGCATTTCTTTCGCATTAGATATTATTCTGCACTTTTTTAAGCCAGGTAATCCGGACTCTGTCCTAAATGACCTTGACGCAGTTATCTATAAGAGTTTGGACAAAGGGAGAAACATGCAGCCATTGAATATTGATATGGCTGTTGAAAGCCTATTTTACGTTGCATTACATTTGAAATTGGGCATAAGGAACAAGGTGAAGCATAGAATCTATGAGAGCAAGGCCATGCACATACTGAATGATATTTGCCAGTCTCTGCCCGACAATTTTTTTCGGGAGGCCATCCCGTATAACATCTTCAACCGTAGTTTCTTTTTGTTGTATGCGATAGGCAGCTTATATGAGCAGGGCATAGGACAACAGCGTATCGAACATATTTGCTCGGACTTGTCCATTCCTGTTGCTTCAAGCATGCCACAGATGCAATTCAACAAGCTTGAAAGACTCTTTTCTGTTTCCCGGTTAATCTCACTTGGATGTGCCAGAGATCAACATTGGAAGGATTGTTATGGACAACTGACAAATAGCTTGTCATTAAAGAAGCTATTTAATGAAGATTTTGGAGGCAATCAGTTAGGCCTGTCTGACGGTCTTACGGGAGCCATGCTCCTCATGATCATGACAAATCATGTTCGCCAAACACCTTTGTTTGACATACCATGGGATTATTACAAAAAACGAATAGCCCAATGTAGCATACTCACTGCAACGGCCGGTAATGAAACACCCCTTTACAGGTATGGATTAAATTGGCTTTGGGGAATGAAGATGGCAATGACTCTTGAAAAAAGGATTGAACCTTTTAGGTTTTAACAAAACATTTATTGTACATCAAATTTTTCAAGGATTATGAAGAAATTCAAATTCAATCCGTCAGACCTCGGTGAGGTGCTGACATGCGAGGAACTTACAATGGTGTATGGTGATTCCGAAACAGGAAAATCAGTCTGTAATGTCTCAGATGCAATCAAAACACAAGCACTGCGACACCAGTTGATAATTGTAGTAGATCTACAATCGAATAATGACGTTAGAATTGAAACTGAGCGGTACGCTCGACCATGTTGACAGCGAGATTAATAGCTTTGAGAGCTATACTGTGGGCAACTTCTCCTACGGCGGCAACCTCATATGGACGCTGCCCCTCGGCGTCCAGTTGTCCACTGACCTCACGGCATCGTGCAACCGCGGTTATAGGGAACGTGCCATGAACAAGAACGAATACATTGGAACGCACGGCTCTCCAAGTCGTTGATCAAGAACAGACTCACGCTGATGCTGGACGCCTTCGACAGATAATCAATATCTCAACACCATTAAGTGATTTATAATGCTAACAAGTCAATTTCCTCACTACCTGCAATTGGATTCCATGGATTGTGGTCCTGCTTGCCTGAAAATGATAGCAAAATATTATGGCAAGACGTATTCACTGCAGACACTCCGCGAACGGTGCTTTATCACGCGTGAGGGAGTTTCCCTATTGGGTATCAGTGATGCCGCGGAGAGTATTGGCATGAGGTCAATGGGGGTAAGGACATCTTTTGACAATCTTGCCAAAGACGGTCATCTTCCTTGTATATTGCACTGGAACCAGAATCACTTCGTGGTTTGCTATAAAATAAAGAACAATCGGAACGGAAAGACAAAGATCTACATAGCCGATCCAGCCTCGCAGAAACTGGTTTATAATAAAGAGGAATTTCTAAAATGCTGGCTGACAAACAGCGCTTCAGGAGTGGGCATTGCCCTGATGCTCAGCCCTGGAGTAAATTTCGAGGACATCGGTGACGAGAAACCGTCTACCAAAAGGGACCTGATGTACTTTGTCCGTTATTTACTGCCATATAAAAGCCAGTTCGTACAGCTCATAGTGGGAATGCTGGTGGGCAGTGCCCTGCAGATGGTCTTTCCTTTCCTTACGCAGGCGTTGGTCGATGTAGGCATCCAGAACCGTAATATAGGCTTTATTACTCTGATTCTCATCACACAGCTGATGTTGTTCATTTCTCAGTTGGCGGTGGGCTTCATCAGAAGCTGGATTATGCTGCATGTCAACACAAGGATAGATATTTCGTTGATTTCGGACTTCTTGATGAAACTAACCAAATTGCCTTTGCACTATTTCGACACAAAGAAGACGGGCGATATCATGCAACGAATTGGTGACCATGGCCGTATAAAAGGTTTCTTAATGGGGTCATCGGTCAATATCATTTTCTCGGTGTTCAACTTCGCAGTTTTCGCTACCATATTGGGATATTACAGTTGGCATATTCTTAGCATTTTTCTCTTTGGCAACACCCTTTATGTCATATGGATTATGGCATTCATGAAATATAGACGGATGCTTGATATCAAGCGTTTCAACCAAAGCGCCAATGAGCAGAATAAAATCATCCAGCTCATCCAGGGTATGCAGGAAATCAAGCTTAACAATTGTGAGAAACAAAAAAGGTGGGAATGGGAGCGTATTCAGGTAAAACTATTCAAGATTAATCAGAAAGGCTTGGCCATCGGGCAAATACAGCAAGTGGGAACGGTGTTTTTTACACAGACAACGAACATCGTCATCTCGTTTATTGCTGCCAAATCTGTAGTGGACGGCCAGATGACATTGGGTATGATGATGTCGCTCACCTATATCATTGGTCAAGTAGCCGCTCCCATTGGTGATTTCATCGGTTTTGCACAATCATATCAGGATGCAAAAATCAGTTTGGAACGACTAAACGAAGTACACGGAAGACGAGACGAGGAATATCATATTGAGTCGAAACTTAGACAGTTGCCCGATGATCACTCCATCTATTTGAACAATGTAAAGTTCAGCTACAGTGGTGCGAACCGTGATTATGCCCTGGACGGTGTGACACTTACAATACCTTCCAATAAAGTTACAGCAATTGTTGGTGCAAGCGGAAGCGGTAAGACAACTATCGTAAAACTGATACAGGGGTTCTACGAGCCCAACAGCGGCAGCATCAAGATAGGTAATACGCCTCTGAGGTTCATCAATCCGCACCTGTGGAGAAGCAAGACGGGATCGGTGATGCAGGAGAGTTTTATCTTTTCTGACACGATTGCCAGAAATATAGCCGTTAATACTGATGATATTGACATTGAGAGATTGAGATACGCGGTGAAGATAGCTAATATTGAGGACTTCATCCATTCCCTTCCAATGGGGTATGACACAAAAATAGGAATGGAAGGTACAGGCGTGAGCCAGGGACAACGACAACGCATCCTTATAGCAAGAGCTGTATATAAGAATCCTGAGTTTATATTTCTGGACGAGGCGACCAATTCCCTTGATGCCAATAATGAAAAAAGTATATTGGACAACCTGCATCACTTCTTTCAGGGGAAAACAGTCCTCATTGTTGCCCACCGGCTTAGCACCGTATTTGACGCTGACAATATAGTGGTGATGGAAAAAGGGAAAATTGTTGAGCAGGGCACACACAGTGGGCTTGTCCAAAGAAGAGGTGCATATTATAAATTAGTCAAAAATCAACTTGAATTGGGGAAATGAAAGACAAGGATATAATCAATCAACACTGCGAAGAGGTACAGGAGATTATGGGTGATGTTCCAAACAGAATCATGAGATGGGGTATTTCCGTAATCGCCCTGATATTGTTGATTCTGTTTGCAGGCAGCTGTTTCTTTTATTACCCGGACACCTTGACTGCCGGAATAGACATCATTCCGATATATCCCCCCGTAGAGATGAGGGCGACCCATGAGGGATATATAAAGAAACTGATGACTGTCAATGGTAAAGGTGTTAGTGCTGGAGATGCCCTTGTAGTTTTGGATCCAGCTACTGATTCCAAGAGAGACGACATTGTACTGAAGTCACCTATAGAAGGGAAAGTGAATTTCATGGAGCCTATATTTATCAATAGGCCTGTATATGCTGGAGAAACGCTGATGACTATCCTGCCAAATACAATAGAACGCCCGATAGGAGAAATCAGAGTACCGGCCTCACAGGTCGGCAAAGTTAGGTCTGGTCAACATATCAAGATTAATCTGGAACTCTATTCAGATGATAAATATGGAAGCATTGAAGGTCAGGTGGGTGATGTTTCTTCAATGCCTGACAAACATGGAATGTATTATACGCAAGTGATATTCCCTAATGGCCTCAAAACCGATTATGGCAAATATATACCATTGAACCAAAGATTGTCGGGAACTGCGGAAATAGTGATTGACAATAAGAAACTGATAGAAAGATTCATTCAGCCAATGGAGAGATATTTCAATGTGAGACAATAACATTAAAATCAAATATTTACTTTAAAACTACAACATCATGAAGAATTTCAAATTTGTTAATTGTGAAGAGACTTATCTCCTAAGCAGAGACGAGTTGAAGCTTGTATTTGGCGGCAGTACCAACGGGACTGATCAATACAATTGCAGTGGGTCTGTCCCAGGTCAGATAGGGGCATGTCGGGGAAAAGGAGAAAGAAGTTCTTGCAGTTTCAGTTACACCTATTATCCGAACAGGACATCGTATTATTCCGGTTCATGTATGCGAGTTGGTACTTGCCCTGATTTGCTTTGCTTGTAACAAGAGTGTATGAAGCGCACCGCCATCTTTTTCTTCCTTTTCCTTCTGTCCCTAGCCACACTGGCCCGTGACAGAAAGGTATCTGTCAGCGGGCGCACCTTGGACAATCTGACGGGAGAGAACCTCGGAGATGTGACGCTCGTGCTGATGACGGAGGACAGCATTCCTCTCGACACCACGGTCTCGCTCTCTGCACCCGACCAGCCGTTCGCCATGGGACTGTTCGATTTCAGCGTGAGTAGGGAGGGGCGGTACATTATCCGCGCACGGGCCGTCGGTTACGATGATGCCTATGTGAGTTTCCTCCTGCAATCGATGCGCCAGTTCGTGATTAAGGTGGGCAACATCCGGATGAACAAGACCATCAGGCAACTGCCCGAGGTGCAGGTGCGGGCCACCAAGATCAAGATGGTCTATAGTGGCGACACCATCATCTATAACGCCGAGGCCTTCAAGACTGCCGAGGGCAGCATGCTCGACGAACTGATACGTATTCTGCCCGGCGCCGCCATCTCAAGCGACGGACAGATTTCCGTCAACGGACACGCCGTGGAGACGCTGCTCGTCAACGGCCGCGACTTCTTCGGCGGCAACGCAAAGGTGGCACTGCAGAACCTGCCGGCCTATACGGTGAGTAAGATTAAGGTGTATGACCGCAACGGCATGGCTTCGAATATGACGGGGAAGAACATGAACGACCAGGTCTACACCATGGATGTCAGGCTGAAAAAGGAGTACAGCCACGGCTTCATTGGGAATGTGGAGGCCGGCAGCGGGACGGACAGCCGCTATCGCCTGCGGGGCTTCGGCATGGACATGAACGACCCGACACGCGCCATTGTCTTCGGCAATATGAACAATATCAACGAGGTCAGTACCAACAATACCACCGGTGAATGGAAACCGGAGGACGCGGGCGACGGCACCACGACGACAAAGACGGCGGGCGTGGACCTCAGTAAATTCTTGGATGACCATCTGTCGTACGCTGATCTCAACGTGACTTATCAGCATCAGAACAACAACCTCGAGACCAACCGCAACCAACAGACTTTTCTGAAAGGTGGCGACAAGATGGAACAGACGGACAGCAGGGCCGCGCAGTCCACCGACAATCTCAAGGCAGGGGGCATCTTCAGACTCAACAGGAAGACCATCTCCAGCGATAACTATCTCGACTTCTTCTACCGCAGAGCCACACCCCTCAGCAGCCTCGACGGTACGACGCTCGGCGGCAACCGTTTGCTCAACACCCTCACAAACCGGACGCAGGGCAGGAGCAACGCGCTGACGATTGGGCTCAAGTCAAACGATTACATCAGCATGGTGGCCGACCTGATTAGGCTGAACGGTCACCTCACCTACAACAGACAGACGGACAGGACTTTCTCGCTCTATTCACTCGACTATGCCGACGGCGGCGCCACGGACGAGAGGCGTCATCACTACGCCGACTTCCATGCCCGTGACGTGGACCTTGGGGCGCATGCCAGCTACGACTATAACGGCTACGGCATGATGCTCTCGCCCTACTATGATTTCTCCTATCGCCACAGCCGCACCGACAACTTGTTCTACCGGCTCGACCGTCTGCAAGGAGCCGACACGCTGGCGCTTGGCATGCTGCCTTCGTCGGCCGATGCCCTGCTCTCAGTCCTCGATGCTGCCAACAGCTATTGCTACCGCGAGAGCCAGTGGCAGCACACGGCCGGGCTGTGTTTCTCAAAAGGATTCAAAAACGGAGAGACAACCGTCACCCTGCCTCTTCGCTTCCAAAGGGCGAGCCTCAATGCCTGGCGTACGACCCGTCAGCATGTGAGCAGAAGTCGCTGCTTCCTCGAACCGACGGCTACCCTCAAGTGGAGCGCCGGCGGACGTGAGGTGAGCGCAGAGGTGAAAGGCTACTCGCTGATGCCCGACCTGACGCGGATGATTGACTTCAGCGACGACAGCAATCCGCTCTATATCGTGCGTGGAAACAAAGGACTGCGCGACAGCCACATTCTGCAAGCTGCGGCCTCGTATCGTTGGAACATTAGCGACCAGAAGCTCTTCAATGTGTCGGTGCAGTGGAGCCACACCGATAATGCAGTGGCAACGGCGCTGCACATCGACCAACGGACGGGCGTGACGACGGCCACGCCACAAAACGTCAACGGCAACTGGACTTGCGGCATGAAGACGGAATACACTACGCCGCTTGATAAGCAGAAGCATTGGGTGCTCAGCGCCTCGGTGAATCCTTCCTTTGCCCATAGCGTTGACCTGGCCACAACGACCGACACGCCCATGAGTAGCACCGTCAATAACTTCATGCTTGGCGGACAGGAAAAGGTGGATTGGAACCCGTCGGAGCATGCACAGCTCTCGCTCAGCGCCGCAGGTCGGTGGAACCACATCACGGGCAGTCGCGCCGGTTTCCAGACCATCAATGCAGCCGACTTCCACGTAGGGCTCAACACCATGTTCAATGTTCCGACCTTCTTCTGCGCCGGGCAGAAGCTCTACCAGTTCTCCACCTCACTGACGGCCTATTGTCATCGGGGTTATCAAGCCAGCGAGATGAATACCACGGAATGGATATGGAACGCGCAACTGTCCAAGAGTCTCCTACAAGGCCGACTGCTGCTCAAGCTGCAGGGCCTGGACCTCCTTGGTCAGTACAAACGGCGCCGCTTCGTCCTCGACGCCCAAGGACGCACCGAGACCACCACCAACGGCTTGGGACGCTATGCCATGTTCACAATAGCTTGGAACTTAATCAAGACACCGAAAAGAAAATGAAGAAATATGATTATCTGATTGTTGGAGCAGGCCTGTTTGGTGCTACTTTTGCATGGCATGCCACTCAGGCTGGAAAACAGTGCATGGTCATCGATAGAAGAAGCCATGTCGGAGGAAACGTATATTGTGAGACCATGGAGGGCATTCATGTTCATCGTTATGGTCCACATATCTTTCATACGTCCAACAAGACAGTGTGGGAGTTTGTTAACCGATTCGTCTCATTCAACCGCTTCACGCTGTGCACGAAGGCAAACTATAAGGGCAATATATATAGTCTGCCGTTCAACATGAATACCTTTCGCGAAATGTGGGGGACAGTTACACCCATCGAGGCGCAAGCCATGATTGAGGCCCAGCGTTACCATGGCATCGTGCATAATTTGGAGGAGCAGGCAAAGTCGCTTGTCGGGGATGACATTTATGAAAAACTGATAAACGGCTACACAGAGAAGCAATGGGGGCGGCCGTGCAGTCAACTTCCTCCTTTCATTATCCGCCGCCTTCCGGTCAGGTTGACCTACGACAACAATTATTTTAACGATTCCTATCAGGGTATCCCAATTGGCGGCTACAATCCTCTTGTAGAGAAAATGCTCAAAGGTTGTGACGTTAGGACCGGCACTGACTTCTTTGATGGATTGGACAAGGAGTGGCAAGACATTGCATGCCGTTTGGTCTACACAGGTAAAATAGAAGATTTCTTCCATTGTTGCCTCGGAAAACTTCAATACCGTTCACTAAGATTTGAACAAGAGGCGCTTGAAACTCCGAACTTCCAGGGTGTTGCAATTATGAACTTTACGGATCGTGACACCCCGTTCACCCGTATCGTAGAGCATAAGCACTTTGAGACTTTTGGCGACAAGGTATACGACAATCCGAAAACCGTGATTACACGTGAGTACCCTATGGAGTACGTAGATGGCTCAGAGGCCTTCTATCCGGTAAACGACGCGACAAACGATGGTCTCTATAAACATTATAGAAGTATGGCGGATGCCCAAAAGGATGTCGTTTTCGGTGGGCGTTTGGCAGAGTACCGGTATTATGACATGGATAAGGTGATAGAGAGTGCTATAGATGTTTGGAATAAAGAAAAAGGAGATATGTAACATGGAACAGAATAATCGGCAAAATAAGAACTGCGTTGTGTTTGTCACTCACAAACTGGACCAGGGCATCCTGGACTATCTGCGCTACATCAGGAAATCGGTCAGTGGCGTTATGGACCTGCTGGTGCTCTATGACGATGCGGCAGGTCCACTGGATGAGAGCCTGCTTGAAGGAATGGATTTCTTCGAGTTCAATTCTTCCCTGCTGACTCATTTCTTCCATTGCCACAATCGTAAATTGCCCAATCCGCTCGTGGCCCTAATAGAATGTGCCAGGCAACACAGGTATAACCACTATCTGCTGATGGAGAACGATATTGCGCTGCGCGGTGACTTGAGGACATTCTTCCAGAGGATGAATGCCATGAGCAGTGTGGATTACATTTATATTGCGACTGATGTAGACGGTGGTCCTCTACGGCATTGGCCCTTGCAGTATATCCATGACAATCCGTTTAAGAATTTATATTTTGCCTGGAGTCAGTTGTTTATGGTCAGCCGTCGTTATCTTGATGCGCTGGAGCTGTTCATGAAGGAGAACAGCACGTTCTATTATGAGTTTCTGCTTCCTACGCTGGCCTACAACCATCACTTGGTAATCCGTCAGTTCGAGAATTTCGGATACCGCTTCGAGGTATCGTGGGGACCTGCTGAATTGTATGAGGGGAAATACCTATATGCCCGGCAACCAAACACCTTTTATCATCCGATTAAGAATTGTCAGATATTTCCTATGTAAAGATGTCTGGGCCGATCCTTGATCTACGGGCTGGGTAGGAGACTGTCTTTCTTGACAGCTCAATGGATGATTTGGTAGGCATACGTCGGCAGGAATGCCG
This sequence comes from uncultured Prevotella sp., assembly GCA_900319905.1. Lineage (GTDB taxonomy): Bacteria > Bacteroidota > Bacteroidia > Bacteroidales > Bacteroidaceae > Prevotella. The sequence goes on along the minus strand of ONQB01000004.1, from coordinate 120,837 downwards.
ACGCACCTACTTTCTTTTTGATGGAAAGGTTTTATTTCCGAAGTATATAACGTTGTATTCAATATTTCTTTGTAACTTTGGCAAAACAAAAAGAAAGTAGAGAACACGTGACCCGAATATTATTTATTTGTCTTGGCAATATCTGCCGATCAACGGCTGCCCAAACCATCATGCAGCAAATGGCTGACAACGCTGGTGTGGCTTCCCAATTCAGTATTGATTCTGCTGGTATCGGCGGATGGCATGTAGGTCAGTTGGCCGATCCCCGTATGCGTGCTCATGCCCGTCGGCGTGGTTATGAACTGACCCACCGCGCCCGTCAGTTTGATGCCAACAAGGATTTTGGCCGCTTCGACATGATAGTGACGATGGACGACGACAACTATCGACAGATTGTCGGCATGGCTCGGACCGATGCCGACCGGAAGAAGGTGGTGAAGATGGCCGATTTCCTCACGTCTCATCATGGTGTGACGACAGTGCCCGATCCATATTATGGTGGCGACCGCGATTTTGAATATGCCCTCGACCTGATAGAGGATGGCTGTCATGGACTGCTTCAACGTCTGTCGGATAAAAGAGGTGTTTGGAAGCCGAGATTGGTCATTCTGGACTTTGACGGAACGATGGCTGATACCAATGCGTTAATTACCAATACCATGCAAGCCACATTGCGTGAGCTCCATCTGCCAGAGCAGACACGTGAGGCATGTGCCACCACCATTGGCCTGCCGCTGGAGAAGTGCTTCTCCGCATTGATACCTATGAACGAGGAGATGGAGGACCAATGCGCTGCTGTTTATCGTCGCATCTTCAAGGCTACCTGTGCCGATGCCCACGTACAGCTCTTTCCACATGTATTGGCAACGTTGAGACAACTTCATGATAACGGTATCCTGCTCTCCATCGCCAGCAGCCGCAGTCATGCTTCGCTGCAACATTTCGTTGATGACTTACAGCTCAACGGTCTTTTTGGCTTTGTGCTGGGTGGCAATGAAGTGGAGCGTGCCAAGCCCGACCCAGAGCCTGTGCTCATCACGCTCAGTCATTTTCAGGTGTCGCCGGAAGAGACAATTGTCGTAGGCGACATGACCTATGACATCCTTATGGGACGTCGGGCCGGATGCCGCACTTGCGGAGTAAGCTATGGTAATGGCTCGCGGCAGGAGTTGCTCGATGCAGGAGCCGATAGGGTAGTGGACGACTTTGCCGACATCCTTTGTCAATGAGAGTGTTTGTTATATATATAATAATGTGAAACTTATAAAGATACTTATAATGAAGTTCCTTTCTTTAATTGTATCGCTGTTGGGCTTTGCCGGTTGCGCCAATGCACAGAGCGACAGTCTGCAAACGGTGGATGCACCTGCCTTTGCCCATATCATTCATGTGGGTGACACAGCCGCTAAAGACGGTTCCGCTGATTCAGTCACAGTTCAGTTGGTCGACGTGCGTACGGCTGAGGAATACAGTGCCAGTCATATTCCCGGTGCACTCAATATCGACGTATTGAAAGACGACTTTGTCCAGGTGGCCACGTTGCGCCTCGCCAAGGATCGCCGGGTGGCGGTGTACTGTCGGTCAGGCAAACGTAGCTTGAAGGCTGCGCAGTTGTTGGTCAAGGAAGGCTTCCTGGTGGTCAATCTTAAAGGCGGATGGTTGGAATGGACCGCCAATAATTTGCCAACTCAATAAATTGTCGTAATTTTGCATTATTAATCATGTAATATAAGCTTGAAGATGAAATACATACTTGTAACAGGCGGTTCCCGTGGCATAGGTCGTGCCGTTTGTGTGCGACTTGCTCAGATGGGCATGCCGGTCATAATCAATTACCGTTCCAACGAGGCAGAGGCCTTGAAGACCAAGCAGCTCGTAGAGGCAGAAGGAGTGAAGGCAGAGTTGCTGCCTTTCGATGTGACTGATGAGGCCCAAGTGACCAAGGCTATGGACCAGTGGGAGGAACAGCATCCCGATGACTTCATCTATGTGTTGGTCAACAATGCCGGTATCACCCGTGACGGCGTGATGTTTATGATGAGCGACGATGACTGGCACGACGTGCTGCGTACCACGCTCGACGGCTTTTTCTTCATTACCCGTCGCATTCTGAAGCATATGATGCCCCGTCATCACGGTGGCCGCATTGTAAACGTCGCTTCCCTGTCCGGCCTCAAAGGCATTCAGGGACAGACCAATTACAGTGCTGCCAAGGCGGGACTTATCGGTGCTACCAAGGCTTTGGCCCTTGAGGTGGCAGCCCGTCAGATTACGGTGAATGCCGTGGCTCCGGGCTTTGTCGATACCGACATGACCGAGTCGCTCGACCGTGCTGCGCTGGAGCAGCAGATCCCCATGCGCCGCTTTGCCAAACCAGAGGAAGTGGCCGAGGCCGTTGCTTTCCTTGCTTCTGAGGGGGCAGCCTATATCACAGGAGATGTCATCAGCATCAACGGAGGGCTGTATACCTAACCGTAGAGCTGCCAATGCTCATACGCTCAACTCATTAACATACTATTCATGCATCTTTCTCCATCGCTTCAAGACTGCTACACTACCGACAAGCTGTCGGCGCGTGAGGCACAGCGATTGGCCGAGTTCATAGCGTGGGGACCGGCCATCTTCGAGGCTTCCCGTCTCATGCTGAAATATGGCGTTCTCGAATTGTTGCGTGACCACGACGAGGGCCTGACGCGGCAGCAGATTGCCGGTCAGTGCCATCTGAGTGACTATGCCGCCAAGTGCTTGCTCGAAGCCTCGCTCTCGATAGGTACTGTGCTGGTGTCGCCCGATACCGACCGTTATACGCTTTCGAAGACAGGTTGGTTTTTGCTCAACGACCCCGCCACACGTGTGAACGTCGATTTCAACCATGACGTCAACTACGAGGGCTGGTTCCACCTTGATGAGTCGCTGCAAGAGGGCAAGCCCGTTGGACTGCGCCATTTCGGACCGTGGCCCACCATCTATGAAGGCTTGTCGAGTCTGCCGTCACAGGTGCAGAAGAGCTGGTTCGGTTTCGACCACTTCTATAGTGACTCGTCGTTTGACGAAGCCCTGCATATCGTATTCGACCAACACCAGGTACGTTCGCTTTACGATGTGGGCGGCAATACCGGCAAGTGGGCACTGCGCTGTGTTGACTACTGTGCCAACGCTCATGTCACGGTGCTCGACCTGCCACAGCAGATTGCCATGATGCAGGAAAACATCAAGGGACACAACGGAGCCGACCGTATTGCCGGTTATGGCATCAACCTGCTGGACAACGCACAAGCATTCCCACAGCAGGCCACAGCACCCGATGCCATCTGGATGAGTCAGTTCCTTGATTGCTTCAGTATGCCCCAGATTGTCAGCATCCTGACCCGCGCCCGTCGTAGCATGGGCGCCAACACCCGCATCTATATCATGGAGACATTGTGGGACCGGCAGAAGTATGAGCCAGCCACATTGTGCCTCACCATGACAAGTCTCTACTTTGCGGCACTGGCCAATGGTTGCTCCAAAATGTACAGCACCGAAGATCTCACCCAGTGCATCAACGACGCCGGACTGGAGGTGGAGACTATCCATGAGCCCCTTGGACAGGGTCATTCCATCCTCGTCGTCAAAAGCAAGCAGCCATGACGGAAAAGAAATGGCAGGGAGACACCTTTGGCAACAACTGCATGCATCGCTGGCTCATCGCCATGTTGCGCCATAGTGACGTGCGCATCTACTATGTCTTTGCGGCTGTATGTGTGATACCTTTCTGCCTCTTGTTCTCACCCGGCGCCCGTCATGCCTATCGCTACTTCCGTCGGCGATGGCATAATGGTTGCGTGAAGGCACTGTGGCACACCTACGTCAATCATGTGTTGTTTTCGCAGGTGGTCATCGACCGTTTTGCCATGTTCGCTGGAAAGAAGATGAGCCTGCAAGTAGAAGGACACGATGCATTCAAAAGGCTGGCTCAGGGAGAAGAAGGCTTTGTGATGCTCAGTGCCCATGTTGGCTGCTACGAGATGGCCGGCTACGAGCTTGTGTCCGACAGCAAGCCCTTCAATGCATTGGTCTACGGCGGTGAGAAAGCCTCTGTGATGCGGGGACGACAACAGCTGTTTGGCCACAACAACATCCACATGATTCCCATCCGCACTGATATGAGCCATCTCTTCGAGATAGACCGTGCACTGTCGGCGGGTGAGATAGTGAGCATTCCGGCTGACAGAGTCTATGGATCGCCACGCACGGTGACCGTCAACCTGTTGGGCGCTGCCGCAGAGCTGCCGTTAGGCCCCTTTCAAGTACCTGCCATGCGCCAGCTCAACGTTGTTACAGTCAATGTGATGAAGACAAGCACACGGGGATATACCGCCTATGTCAAGGTCCTTGACTACGACAAGCAAGCTCCACGCAAGCAACAGGTGCAGCAGCTCGCCACCGCTTATGCTGCGGAGCTGGAACAGGTGTTGCGGCGCTTTCCAACACAGTGGTACAACTATTTTGAATTCTGGAAATAACAGACTATAACTAACTACATCAGATAATGGTAGATATTGACGTTAACAACCCCAGTGCCGCTTTTCTCAGCACGATCGACATCCATACGTTGCTGCCTCAGCAGGAGCCTTTTGTTATGATTGGCAGGCTGACACATTACGATGAGTCGAGTGTGACGACGGCTACTGACATCGCTGCTGACAATATCTTTGTCGACAACGGTGAGCTATGTACGGCAGGAATGATAGAAAACATCGCTCAGACCTGTGCCGCACGCATTGGGTATGTGAACAAATATATATTAAAGAAAGGAGTGCAGATAGGTGTCATCGGTGCCGTGAGAAAGCTCAAGGTCAGTGCGCATCCCCGTGTGGGTGACACGATTGAGACCACCGTCGACATCATTGAGGAATTGCTGGGCATGACGCTGGCCATGGCCACTGTGACCTGCAAAGGTGAGGAACTGGTACGCACACAAATCAAGCTGGCCGTCAAAGAGAAGGAAGATGAGTGAACTAAAAGCATCTAAGGATTTTGAGATACGCTTCAGTGAGGTCGACTCGATGAAAGTAGTGTGGCATGGGTCTTATGCCATCTATTTCGAGGATGCCAGGGAAGCCTTCGGAGCCAAGTTTGGCCTCGACTACATGAACTATCTCAACCACGACTGTTATGCTCCTATCGTGGAAGAGACCATCCGCTACCACAAGTCGTTGCGCTATGGCAGTCATCCGCGCATCGACATCGTCTATCGGCCCACACGTGCCGCCAAGGTGGTCTTCGACTATGAGATACACGACCGTGACAACAACGACTTGATAGCCACAGGTCACTCGGTGCAGGCTTTCGTCGATACCAATTATCAGTTGATGCTCTACAGTCCAGACTTCTATGTGGAGTGGCAGGAGAAATGGAAGGTGTTTGACAAATGATTCGTGTCGTAGCACATCATATCCTCTCGCCGTTGGGTGACTCCACAGCCGCCAATCTACAGGCCGTGCGCAACGGGGCAACAGCCATCCGTCAGTGGAACGGCCGTTGGCAGTTGCCACAGCCATTCATGGCATCACTTTTCAGCGAGTCGCAGATGGCGCAATGGCCTTGTGGGGAAAGCCATACACCGTTTGAGGCCATGGCCATTGCCTCAGTCAGCAAGGCCATCGCCATGTGGCGGCAGCAAGCTGGACCGGCGATGCCTCGTTTGGATGACGGCCGTACGGTGCTGGTGCTCAGTACGACCAAAGGCAACATCGGATTGCTCGACCAACTGACCGATGAGCGTCAGACAACCGACCCACAACTGCTACAGTGGCTGTCCCTCGGCCATAGTGCCGAGGTAATTGCTAAGGCCGTTGGCATTCCGACGATGCCAATCGTCGTTGACAATGCCTGTATCTCTGGAGCATCGGCCATTGTGTTCGCCACGCGGCTGTTGCGCATGGGACGTTACGATCATGCGGTGGTGTGCGGTGCTGAGCGACAGAGCCGGTTCATAGTCTCCGGCTTTCAATCGCTCAAGGCCCTTTCATCCCAGGTCTGCAGGCCGTTCGACATAGACCGGACAGGGCTGAACCTTGGTGAGGCCGCAGCCACGGTGATTCTCTCACGCACAGCACCTGAACCGGGCTGGCACGTCGTGGCTGGAGCCGTACGCAACGATGCCCACCACATCAGTGCACCGTCGATGAGCGCTGAAGGAGCGTGGCGTGCCTTGGAATCGGTGAAAAGCACTGCCGTTGTTGACAGTGAGCAGTTGGCTTTCCTCTCAACCCATGGCACGGCAACAATGTTCAACGACCAGATGGAGGCGGTGGCTATCGACCGCGCAGGTCTGGGGCAGGTGCCGGTTAATGCGGTGAAGGCCAACTTCGGACATACAATGGGAGCCTGCGGCGTGTTGGAGACAGTGCTGTCGATGGCTGCAATTGATGCGGGCATCATATTGCCTACCAATAACTTTGCAGAACTGGGAGTGTCGAGGAAAATCAATGTCACAACCAAGGAGATGCCCACCAGTAAGTCCTCATTCATCAAAATGCTGTCGGGCTTTGGCGGTGTCAATGTGGCACTGTTCATGAGCAAGCAAGCTGAAGCGGATGAAAAAAATGAAGCGTTGCGTCATCAGCCAGTTGTTCGCCATTCAGTACATCTCTCCGAAAAGGACGTTACCGTAGATGGCGTCAAGCTTGCGGTGACTTCAATGGGGAAGACACTGGTGACGGAACTCTACAAGAAGACTGGTGGCGACTATCCAAGATTCTATAAGATGGATTTGCTTTGCCGCATAGGACTGGTTGCCACCCAACTGCTTTTGAAGGCTGAGGAAACAACGACATCAGATGCTGCAGAGCATCGCGCTGTAGTCATCGTGGGGCGTTCGGGCTCTATTCATGCCGACCTCAATTACCTGACATCGATCATGCATGCCGACGATTTCTTCCCCAGTCCGGAGCGGTTCGTCTACACCCTGCCCAATATCGTTACAGGTGAGATCGCCATGCGTTATCACTATCATGGGGAGACCAGCTTCTACCTGTTGCCTACCCGTGACGCGTCAATAGTCAGCGACATTGTACAGTCGGCTTTCCTCGATCCTGATACTACAAGCGTGATAGGAGGGTGGATAGACTGTGAGACGGACAATCGCTTTGAGGCTGAACTTAGTATTTTAGAATAACATACAAATTGAAATATATGGAAGAATTGATTAAAGAACTCAAGCAGCATATCATCAGTGCGCTGAACTTAGAGGATATGTCCCCTGACGACATCGATGCCGACGCACCGCTTTTTGGCGAGGGCCTTGGCTTGGACTCTATTGATGCGCTCGAACTCATTGTGCTCATGGAGAAGCAGTACGGCATCCGTCTGGCCAGTCCGGCTGAGGGAAAGCAGATCTTCAAGAGTGTGAGAACGATGGCTGAATACGTGTCTAAGAACCGTAAGAAGTGATGGTGCTGACCAATGGAGTAAATGGAAGGCTGTGATTGAGATGGAGAGTAATCCGATAGTCATAACAGGTGAGGGCATTGTCTGTGCCATTGGCAATGACTGTGCTTCGGTGGTTTCTTCGCTGGTAGCCCGCCGGTCGGGCATTGGTGAGATGCGCTTCCTGCCGTCGGCTCATCATGAGTTGCCAGTAGGAGAGGTGAAACTCAGTAATGCGGAGATGAAGCAACGGCTTCATATCAATGCCGACCAGACCATGAGCCGCACGGCGCTGATGGGCATTATGGCGGTGAGAGAAGCCCTCACGAAAGCGCGAATTCAGTCAGCCGCTCACAAGCGCGTGTTGCTGATTTCCGGTACCACTGTTGCCGGCATGGATGTTACTGAGCAGGCTTTCCTGCGGACAGCCGGTCAGACGGCCGGTCAGAATGCGGCTGTTGACTTTATTGCCCATCACGACTGCGGTAGTAATACTGCCGACATCGCCGACTACTTCCATTTGTTTACCGACTATACGACCATCTCTACCGCATGCTCATCGGCAGCCAACGCGTTGCTGTTGGGAGCCGATATGCTGAAAGCCGGTGATGCCGACATCGTGGTGGCAGGTGGTAGCGAGGCACTGTCGCTGTTTCATCTCAATGGCTTCAACTCACTGATGATACTCGACCATGAGCGTTGCCGTCCCTTTGACGGCACACGCGCAGGACTCAACCTCGGTGAGGGTGCAGCCTATGTGGTGATGGAACGCTTAGATGATGCCGTGGCCCGTCATGCCACGGCCGATGCTTGTCTGGCAGGATATGGCAATGCCTGCGATGCATTCCATCAGACAGCCTCGTCGCCAGAGGGTATTGGCGCACTGCTGGCCATGAGGCAGGCTTTGGACATGGCCGGACTGAAACCAAAGGACGTACAATGGGTGCATGCCCATGGTACGGGAACGGTAAATAACGACCAAAGTGAGGCACGGGCCATCCGTCAGGTTTTCCAAGGCCATCTGCCGGCCGTGTCGAGCACAAAAAGCTTTACGGGACACACCACGAGCGCTTCTGGAAGCATTGCGGCCGTGATCAGCATCATTGCCATGCACCATCGTTTCATTCCCGTCAATCTGGGCTGGCGGCTGCCTATGGAGGATGCGGATGCTCTGACAGCAGAACAGAAGCTGGCCGAGAACGATGAGTTATCCTCATTGAGACCTTACATGGGACAGAATGAAGTGATGCTTCATACGGTGATGTGCAACTCATTCGGATTCGGAGGCAATGACACGTCGTTGTTGCTCACCGACAAGCCTATTGACGTTCCTCCAACGACGTTGATTGACGAACAGCGCATCGTGGAAGTGTCAAGTGTGGTCAACGACAAGGCAGAGACGGCTGCCGCCGTAAAGCAGTATGTCAAACCGATGGAAGCACGACGTATGGGTACCCTACTGCGCAGCACAATGCTTACCTCGTTGCAGGCATTGCAGCAAGCCAATATCTCTGAACCTGACGCCATCGTCACTGGTACGGCATGGGGATGTCTCAACTATAGTGAACAGCTGCTGCAGCAACTCATGGAGGGTGAGGACTTGCTGAAGCCTACCTTATTCATGCAGAGCACGCACAACACCCTGAGCAGTGCCATCGCCATTCATCTGAAGTGTCACGGATATAACATCACTTTCTCACAAAACAACAAGTCGTGGGCTTGGTCACTTTATCAGGCCCGGTTGCTGTTGCGGCTCGGGCGATGCAAATCGGTGTTGGTGGGTTGTCACGATGAGAGCACCCAGACATTCAATGAACTGCTTCGGCGCATGGGCAAACGACCGGCGCCGGAGATACAGTCGAGGGTGAGCGTACTGAGAATGATGTAGAATAATTGAGCGGAATGAGCGTTAATTATAAAATAAGAAACGATAAGAATGACAGCTCTCTATAAGATATTACCGATGGCCATCATGCAGAGTGCCATGCTGGCGGGAGGACAGGTGTTTCTGAAGCTTGCGATGGTCAGGATGAAACCGTTTGCCTGGACATGGTCTTTCTTCGGCAGTCTGCTCACCAACTGGCCGTTCGCAGCCTGTGGCTTGTGCTTCCTCTTTGCCTCGTTGCTGTGGATGCATATGCTCAAGGTGTTCCCATTGAGCTTGGCATATCCTTTGTCGTCATTGAGCTTCGTCTTCGGCATGGTGGCTGCCATCGTCTTCTTTCATGAAGAGGTGTCGCTGGCGAAGTGGATAGGTGTCGGACTGATTGTGGGCGGATGTTGTTTGATAGCAAAGTAAAACGAAATGATGAAATTGAAGATTGGATTACTGGTGATGCTCTGGATACTGCTGTCAGTGCCGTCAAGAGCGCAGAACTATACGCCGGCGCAGGTGAGGCAGCAAATCAATGCCGTTGCCTCCCGCATGAAGACGATGACCTGCGATTTTGTGCAGACAAAGAGTGTCGCCATGCTTAAAAGTAAGCTGGTGTCGAGAGGTCACATGTATTACGCACAGCCTAATAAGCTGCGGTGGGAGTATACCACGCCTTATTCCTATACATTCCTGCTCAATGGACAGACGGTGTGGATGAAGAATGAAAAGGGAAGCAACCGCGTGAATGTGGCCCAGAGCAAAATGTTCAAGGAAATTACGCGTATCATGATGAGCAGTGTGGTGGGCAGTTGCGTGTCCAACAGTCGCGACTTCAATGTGACGCTGCAAGGTAAGGGCAACAACTGGAAAGCCATCATGAAGCCAAAGCGCAATCCTATGAAGCAGATGTTTAAGGCCATCACTGTCTACTTCGATATGAAGCGCGCCATGGTGATAGGCGTGAAGATGATTGAGCAAAACAATGATGCAACAAGCATCGTGCTGCAGAATACCAAACTCAATTTACCCATCAATGAGAAAGTGTTTAGTGTGCGTTAGCATGATGGTGTTGGGACTTGTGGCTCCGGCCAACGCCGCCATGTCCGGCTCGTGTCGGATAGAGGTCGAGGACAGCATCGTGTTTCCCGCCAACGAGGGTGAACGTGCTTCCTACAAGGCCTTTATCAAGACGGGTAGGGGAGAGATCAGCGGCGTTTGCCTGTTGCTCCATGAGGGTGACACTATTAAAGGAGCCATCGTCAACGAGTTTGGCATCTCAGCATTGGACTTCACTTATGTTATGTCTGCCGACCGGATGACGCTCAATCATGTCATTGCCATGCTTGACAAGTGGTATGTGCGGGCTGTCATCAAAGAAGATCTGCGGCAGGTGCTTCTCGGTCTCCTACAGGGCAAGAACCATTATGACGACGAGCGATACCATATTAGTTATACGCTTACACCAATAGATAATACAGACAATAAAGCAAAAGATGATACTGAAGAACCAACTTTACCAGATTGAGCGTCAGCAGGTGGCTGAGGAATCGGCAACGTTTGATGTGAGCCTCAATGCGGGATGCTTTATCTATAAGGCTCATTTTCCTGGCAATCCCATCACACCAGGTGTCTGCATCGTGCAGATCGCCAAGGAGTTGCTGGAGGAGGTGGTGAGTATGCCGCTTGAGATCAGCGAGGTGAAGGATGTGAAGTTTCTTTCCATCCTGTCGCCTGTCGACTACCAAGAAGTTTCTTTCCTCTTCACTGACATCGCAAGGCAGACGGCTGACGATAAGCCACTCGTGGTCAAGAGCAAGGTAAGCGTACTATGGAATAGCAATGTGTTTACTACCATTGTCTTTACCTGTACGGCTAAAGAGGCGAAAGTGTGATGGCGGGGGGACTGATAAATAGAAGAAATGATGTCGGCTATTGAAGATGTCTCAAGCGTCCGCACCTCGTTCCGAAATCGGAGTATCTGCGTGATTATTCCCACCTATAACAATGTGGGTACCATAGGTTGTGTTGTTACGGAGGCACAGCGTTATTGCGACGACGTGATTGTGGTTGACGATGGCAGTGACGATGGCACGACGGAGGTGTTGCGTGCCATTGAGGGCATCGAGTTGGTACACTATGATCATAATCGTGGTAAAGGTCATGCTTTGAAGGTCGGTTTCATGACGGCACTTCATAAGGGTTTTGCCTATGCCATCACGATGGATGCCGATGGACAGCACAAGGCCTCAGACTTGCCGGCATTCCTCGAGGCTAACAAGCAATGGCCGGGCAGTCTCATCCTTGGACAGCGTAGCAACTGCAGTGAGTGGCAGAACAAAGGCAGCCGCTTTGCCAATCGCTTTTCCAACTTCTGGTTTTGTGTGCAGACGTTTCACTTTATCCCCGACACGCAGACGGGCTTCAGGCTCTACCCATTGAAGAAACTCTATGGTTACCGATTGATAACCAGTCGGTACGAAGCAGAGCTCGAACTCATCGTCTTTGCCAGTTGGCATGGTGTGAAGCTCTACAGTATTCCTGTATCGGTGTACTATCCGCCCGCCAACGAGCGGGTGAGCCATTTCAGGCCCGGTTTGGATTTTGCGCGCATCAGTGTGCTTAACACCGTATTGTGCATCTTGGCCCTGGTCTATGGACTGCCGTTGTGGCTCTGGCGCAAGACAACGAAGGTATTGCGCACGGTGGCAACGGCTGCTTTCCTGCTATTCCCTTTAGTTTTTGTCTTCACGCCGATGGTGTGGTGCTATGTCCATCTCGGCCGTATGACGGAACATAAACGGTGCAAGCTTCATCTGCTTATCTATCATGTGCTGCGCTTCGCGGCTCTGAAGACCGGTATTCCTGGAGCGCGCTTCCGCTATGTTGCCAACGAAACTGTGGATTTCAGTAAGCCGTCGGTCATCGTATGTAACCATCAGTCACATCTCGACTTAGTCTACTTGCTTACGCTCACGCCCCGCATCATCTTCCTGACCAACGACTGGGCATGGCATAATCCACTTTACGGGTTCATCATCCGTCATGCCGAATACTTCCCCATCACGATGGGCATAGACGAGCTTATGCCACACTTTCAGTCGCTTGTCAGTCGTGGCTACAGTATAGCCTTGTTCCCTGAAGGGACACGGTCGGTCAACGGTAACATTGGCAGCTTCCATCGTGGAGCATGTTATATAGCCGACGAACTGGGTGTTGACATCATACCGTTGCTGCTCTATGGTACCGGGCGGGTATTGCGTAAGGGAAAGGCATTGATGGAGAAAAGCCCGGTATACCTGCAGGTGGGCGATGTCATTTCTCACGAAGATCTTGAACAAAAGGGCACGTTGAAGGAACAGACCCGTTGGCTGCAAGACATGTATGTTCGGTGGTATGGACGAGTGGCTGATGGCATGGCAAAGTATGTTTGACTGGAATATAAAGGCTTAGGACTCGCATGAGACATTACAAAAGCTTGAGAAGGATGAAGGGCTCCAAAAATGTGAATCGCACACGAAGGGCTTGTAAACGATGGGCGGGGTGGTTGTTGCTGCTCATGGCCTTGCTTCCTGTGCCATCGTTGGCTCAAATGGCTCCGGTCAATGTTTGGGAAGGCACGTCGGTGCGTCATCGTGTCTTGCTCACGCCTTATCTGGCTAAGGGCAGTCAGCGTCCTGCCGTCATCGTCTGTCCTGGCGGAAGTTACTTCTGGCACGACATGGTCAACGAGGGTGACAGCGTGGGACGATGGTTGCAACGCAATGGCATCTCGGCTTTTGTGCTTCATTACCGCACCGCTTACGTGCCGGCTTTCATCTTTCATTACAGGCTCTTGCTGAGAGGCAACCGTTATCCTGATGCCATTAACGACCTTCGTCAAGCGATGCGTTATGTCCGACGTCAAGCCGACCGTTGGCAAGTAGACACTTGCCGCTTGGGCGTGATGGGGTTCTCGGCAGGTGGACATTTGGCGATGAGTGCTGTCGAATTGCTCCCATCTGCAGAGTGGCCAGCCTTTGTCGCACCTGTCTATCCGGTGGTCACTATGTGTGAGCCATGCGTACACAAGCGTTCGAGAAGGGGACTGATGGGTGACAACAGAACAGGAGACAGACGGCTGCGTGACAGCCTGTCTATGGAACGGCATGTGCCCGACAACTGTCCGCCGGTGTTTTTAGTCAACTGTCACGACGATCCCATCGTACATTATCATAACTCTGAGCTCCTCGATTCGGCTTTGACGGCTCACAAGGTGCCTCATCTCTACATACAGTATTCCACGGGAGGCCATGGCTTTGGAGCGTCGGGCTTGAAGGGCTCTGCCGAATGTCGCCAATGGCGCAATCGCTTTCTGACTTGGTTTAAACAATTAATGCAACAACAATGACATCTTACGATACTTCCGACTTTGATGATATCCGACCCTATACCGACGAGGAGATACCTGCGGCCATGAAGCGTATTGTGAACAATCGGTTCTTCCCTTTGCTCGCTCCTTACGTCTATCCTGATCGCTCGCTGTCTGACGTGCGCGAGCTGCTGTTGACGTTTAAGTCCATTCATGACTTCCAGGCAGATACCATGCTGAGTGTCAACGAACAGATTGTTAAACAGACGATAGATGAGTTCACGTGTTGCGGGCTTACCCGACTCTCCCCGTTGAGACCTTACCTTTATGTGTCCAACCATCGGGACATCATGCTTGATGCCAGCTTGTTGCAGTATTACCTCCTCACTCATGGCTTTGACACTTCGGAGATTACCTTTGGTGCCAATCTCATGCAGAATCAATTGGTGATTGACATTGGCAAGTGTAATAAGATGTTCAGGGTAGAACGCCCGGGAGGCAGCCTTAGGGAGTTTTACAAGAAGTCGGTTCATCTCTCCCAATATCTCCATTACACGATCACGCAGCAGCATCGTTCCGTGTGGATTGCTCAGCGCAACGGACGGACGAAGGACGGCATGGACACAACAGACCAGGGCATCATCAAGATGTTTGGCATGGCCTATCCAGAGGACAAGATACGGGCTATTTCCGATTTACATATTGTCCCTGTGGCTGTGTCTTATGAGTGGGAGCCTTGCGACATTCTAAAGACATTGGAGCTCTATGCCTCGCAGTTTGCGCAATACACCAAGAAGCCGGGTGAGGACCTCAATAGTGTTCTGACGGGTATCATGCAGCGAAAGGGCCGTGTGCACTTTGAGATCTGCGAGCCTATCAGTGACGTTGAACTTATGGCTCTCGCCCCCTTGACGAGCAATGAATACAACAAGGAAGTGGCCAAGATCATTGACCGCCGCATCATTGAGGCTTACCGGCTCTACCCCAACAACTACATCGCTTACGATCTGCGTTATGGATGTCATACCTATGCCGACCAGTACGATGACCGACAGTACGATGACTTCATTGAGCACTTGCGGAAGCTCGATGCTTACGACACCTGCAACATCGATCAGTTGCGCGACATTCTGCTCGCCATCTATGCCAATCCCATCATCAATAAGAAACAGGTTATCGCAAATCAGCAAAAGCGATGGTAATACAATAACAAGCAGACAGAAGCATGTTAACAAGCAGGTTGTAGTACATTTGTCAGTCTTATGAGCAAGCTAATACTTCATATCTTTGATTATTTCCATGGTCACCGCCGAAGGCTTCTTTTGACCATGTTGGGATCGGTTGTTGTCATTGTCGTGTTGCTCTTCCACATTCGCTTCAACGAGAACATTTCCGACTTCCTGCCTTTCGACCTTCGCGACCGTGAAGCCATGGAGGTGTATCAGCAACGTTCTGGTGCCAATAAGATTGTGGTACTCATAGGTGGTGAGAAGGGACAGTCGTCACCCGACAATCTCGTGGCGGCCACTGACGAACTGACCGAAGCACTCATTGATCATGGCGTGCCGGCCGCACTCATTCAGAATCAGGTTGACTTTGATGCGGCATCTCAGGTGAGTGATTTCGTGTACCGCAATATACCTTATTTCCTTACAGAGGCTGACTATGTGCGCATGGAGAAGGCTCTCAGCGTCCCAGGCTTTGCAAGTACTCAACTAAGTAAAGACAAACAACTGCTGCTGTTGCCAACGGGCGGTCTCGTAACGGAGAACATTGGAAAGGATCCTTTCCAACTCTTTTCTCCTGTCGTGGAGCGGCTTACGAAACAATCGGCCGATGCCCATTATGAGGTATACGATGGTTATATCATGACTCCCGACCTGCGCCATTCCGTAACGGTTATCACATCGCCCTATGGCTCAAGCGAGACGGCACACAATCGTCAACTCATCACCCGTATTGAGCAGGCCCGACAAAATGTTGTGGCCCATCACCCTCAATTGAATGTGCTCATCACCGGCGGGCCTGTCATCGCACAGGGCAATGCCCGTCAGATAAAAGTAGACAGTGCAGTGTCCGTCACCATCGCAGTGGTGCTCATCATGGTATTGTTGTTTCTCACTCTACGTAGCCCGCGTAACATTCTGTTGATCGTGGTAAGCATAGCGTGGGGCTGGATGTCTGCCATTGCTGCTTTATCACTGGTCCACGCCACAGTCTCCATCATTGTCATTGGCATCTCGTCGGTCATCATCGGCATCGCCATCAATTATCCGCTTCATCTTATTGCACATCTGGCCCATACGCCCGACCTTCGTCGTGCGCTTCGTGAAATCCTCATGCCTCTGCTCATCGGCAACATCACCACCATTGGCGCTTTTCTCACCTTGGTGCCACTTGAGTCAGTGGCGCTACGCGACCTTGGCTTGTTTGCTGCTTTCCTGCTGTTGGGCACTATCTTCTTTGTGCTTGTCTTCTTGCCACACCTTGTCAAGTCCACGGCTCCGCACGTTGCCGTCATGTCCCCGACCGGCAGTAACAGGCGATGGAGGCCCTTCCGCGTGAACAAAGGTATCATGGTGGGAGCAGTGGCGCTGCTCACCATTCCTTTGGCTGTGTTGAGCACGCGCTGTCGGTTCGACACCGACCTCACCCACATCAATTATATGTCTCCTGAACAACAGTCGGCCATGGGCACGTTGGCCACGATGAGTGGTGACCGGCAAGCTGACCGTTACAAGACCATTTATTTCCTCTCGTCGGGTAGTAACCTCGATGAGGCTTGCAAGGCTCAGCAGCAGGTGAGCCATCAGTTGCAGTCCATAGCGGAGTCGTCCATTTGCCGTGACTATGTTTCCACGGATCCTTTCCTCACGACTACTGAGGAACAGACGAAGCGTCTGAGACGTTGGCAAGCGTTTGTCGATCGTTACGGGAAACAACTGACTGATATTCTTGCCAAAGAGGAAAAGACGCAGGGGTTTGACGAACAAGCCTTTGCTGACTTCACACATTTGCTCCATGCTTCTTTCTCACCTCACGGCAGCCATTATTTTGCACCATTATGGAAAGGACCGCGCAGCGTGTTGGGCAATGACGTGGTGACTGACAGCAAGGGACGATGCCATCTCATCGCACAGTTCAAGGTTCCGGAAAACCGTGTGAGGGATCTTCAGCAGCAATTGCGCCACCTCGACGACCTTAAGCATTACAGCTTCGAGATAGGTCAACTCAACAGTGTCATGGCAGTCAATCTCAACAATGCCTTCAATTATATAGGGTGGGCCTGCGGTTTCATTGTGTTTTTCTTCTTGTGGTTTGCCATGGGCAACATTGAGTTAGCGGCTTTGTCGTTCCTGCCAATGGCGGTGAGCTGGGTCTGGATTCTTGGTATCATGGGGCTGTTGCACATCGACTTCAACATCGTTAACGTGATTCTTGCCACGTTTATTTTCGGTCAGGGCGATGACTACACCATCTTTATGACAGAGGGATGTCAGTACGAGTATGCTTATGGCCGTCGGCTCCTTGCTTCCTACAAGCGAAGCATTCTCCTGTCCGCATTGATCATGTTTATCGGCATGGGCACGCTCATTATAGCCCGACATCCCGCACTCCATTCGTTGGCCGAGGTGACGATTGTCGGCATGAGTTCTGTCGTGGTCATGGCCTGGCTGTTGCCTCCGTTCCTGTTTCATTGGCTGGTGTCACGACATGGCGCGTTGCGGCAGCGCCCGCTCACGTTGCGGTCATTGCTCATGCCTCACCGTTATCCGCAACAGTGCGCAACAGGACAGCCGGTGACTAGTTATGTGGCTTACGTGCGTGATGTGTACTACTATTGTGGTTCCGACATCGTGTCCACCGTGCGACGTGCCACTGCCAATCATCAGGCCGCTGATGCTTTCGATGGCTGTATTGTCGTAGAGGGTGGTAGTTATGGTGCCGAGGCACTGATGGAAGCTCTTGCGCATCCTGACAAAACGATTATAGCTCGAACAACTGACGATGACGACCGCGACGTGTGTCGGCGCATGGCGTGTCGCATTGCCCATAATATTCAGATAGAATGAAACACTCCGCTTTTCTTTTTCTCTATGTTGTGTTGCTGACGACGCCATTGATGCTCAAGGCACAGCAACCGTCGGTCAGAGTGAATGCCGACCACACCGTGACGTTGTCACTCAATGTAAGCAAGGATGTCGACGACGTGGTTCTCAAAGGTTCGTTGGCCACTGAAATCAAACGTAACAATGTCATCAATCAAGTGTTTCGTAAACAGGCGAAGGTGTCAATCGACGGTGATAATGGTCATTATACCTATACCACCAAGTCGTTGCCGTCGGACCTCTACACGTATTGCTTTGAGGTGGACGACATAGACACGCTCATGCCCTATGCCGTGAAGCCAACAGCTGAACAGCTTGCGGCCCTGCGGGCGAAGGCGAGGACAGACACGGCTGGTCTTGGCTTCGTGGTGCCCGACTCTGTTCGTGATGGTGACACGTGGTACAACTGGTTTGTCATCCCTGGTGGTGATGGCGACAACTACCTGCCGCAAGCCAATGTGGCCCATGGCAAGGTGGAAGCTGTATGGTATCCGTCGTCGATCGAAGGCATGTCCCGCCGTCGCATGATGGTTTACACACCGCCCCGCTACGATGGTACGCACCGTTATCCTGTGCTATATTTGCTTCACGGCACCGGCGGCGACGAAACATCCTGGCTGATGCTTGGCAGGGCAGCTCAGATTCTTGACAATCTCATCAGTGACCATCGGTGTCAGCCGATGATTGTTGTCATGACTAATGAGAATGCCGACAGGGCAGCAGCCCCCGGCTTTGATCCTTACAATACCTCACTTGCCTCGTCGTCGGCCACGCCCTCTATGTTTGGCATCACCGAGTCGGCATTTGTCAAGGATATTGTTGGTTATGTCGACAGTCATTATGCCACCTTGGCGGATAAAGGCCACAGAGCCATTGCCGGCGTGTCGCTTGGAGGCATGCACACCTTGTTTATCACGGCCAATAATCCTCAGACCTTTGGCTACGTGGGACTTTTCTCGGCATTGATCAACAATGAGTTCAGTAAACCTGTTCATATCAGTAAGATCAACAAGGCCGTCAACCGAATCCGTTCTATTGGCCGTTATATCCCGTCGGTGCCTACCAGCAAGCCTGGCCGGTCAGTTACGGAAATCAGTCAATATGCCAACAAAGGAAAGCTCGCGGTGTACGACAGTCTTGACGTGAAGCTGCAGCGACAGTTCGCCACACCGCCGGCGCTTTACTATATTGCCATCGGCATCAACGATCCTTTGCTCTCACAGAACGATGACTATCGAACCTTGCTCAATGGCGCACATTACAAATTTACATATCACGAGAGCAACGGAGGTCACGAATGGTGCAACTGGCGCCGTTACCTTGTCGACTTCCTGCCCAAACTGTTTAAATCTAATCAATGATGAAAGAAGAAATACGCAGTCTCTTGGAGCAACTGCTGCCTCTTGTCGACTTCGACTCCGACTTTCTCTTTGCCGAGCTTGACTCGCTCGGTATCACGGCCATCCTCATGACCTTGTCCAAACAATATGGCATAGACCTGGAGTCGGAGGATGTCACGCCCAAGAACTTTAAGAATCTGGACAGCCTTGTGGCGCTTGTCAATCGCAAGCTCGATGAGAAAAAGGCTGCCTCTCAAGATTGACGCTTTATGACCCATCAACTGACTCTTGTTGACGCCGTGGCGCGTCATGCCGGCAGTACGCCCTCACGTCTCGCCATTGTCGATGGTGATGCCCGCATCACTTATTCCCAACTGTGGCAAATGGTGGAGGATGAGGCACAGCGCTTGCGCCAGGAAGGAGTGTCAAAAGGCCAACTCGTATTAGTGAGGGGCAATCAACATGTGTCGTTCTTGGTCACGTGTCTTGCTGTCCATCGTTTAGGCGCTGTCGTAGCACCTGTTGGTAGTGACCTGCCTCAACAGCAGTTTGACGCCCTTCATCAGTGTTGCCACGACGCTGCTTTAGATGAGGACATTGCCGATGTGCTGTTCACCACAGGCACCATGGGACAGCAGAAAGGTGTGATGGTCTCACATACAGCGTTGCTCTCCGACGCTGAAAACCTCATCGATGCCCAAGGCTTTACAGCCGATACCGTGTTTGTCATCACCGGTCCGCTCAGTCATATTGGCAGTTTGTCAAAAACGTGGCCCGTGCTGTTGCTTGGTGGCACGCTCATCCTGCTCGATGGCATGCGCGACCTTGATGCATTTTTCAAGGCAATGGCATGGCCCACAGGCCTGCTGGCTACGTTTCTCGTGCCTACAGCCATCGATATGGTATTGCGTTTTGGCCAATCAAGGTTGGCTGCTCTTGCCAACCGCATTGACTTCATTGAGACAGGGGCTGCGGCCATCAGCGAGCCAACCCTGCAGGCACTCTGCACCACGTTGCCGTCCTCCCGTCTTTTCAATACCTATGCATCCACCGAGACGGGCATCGTGTGCACCCATGACTTCAATCATGGTCTGCGTGATCCTCGCTGTCTTGGCCGCCCTATGAAGCACGCTCACGTGCGCATCACCGATGACGGCCGCATAGCTTGTCGTGGCGATATGGTTATGACTGGCTATCTCGGCCAGCCAGCGCTCACTCGTGAGCGCTTCTCTGATGGTTGGCTTGTGACCGACGATTTGGGTGAGAAGGATGCCGACGGCCGTCTGCATTTCAAGGGCCGGCAAGGTGAGATCATCAATGTCGGTGGCTATAAGGTGTCACCCATCGAGGTGGAACAGGCAGCTCGTGGGGTACCGGGCATTGCCGACTGCGTACTCGTGGCCGCTCAGTTGCCGTTGGGTACGGTGCTCAAGCTCATCTATACCTCCGACAGCGGTCAACCGCTTGACCATCGTGTCGTGGCACGTCAGCTGGCCGCACAACTCGAACGCTACAAGGTACCGATGTGCTATGAGCATGTCGCCTCATTGCATTACACCTTCAATGGTAAGGTCGACCGCAAGGCTTATCGTTAAGCCAGCGCACTTTCCAACTCTTCCTTCAGGACCAATGCATGGTTCTTGATAGGATTGCGGAAACCGTAGACCAAGGTGATCGTGGTCTGTCCGCTGTCACGAATCTGTGCAGCCAGTTGTTGCAGTGCGGGATATGCCGTTCCTTTCAGTTCTTTGCGATACCTCTCAGCGAACGTCTCCCAATGACCTTCCGGGTCTTCGTGGAAGAAGTGGCGTGCTTCTGTTGACGGCGTGACATCCTTGGCCCAGATGTCGCATTTCAGATCGGTTTTCTTTATTCCGCGAGGCCACATGCGGTCCACGAGGATGCGAAGTCCGTCTTCGCTTTCAGCAGGGTCATAGGCCCTTTTTAGTTTGATCGTCCATTTCATCTTTTGTAATGGTTTAGTCAGCGACATGCACGTTCTTGCGTTTGCCGCTGTATTCGTCGATATCAACACGTATGATATTCACACGGTGGAATGACTTCTCGCAATATTTATAGCCGATGTCTTTGAAGTCGGCTGACAGTTTGTTCACAAGCAGGTGCAGTGCTTCCATTCTTTCCTTTTCGTCAAGATGGATATAGGCGGTGCCTTTCAGAATGACACTCTCATACTCTGTAGTGAACTTCGAAGGAAGCAGATGGACGTGGCCGATGATGCAGAACGACACTTTTGGGTTCTGCTCCAGCGCCCGCAGTTTGTGTCCTTCCGGTGCGCAGTGGATATAAAGGGAGTGGTTGCCGTCCCATACGAAGTTGAGTGGTACGCCGTAGCCGGAGTTGTCAGTGTCTACCATCGACAGAATTCCATACTCTCCCGTGCGAAGGAGCTCCAGGGCTCTTGTCTCATCCATCAGTCTGTCTCTGCGACGGACAGTATCGTTTACGTATTTCATATTTAACTTGGATTAGTGCTAACTATATCAGCAATTTGATAACACGACGTGGCAAAGATACAAATAAAAGGCAAGATACGCATTACATTCGGAAGAATATTTCACTTTATGGAGCTTTTTGGCGCTATCAGCAGCAATAGCATAGATAAATCCTTTGGAAAGTGTTCTTTATCTTTTCTGATGCGATTTCGGAGGAATTGAATGTTCAATTGTACGTGTGTATTGTTTTAAGGGGCCACATGGACTAATATTGCGAGATATTGTCCATTTTTTTTAGTTGTGGCCTACTGTGCGTTCCAAGCAAGGCATGGCACAGAGCTGCAACGGTGAGCGGCCGGGGGCTGGTGGCTGTCAACAGTCTGTTGGGGTCGAGCGCGGCCTGCCACTAACCGCTGAGGTCAAGCTTCGGGCGGTCATCATTGGCAGCTGACAGCGGCATCGGCAGCAAGATGGCTATCAGCAAACAGAGCAACAGATCGGATTTCAATTCATTCATTATCCTAGGTTTCCAAACAGAAGTGCCTTTTCCTAAGATGGAACGATGTTATAATGAACAGAGGGGCAAAGCCGAGTCTTCGAATCAAGACTTGTGCTTTGCCCCTGATGGTATCAGTGCGCCCTTACAGTGCTGACTGGGCATCTGTAGGGTTGCGAATAGTTTATTGTTGGTTGCCAGTGTCGTCACTGCTGTCGATCTGGTCGATGTGCTGCAACAGTTTCACGGCATCCACATACTGCTCAATGCCGAGTGCCACGTCCTTGGCCGCTTTCATGGCCAGCACGACGGTCTGTGGGCGGTGCACCACATCGCCTCCTGCGAAGACTCCGCGGCGGGTGGTCATGCCGTAAGGGCGGTCCATCACCTTGACGTAGCCTTTCTCGTCCACCTCGATGCCTTTGGTTGTCGACACGATGCGGTTGGCGGGTCGTGAGCCGATAGCCAGGAAGATGCGGTCGAACACCTCAGTGCGCTCACCATTCTCGTCCTGTACCTGCACGCTGCCCAGTCGTCCGTGACCGTTGTCGTTGAAGGCGGTGACCGATGACTTCCACCAGAACTTCACACCTTCCTTGACGGCGTCCTCGTATTCGGCTTGGATGGCAGGCATCTCTTCCTGCGTGCGCCGATAGATGACCGTTACGTCACAACCGAGACGGATGGCAGTGCGTGCGGCATCCATGGCGACATTGCCGCCACCGATCACACCCACGCGCTCGCCCTTATGGGCGGGTATCATGTCACGCCCGATGGCACCCTCGTTGAAGGCGTTGACCTGATGGAGAAGATAGGTGGACTGACTCACGCCACGCAACTTAGCGCCCGGCACCCCGTCCATGTTCTGAGGGATGGCGGTGCCGGTGCCCATAAAGATGGCGTCGAAGCCTTGGTCGAACATCCAGTCGACGTTGATGCCGTTTTCTCCGACCAGCGTGTTGTTGACGAAGTTGACACCCAACTCGGCAATCTTCTTAATCTCAGATCTCACCACGTCCTTTGGCAGCCGATATTCGGGAATGCCCCACATCAGCACGCCACCGGGCTCGGGCTGTCCCTCGTAGATGGTAACGGCGAAGCCTTTGCGAGCCAGGTCGCCGGCCACGGTCAGTCCTGCGGGGCCTGAGCCGATGACGGCAATATTGCCCCGTGTCTTCTGAGGTACGGGCTCACGTGTGAGCCGCATCTTCGTGTCGAAGTCTGCGATAAACGACTCTATCTGACCAATTTGTATGGGATTGCCCTTGCGGTTGAGTACGCAATGACCTTGGCACTGTTTCTCGTGTGGACAGACGCGACCGCAGATGGCAGGCAGGTTAGACACCTCGTTGATGGCCTCCATGGCCGCTCCGAGATTGCCTTTTGACAACTGGTGATTGAATTCCTTGATATGGTTGCCAATAGGACATCCTTTCTCACACTGTGGTACCTTGCATTGCAGGCAGCGCTTGGCCTCGTCGATGGCCTCGCGCATGGAGAAAGGATGTCTGACAACCTGAAAGTTGTCGTTCTCGGCCATTGTTATGCCCTTACTTCTTTGATGATGTCGAGGCACTCACGACACTTGTCGGTGATATAGCTCCAGTTCTTAGCAGCCACGACGTCCTTGGGGAAGAGCTTCGAGCCCATTCCTACGCAGTAAGCGCCGGCCTTGAACCACCCCTCGAGGTTCTCGCGGGTGGGGGCTACGCCGCCTGTTACCATGATCTTTGACCAGGGGCAGGGAGCCATCATGTCCTTTACGAACTTCGGTCCGTAGACGTCGCCGGGGAACACCTTGGTCAGGTCGGAACCCAGCTCTTGGGCCTTGCCTACCTCGCTCACCGTGCCACAACCAGGGCAGTAGGGCACGAGACGACGGTTGCAGACGGGAGCTACGTCGGGGTTGAACAGCGGGCCAACGATGAAGTTGGCGCCCAACTGGATGTAAAGAGTGGCTGTAGCGGGGTCAACGACCGTGCCGGCACCCAGAGCCAGCTCAGGACAAGCCTGGTCGGCCCATTTCACGAGCTCACCAAACACCTCGTGGGCGAAGTCACCACGGTTGGTGAACTCAAAGGCGCGCACGCCACCGTCGTAGCAAGCCTTGACGACTTGCTTGGCAGTCTCTAAATCACCATTATAATATACGGGAACCATACCTGTGGCCCCAATCTTCTGCAGTACAGCAATCTTATCAAACTTTGCCATAATAATAGCTTGTTTTAATGTGTTTATCTGTTTAGTATGTTTATGGAGCAGCCTTTGATGTATTAGCGCTGCACTCTGCCATTGGCGTTACCGGCTGCCAGGCTCTCTACCTCTTTCTCCGATACCAGGTTGAAGTCGCCGTTGATGGTATGCTTCAGAGCTGAAGCGGCCACAGCAAACTCCAGAGCCTCGCCTTGGGTTGACTTCGTGAGCAGACCATGAATGAGGCCACCGGCGAATGAGTCACCTCCGCCTACACGGTCAATGATAGGATCGATGTCGTAGTGACGGCTCTCGTAGAACTCCTTGCCATTGTAGATCAGAGCCTTCCAACCATTGTGGGTAGCGCTGTACGACTCGCGGAGCGTAGACACCACATACTTGAAGCCGAAGGTAGCGGCCATCTGCTCGAAGATCTTGTGGTAGCCGGCGGCGTCAGTCTTGCCGCCTTCAACGTCAGCGTCGGGCTTGAAGCCGAGGCAGAGCAGTGCGTCTTCCTCGTTGCCGATACAGACGTCGACATATTGCATCAGAGGACGCATGATGGAGATGGCCTTCTCTGAAGTCCACAGCTTCTTGCGGAAGTTGAGGTCCACAGAAACCGTAACGCCGTGGCGCTTGGCGGCCTCACAGGCCTTCTTGGTGATTTCAGCGGCCTTGTCGCTGATGGCGGGCGTGATGCCGCTCCAGTGGAAC
Organism: uncultured Prevotella sp.; assembly: GCA_900319905.1. Lineage (GTDB taxonomy): Bacteria > Bacteroidota > Bacteroidia > Bacteroidales > Bacteroidaceae > Prevotella. The sequence continues at coordinate 95,895 of ONQB01000004.1, read as the reverse complement.
CACTGGGCTCCTTCCATGATGGCATCGAAGTCGAACTCGCTGGCGTCGGCCTCGGCGATGGCAGAGTGGGCACGGTCGTAGATGACCTTGCTGGGACGCATGGAGGCGCCGGTCTCGGCATAGTACAATCCTACGCGGTCGCCGCCACGCACGATATAACGTGTGTCAACACCATAGCGACGCAGGGCATTGACGGCAATCTGTCCAATTTCGTGGGAGGGTAGTTTGGTGACAAAATACGCTTCATGGCCGTAGTTTGCAAGGCTGACAGCTACGTTGGCTTCACCACCACCAGGAATGATGCGAAAGTGGTCGGTCTGAATAAAACGGTCGTTACCGTCCGGTGACAAGCGGAGCATAATCTCGCCTAAGGTTACAATTTTAGACATGATAATAATTAATTAAATTGGTTTTTTATAATTATAAAATTTCTGTCTAATTGATAACGATCAAGTCGTGGTATTATTATTTCCAATAAATATTTTTATTGATTATTTATTGTGGAGACTTTTATCTGCGGTTGCAAGCACAACAACGCAACTTCATGATCAGCCTGTTTTTTACTCGGAAAAATATTAACAAAACGTTGTCGTGATTTCTACACTGTTTTGAGACGGAAATGGACCTAAATCGAGATGAAAAGCGTCTTTTGATGCTGTTTGTTTGTCGTTTCGGTGAAAAGTCAGTGCCTCTTCGCCGATATGCCGTCTTGATATCGGCGAAACGTCAGTGCCTTTTCGCTGATACGATCTCGCTCTTTCGGCGTTATGATGCTGACAATTTGGCCAGATTGTACTGCCAATCTGTTGATTGGGAAACTTGATTCTGCATAAAGCGTTGATAGATAACGATTTATCTAAAACGTCTCATAATTGGCGTATTTTGCGCCCAAGCCTTTGTTTTTTGAAATGTGACGATTCTCAGAGGACTTTTAACAATAAAAATATTGACATAGGGACCATGCAATACCAAGAGCTGGTGGCCGGCACTGGTCCTGTCACTACACTGCTACGGCATCGTAAACCTTCACAGATATTAGCTGTAGTGACAATTTGTGCGTTTTTTTCGCGTTGGCTTTCATGTTTTCAATAATAATTAGTAATTTTGTCTCCTAAAGTGACGTTATTGTCATGATGAAACAGTATTTATGACTTAAAACATTATTATGTGTGGAATAGTTGGATATATAGGTAAGAGGGAGGCTTTCGACATCTTGATGAAAGGACTTCACCGGTTAGAGTATCGAGGTTATGATTCGGCCGGTGTGGCACTGATCAGCGACTCGGGCACGCTTAATATTTACAAGGCCAAAGGTAAGGTCAACGATTTGGAGACAGCCACCCGTGGCAGCGACTGCTCCGGATGTGTGGGCATCGCACATACGCGTTGGGCCACTCACGGTGAACCGTCAGTGAGAAACGCGCATCCCCACTGCTCACAGTCGGGCAACCTGGTCATTGTGCACAACGGCATCATCGAGAACTTCGCCTTCCTGCGCAATCAGCTCACTGAGAAGGGCTTTACCTTCAAGAGTGACACCGATACGGAGGTGCTCATTCAACTCATTGAATATGCCCAGCAGAAGCACAAGTGTTCGCTGGCGCAGGCCGTGCGCATTGCGCTCACCCGTTGCGTTGGCGCTTATGCCATTGCCGTCATCGACCGTCGCGACCCCAACACCATCGTTGCTGCACGCAAGGGCTCGCCGATGGTCATTGGTATTGGGAAGGACAACAGCGAGTTTTTCATTGCATCCGACGCCACTCCTATTGCCGAATATACCAAGGAGGTGGTCTACATCGACGACGAGCAGATTGCCGTCTGCCATGCAGGCAAGCCGTTGGAGATTATCGACTTAAAGAACAAGCCCGTCGACGTGGATGTCAAGCAGATTGACATGGATCTGGACATGCTCGACAAGGGAGGCTTCCCCCATTTCATGCTCAAGGAGATCTTCGACCAGCCTCAGTGTCTGCGCGACTGTATGCGCGGTCGCCTCTTCCCCGATCAGCATTTGCAGAAAAAAGATGAGGTTGGTGACGCAGGTGTCTACAACGACGTGATCCTGTCAGCCGTGCGCAACAACCGTGACCGACTGCTGCGTGCCAAGCGTTTCATCATCGTGGCATGTGGCACCAGCTGGCATGCCGGACTCATTGGCAAACAGCTCATCGAGCAATACTGCAAGATACCGGTGGAGGTGGACTATGCCTCCGAGTTCCGTTATCGTGATCCTGTCATCTATCCTTCTGACGTGGTGATCGCCATCTCACAGAGCGGTGAGACGGCCGACACGCTTGCCGCCATCAAGCTGGCCAAAGAGCGTGGAGCCTGCATCTTCGGCATCGTCAACGCCGTGGGCTCGAGCATTGCCCGCGAGACTGATACGGGCATCTTCATCCATGTGGGACCGGAGATTGGCGTGGCCTCGACCAAGGCGTTCACCGGTCAGCTCACCTGTCTCATTCTACTCACCCTGGCACTTGGTCATGCCTTGGGGACGATTGAAATCGACGAGTATAATGCGCTCATCAACGAATTGTACCTCATCCCCTCAAAGATAGAGCAGGTGCTCAAGAAGAATGATGAGATCAAGCAGTTGGCACGTACCTATACCTATGCCACCAACTTCCTCTATCTCGGTCGCGGCTGGAACTATCCGGTGGCACTAGAGGGTGCGCTGAAGCTGAAGGAGATATCATATATTCACGCCGAAGGCTATCCGGCCGCGGAGATGAAGCATGGTCCCATTGCGTTGGTCGACAACCACATGCCCGTGCTCTTCGTGGCTACCCATCATAAGGGCTACGAGAAGATCATCTCCAACATGCAGGAGGTGAAGGCCCGTGGTGGCCGCATCATCGCCATCGTAAGCGAGGATGACAAGGATGTGGTGAAGATTGCCGACGAGTGCATCAGCATCCCAAAGACACTGGCCCCGCTGGCTCCGCTGCTCTCGGTCATCCCACTGCAGTTGCTCGCCTATCATATTGCCGTGGAGAAGGGACTCAACGTCGACCAGCCACGCAATCTGGCAAAGAGCGTCACCGTGGAGTAGTGTGGATGCACGGACGCTCTGTGAAGCGCAACGTATACTCCTGTCCTATATAGAAACAATGAACCATATGATCTATGAACTCTTAAGCCGTTGCCGACAACATATACGCAGACATCAGTACCCGCTGGTGTCTGCGGTTTGTACCTCTATACCTAAGAGCGCCTTTCTCTACGTGGCACTGTCGCTTGCCGTTGTCAGTCAGACCGGTAAGGCGCAGACCTCTTCCGCTCAACGAGTCGCTTGGCCCATGGAGAAGCTCGACCGTGGTGTGGTGGCACTTCCTGCGCAGGGCAAAGGTGTGTTTGTCAGTTGGCGCATGTTAGGCTATGATGCGCATGATGTCACATTCGATCTCTTGCGCAACGGCCATGCCGTGGTTCGGGCGCAACGACTAACGTGTTATGAGGACCGCGAGGGCAGTGTGTCAGACCGATATCAGGTGGTGACCCACCAGCAGGGGCATGCCGACACGTCAGCCGTGACAATGCCTTGGAATGACGTTTACCAACCGATGCAGCTCAACCGGCCACAAGGCGGTACCACACCCAATGGACGCACCTTTGAATACCAGCCCAACGACTGTAGCGTGGGTGACGTAGATGGTGACGGACAATACGAACTTATCGTGAAGTGGGACCCCACCAATTCGCACGACAACTCTCACGACGGCTATACGGGTAATGTGATTATTGACTGCTATAAGTTTACGGGGCAGCAACTCTGGCGCATCGATCTCGGACGGAATATCCGTGCGGGAGCGCATTACACGCAGTTCCTCGTCTATGACTTCGATGGAGACGGTCGTGCGGAGATGATGTGCAAGACCTCGGCCGGTAGCCTGGATGGCAAAGGCCACTTTGTCACTGAGGCGGCTACCGACGGAGATATTCGTGCGATAGACAACACACGTGACGACCGCAACCCGAAGGGACGCGTCCTCACGGGGCCTGAGCTGCTGACGGTCTTTGACGGTCGTACGGGACAGGCCGTGCATACCGTCTGGTACAATCCCAACCGCGGCTATACCGTGGGTGGCGATGCTGCCTACGCGGGATGGGGCGACAGGTCCATCATCGGCAACCGTGGCGAGCGCTATCTGGCTGGCGTGGCTTATTTGGGAGGTGCCGACAAGAATGCCAGTGCCGTCTTCTGCCGTGGTTACTACACTCGGTCGTATCTGTGGGCGGTCGACTATGAGAATCATCGGTTGCACACCCGTTGGCTGCATGCCTCACTGTCACCTTCAGAATGGGTCGTGACCGACAGCCTGGGACATGAGCTGAGTCATGCCACCGGTTTGAAAGCTACAGCTTACGCACAAGGTGCTCACAGCCTTGCCGTGGGTGATGTGGACGGCGACGGATGCGACGAGATTACCTATGGCTCAGCAGCGGTCGACAACGATGGCAAACTGCTCTATTCCACTGGGTTGGGCCACGGAGATGCTCAGCACCTGGCCGACCTCGACCCGGACAGGCCTGGGCTGGAATACTATATGGTACATGAGGTATATCCTTATGGGGCCGACCTTCGCGATGCCCGCACCGGCGAGATTCTCTGGCAGGAGACGGGTAGGGAAGACACCGGGCGCGGACTGGCTGCCGACATCGACCCACAGCACCGCGGACAGGAGATGTGGAACTCTGACAAGGATGATGTGAGAGATTGCCATGGAAAGACCTTCAGTCATCAGCGCCTGCCCATCAACTTCCGTATCTATTGGGATGGTGACTTGCAGGACGAACTGCTTGGAAATACGCACGGACGGTTCTCTTTTCCACCGGTGCTGATGAAGTGGAATGGACAGAAATGCGTGCCGCTGCCATTGGCCGACGGCCGCATGCTTTATGAGGCCGGACACTCGGCCACGTGCAACTGGTCGAAAGCCACGCCATGTCTGCAAGCTGACATCATGGGTGACTGGCGGGAAGAGCTGATCTTCTTCGATGAGACCAATCCGTCGGTTGTCAATATCTTCACGACCGCCATGCCTACCCGTTACCGGGTGCCTACGCTGATGCACGATCATCTCTACCGCATGGGCGTGGCATGGCAGAACGTAGGCTATAACCAGCCGCCCCATCTTGGCTATTACTTGCCCGATCATGCTGATAAATTCTAATATTAATTATCTATTTAATTAATGTATACAATTGCTTATAGAGTCTGTAAGCCAGCGCGTCAACAGCGCTTGACCCGTCTGGCTCATATTTTGTTCTTTTCCTTGCTTACAGCGCTCCTGCCGTTGTCGTCCACTGCGCAGGTTCTTCAGTTGGGTGGAGAGTGGCCCGATAGTGAGGGTCGTCACGTCAATGCCCACGGAGGTTGTGTGCTGCGTGCGGGTGACCGCTATTACTGGTTCGGTGAGGAACGGCCGGTCAAAGGGGAGAAGTATCAGCAGGGTGTCACCTGCTATTCTTCCACCGACCTGTGCAACTGGCGCTACGAAGGGCTGGCACTGCGTGTTGACGACCACTCTAAGGCACCGCTCGACGCCGGGTGCACCATCGAACGGCCAAAGGTGGTGTATTGTTCCAAGACCGGTCAGTACGTGCTCTGGTTTCATCTCGAACTCAAGGGAAAAGGCTATGCGGCTGCACAATGTGCGGTGGCGGTGAGCAAGAACGTCACGGGACCTTACCAACTGCTGCGGGCCGGAAGGGTGAACGCAGGATACTATCCGATGGATATGACAAAGAAGGAACAACAGACCACCTTCTGCGAAGACAGCCTGAAGGAGTGGTGGACGCCACAATGGTTTGATGCCATCAAAAAAGGATATTTCATGTTCAGGGACCGCACGGGCGGACAGATGTCTCGCGACATGACCGTCTTCGTCGACGATGATGGAAAGGCTTATCATGTCTATTCTTCGGAGGACAACCTTACGCTGCATATAGCGGAACTGAGTGACGATTATACGCGACATACAGGCCGCTACATCCGCGTGGCACCGGCCGGACACAATGAGGCACCGACTGTCTTTAAGCATAATGGCACTTACTGGATGATCACCTCCGGCTGCACGGGGTGGGCTCCCAATGAGGCCCGTATGTTCTCGGCGCCTTCCATCTGGGGCCCGTGGACGCAGCATCCGTCACCCTTCGTCGGCACTGATGCCAAGAAGACATTTGGCGGACAGGGCACCTTCGTGTTCCAGCCGGCGGCCGGTAAGTTTCTCTTCATGGCAGATATCTGGAACCCTAACGACCTGGCTCACTCAGGCTACTTCTGGTTGCCTATTGACTTTGATGCGGCCAACACTCCCGTCATCAACCGCCAAGACCGTTACTCGCTCGGTGACTTCTTAGCCAAATAAATAAGAAACCAATTAATAACGCTGTTAATACATATAATGAAATCATTTCGTCTAATCGCTTTTCTAACCCTTCTGCTTGCCTTTACGTCGGTAGGCGAGGCCAAGCAGGTCGGTAATTTTACCGTCGGCAAGGGTACTTTCCTACTCAATGGCAAGCCTTTCATCGTCAAGGCAGCCGAAGTGCACTACCCGCGTATTCCACGTCCTTACTGGGAGCAACGCATCAAGATGTGCAAAGCCTTGGGTATGAACACGCTGTGCCTCTATGTGTTCTGGAATATACATGAACCCGTGGCCGGTCAATTCAACTTTTCAGGCAACAACGACGTGGCAGCCTTCTGTCGTCTGGCACAGAAGAACGGCATGTACGTCATTGTGCGCCCCGGACCTTATGTCTGCGCTGAATGGGAAATGGGTGGACTGCCCTGGTGGTTGCTGAAAAAGAAGGACATCCGGCTTCGTGAGCAGGATCCGTACTTCATGGAACGGGTCAAGCTGTTCGAGCAGAAAGTAGCCGAGCAACTGGCTCCGCTGACCATCCAGCGTGGCGGACCGATCATCATGGTGCAGGTGGAGAACGAGTATGGCAGTTATGGTGAGGACAAGCCTTACATACGTGCCATTCGTGATATGTTGAAAGCCAACTGGTATACCAAGGAGAAAAACGGCAAGGAAGTCGGACCGGTGCTGTTCCAGTGTGACTGGTCAAGCAACTTCACCAAGAACGGTCTTGACGATCTCGTATGGACCATGAACTTCGGAACCGGCGCCAACATCGACCAGCAGTTCAAGCGCCTGGGCGAACTGCGTCCGGACGCACCGAAGATGTGCTCGGAGTTCTGGAGCGGATGGTTTGACAAATGGGGTGCCCGTCATGAGACTCGTCCGGCGAAGGACATGGTGGCGGGTATTGACGAGATGCTGTCGAAGGGCATCTCCTTCTCGCTCTATATGACTCATGGAGGCACCAGCTTCGGACACTGGGCTGGAGCCAACAGCCCCGGCTTCGCGCCCGATGTGACCTCCTACGACTACGATGCACCTATCAACGAGTATGGACAAGCCACTCCAAAGTTCTACGAACTGCGCAAGACGATGGAGAAATACAACGGCGGTAAGAAACTGCCCGACGTGCCTAAGGCTGCTGCGCCGCTGGTGAGTTTCCCGAAAGTCACACTCAATGCACGTATTCCTTTACGACAGTTCATCACTCGCACGGTGACCAGCCACGACACGAAGACCTTCGAAGATATGGACATGGGGTGGGGCTCGGCGTTCTACTCTACGACGCTGCCGGCCATCAGCCAGTCCAGTCTGCTGACCATCAGCGATGCCCACGACTATGCACAGGTGTTTGTCAATGGTAAGTTCGTGGGTAAGATAGACCGTGTAAAGAATGAGAAGAGCGTGACGCTGCCGCCGGTAGCCAAGGGTGCTAAGCTCGACATCCTGGTGGAAGCCATGGGACGTATCAACTTCGGTCGGGCCATCAAGGACTACAAGGGTATCACGGGCGATGTCACTATCACGACGACTGACGGTCAGCATGACTTGACCTACAACCTCAAGAACTGGAAGATAAGCCTCATCCCCGACAATGCCGACACACTGGCGCTGCAAGCAAGCAAGCCGTATGTAGACCTCCGCACTCATCTCGACGTGCGCGATGGCGAAAAACAACCGGGTGTGTTTGTCGGTACTTTCACGGTCAATAAGGTGGGTGACACCTTTATCGACATGGAGAACTTCGGCAAGGGACAAGTGTTTGTCAATGGCCATGCCCTCGGCCGCTTCTGGCGTATCGGTCCGCAGCAGACGCTTTACTGCCCGGGATGCTGGCTGAAGAAAGGCAAGAACGAGATCATGGTGCTCGACGTGATTGGTACTGCAAATCCCACACTTTGGGGACAGGATCGTCCGGAACTTGACAAACTACAGCTGGAGAAGAGCAACCTGCACAACAATATCGGTGACAAGCCTGATCTCAACAGTCGGACACCGGCTTATAGCGGAACGATGAAGCCGGGCAATGGTTGGCAGACCATTCGCTTCAGTCAGCCCCAGCAAGGCCGTTATCTCGCCATCCTTGTAGAGAGCAACCAGAGTGGCAAGGACCAGTCGGCCATTGCCGAGCTGTATCTGCAAGATGCACAGGGCAAGCGCATCAGCCGTGAGGCCTGGACAACAAAGTATGCTGATTCGGAAGAGGCTACCGGCAATCATACGGGCGACAAGGCCTTTGACTTGCAGGAGTCGACCTACTGGCAGACAGTGACCGGCACGGATATGCCGCATCTGCTGGTCATCGACCTCGGCTCTGTCCAGACGGTGTCGGCCCTCGAATATCTGCCGCGTGCCGAGCAAGGTGCACCGGGCAGTATTGCAAAGTTCAAGGCTTTCATCTATTGATGAGCGTTTGATAGAATAAGTAAAGGGGCATTATCGGAGAAGTCCGGGAGTACGGAAGTACAGAAGTTCAGTCATTACTATAATGGTACCTTATTGTTAGATACTTATGCATTTGACTGAACTTCTGTACTTCCGTACTCCCGGACTTCTCCAATTATGATACTCCTTCTATTAGAAATGAGGTATTTATAGTGTTGCAATACTTTGCTGTTGGCTTATCGCTTGAGGGTCTTTTTCCCATTGACAATATAAATGCCTTGGGGTAGTGCTGACAGTTGTTTGTCATTGTCTTCTATGAGCTGACCATTGAGGGAATAGATGGCATTGCTTGTCGAATGGTCTGCCTTGACATTGCGGATGTCGGATGTGAAGTCGCCGTCGAAGGTAAACGTCACGACAGACCGGGCTGGAATGGTGACGCTGGAGGTGGAGTCGGGTGTCTCCGACAGTTTGCTGTCACGGGAAAGCGTGTGGGTGCGGTCGGTAACATACTTGCGGACAACAGCGGCCTGCGTGTTGAACTTCACGTATTGTGCCGATGTGCTGTTGTTGACAAAGACCGCTACCATGCGCTTGGCATCGGGCGAGACAAAGGCCGTGGCCATCAGTTTGTTGATGTCGTCGAGGTTGCTGCCGTCGCTGAAGGCAATGCGGGTGTAGCCGGGCCGCACGAAGCGGCTGTAGTTGCCCAGCACCCAAAGGTTGGGTGTCACGGTCACGGAACCGCCTTTTGTCAGGTTGCCGTAGCTCTCGTAGCCGGTGTCGCCGGTGGCATTGAGCCGTAGCAGCTCAAAACGGTTCTTCTGACTGTACATGGACTGCGACATGGCTGTCCAGTAAGACCACGACGACATATTGGCGCTGGTGAGGCCGATGTAGATGAGCTTGCCCATGAACAAGGCAATGTCCATGTCGCTCGCAGCGTCATAAGAAGCTGGGAAGCCTGTGTCCGTGTCAGGCGCAGCGTCGAGCATGCTCCATTCCGTTTGCATCACCTTCAATCCATATTTGTCGGCTTTAGCCTTCAACTTTGTCCGAGTATTGACCAGTGTGGCGTTGTTGCCGAATGTCCAGTAGTCGTGACCGGCAACAGCTCTCTCCACGTGGGTGAGATCGCCGATGTATGTCTTGGTATAGGCGGGATTCCAAAAGGCTTCTATCTGGTTGGAAGCGCGCCCGCTGTAATCGGTGCATAGCTGATAGGTGCGGTCCCATGCGCTGGCCTCTGGCATGATGATGGTCGTGCTGTCGAGATGCTGAGCGATGAGGGCCTTGTCGAGCTCGCGTACGATGCGGCTGATCTCGCTGTTCTGCCAAGGCGAGCCCTCCTGACCGTCGTACCAGTTGAAGGCAGGTTCGTTGACGGGATCGACATAGGTCACTGGATAGCCTTCGTCCTTGAAATGACGGGCCACGGTGGCTATGTATGTGGCAAAGTCGTCATAGCAGTCGGACTTAAGGTTGGCACCGGTGGCTTTGTACTTGTTGTTGGCCAGTCCATTGGCAGTAAAGTAAACGGGTGCCGAGTTGCTGAACAACAACAGGTGGTCTACGCCGTAGGCCTTGGCCTGTTGCATAAACCATTGTTGCCCCGGACAGCGGGTCCAGTCGTAAGTGCTGTCGGCTTGGAGATAGCAGTCAGTCCGTCGTGTGATGTCAGCAATATTGGAGTCGTCACCCTGGGCTGCGCTGCCGGCTCCGAGGTTGACCCGCCATACCGAGAGCCCAATACCCTTAGGGCTGCCGTTGTCGTACAACTCTTGGGAGAATAGCAGCCGTGCGGCACGCTCTTTCTGGGCAGTTGAGAAGTAACGGCCCACGTATTCGGCGGTCCAGCAGTCGGAGGCACCAAAGTCCATGATGGTCTGATAGCGTTGGTCGGGATTGAAGCCAACGGTATAAGTGGTTTGTGCTTGTAGTGTCGTTGCGGACAACAAGCCCGCAGCGGCAAAGAAGATAGAAAACGATTTGTGCATAACTGTTTGTAGGGTTTTTACTTACCTGCAAAGTTATGAAATAGTTTGTGAACGGGCGAACGTTTAGTGTGTCATTTTTCACTTCCCCCGCTAAAAGCCTTTACAATGCGCTTGGTCTGTATCCGTTTCAGAACGTCGACAATCTTCGTGGTCGACTTACAGTGATGAATTGGTATTGTCCCCGTCCCTGAGGCCGGTGTGGCTGTGGAGCCTTTGAAGGTGCGGCACGTTGCTGTCGGCTTGCTGTGCGTCAATACAGTCGCATACGACCGTATGCATGAGCTGTTGCATATCAAAGTTGTAGGTCAGCGAGTTGAATATCGCGTTGTGCACGTCGCATCACGCTGGCTCATGTGCAACATGGATAGAGATACGAGTGAGTATCTCAATGATTGTGTGATGTAATGAAATAGGGGAATGCATGACGTCTTGTCTGCATTCCCCTATGACGTTGGATTGATAAAGTTTATTTCTTTTTACTCATTATCATCCCAGATGTTGAAGCCTTTGGCTTGACCACCGGTCTTCTTAGCATCGTCTGTCAGGCCTCCTCCAATGGGGAGACTGTTACCATCTACCGTTGTATTAGGTGAAGCGGCTATGACATTGTCTGCCTCTACTGTGGTGACTTTTATGGTTGGCTTGCAATATTTTTTCATAGATGTCATATCGTTAAATTGTTTGAATGTTGTGACGTATTACTTGTTGATGAACTTCTTACCGTTCTTGATGAGGAGTCCCTTCGTGTTCTTTGACACGCGTTGTCCGGCGAGGTTGTAGAGGTTGCCCTCCTTGTCGATACCGCTGATTACCTTGTTGATGCTGGTAGCTGTGCCGCCGATATTCAGCATGGGTTTGGCAGCTGCAGTAGTGTTAGGCTCAAGATAAGCGCGGAAGCCGTTGACGAAGTAACTGTTGGTGCCGTCAGATTTGTACAGTGCATTGTTGTACATCTCATAGCTGTTGGCAGGCACTGCGGTTTTAGCGTTGTAGGTACCTACGAAGTTCCAGTTGGTGCCGGTAGCAGTAGGCGTAGCTCTCTTCACGTCGACGTTGGTGAACGTGAACTCAGTGGCAGTGGTATTGGTTGTGATCAGTACAGGCACGTTAGCGCTGATGGTCGTAGCCTCAGTGAAGTTCACTTGGTCACCCTCTGTGTTGGCGAAGCTGTATACCTTGGCGTCTGAGCCGAATGCAGCTTTCACTTGGTCGGCTGTGAGGTCGAAGGGAAGCACGAGTGTGTTGTAGTAACCGTTGACGAAGCTGCGCTTCAGGGTTACATAAGCATCACTGGCTTCACTGATTGTGTTGCTGGCCGATTCGTCAAGAGCAGTCACGGTAGCCTCCTCGTATTTCAGGTTCTGGAAGGAGAGCCAACTTGCGTTGGTGCCTGCCACCTTGAAGTTCACGGTCAGTGTGCCCTCGCTGTCAGCGGTGCCATATACTGTGTAGTTGTCAAGATAGAGTTGTGAAGAACCAACCTGTGTACCCGTGATAGCCACGGAAGAGCCTCCGGCATCCATTGTGATACCTGTCACAGGAGCGGTCTGGTTGTTGCTCAGACGAGCGCGTACCCAAGCTGTTACCTTATATACCTTACCGGCAGTAAGGCCAGTCTTCGTAGTGGTCAGCGTCTTGTCTTCAAGTATGCTGCCGTCAGCCACCCAATACTCATAGAAAGGCACCTTGAAGTTGGAACCGTCAGACTCGCCTTCTGTTGACCAAGTGTTAACGTAAGGCACTGTGCCATCGTAACCTGTGATGCCATAGGCACTACCCATATACTTGTTGGTATTGGCATCAGCGTGCCACTTACTGATAGTGTATGGATTGTTGATGGCTTTAGCCTCGTCTGTCGTCAGCGTGCGTGCCTCGTAATTGGCCAAGAGGTCGGTATAATAAGCCTTGTAGGCCTCGTCTGTGATGAAGTTGTTATTCCGATAGAGCTCGTTGCGGGCTTTAAGAGCAGTGGCAGCGGAAGAGTAGGCGGCAATAGAGGTGTTCACTGCGGTAACGGCTTCTGTCAGGGCACTTGTTGCCTTTTGCAGCTCATCCGAGGTCGCTGTGCTAGTATTTAGAGAACCATAGGTTGAGAGGGCGGTTGTCAATGCTTCTTTGGCTGTTGCTGCCATGGCATCAGTCTTGGCATTTGCTTCATTGGCTGCTGTTACAGCGTCGTTGTAAGCAGTGATGGCTTCTTCTGAACTTAGTGCACCAACGTACTCAAGATACATATTGTCGAACACCGTCCAATCTTGGTTTTGATTGGTTTCTCTCTTCACTCCAACAGTCAACGTACCGCCTTTGACAGAGAAGGCGTCTGTCGTCGTTGTAGTATAAGAGCCACCATTGACGGCAGCAATGGCTGCATTATATTGATTAATGTTCTCACTACTAGTCGAAGCAAAAGTCTGTGATGTAGTAGTCCCGTCTGCTGTTGCATAAAGGTAGGTAGTGCCATTGACTCCAAAGCCTTGAATGGACAATTTATATTTTCCTACGGGAAGATCGCTAACCGTTTGATGGATGTCAAATGTGTTGTTCCAGAACTCGCAACCATAGTAACTTGCATTATTTATTGATGTGTAGTTGGAGTTTGTTATTACGATGTGATTGCCATCGCTCTTTGTCCATGTCCATGCAGATGAACCACCGTCGAAGTTACGCTGAAACTCAGGGTTCTTAAGGAAGAACGTAGCATCAACAGGATTGGCTTCGGATGCGTTCTTGAAGTTATCCTTCAGTTGGTCCTTACTGATCAGTATCCAGTAGGAATCATTGTCAGAAGCTACTGCTTTCTCAGTAGTAACCTTTTTGGTGGAGGCCGCTGTAAGGTATGTGCTGTTTACGGAAATAGTATACACATTGGTATAGCCATCAACGGTCACAGGGGTAAAGGTCCATCCTGTAGCCGCACCATCAGACCAACAAGAAGAAGTTAAGTAATTGCTTGTTCCTCCGTTGCTGCACGGTGTGGCAATGTTCCATGCTTCTTCATTGGCTGACAAAGTGATTTTGTAACCAAAACGGCTGTTCATGAAAGCATGCGTGCCCCAACCTGCATCAGGGTCACCGGCGTTGAGGAATGTTTTAGTGCCAATGTTGTAGAGGTAATAATCGCCCCCCCCTACGGCTTGACCCGCTGTCCAACTGTTGTCTGCGGATCCTACTGCGGCAAGCATGCTGGCTGCGGCAAGCGTAAAGAGTTTAAGTTTACTCATAAGCTTTTAAGTTTAAATTCTGATATTAATTTGTTGATTCTCTGATTCAAATATGGTTTAATCGTTGCTTCAGCGTAATAAGTGTTGGGTTGCCCCTATGCTTTTGCAAAAGTAAATTGTAAATTGATTTAAAGCAAGTATATGACGTTAAATAATGTAAAAGCTTGTTTCTTTTTGCATTTGCAGTGCGAGGCAACCACTTTGCGAGTATGTGGCAAACTTATTAACGTTTGACAACTTTCTCTCCGTTGACGATGTAGACGCCGTGGGTCATGTGGCTGACGGGGCGCCCGCTGAGATCATATATCTTTCTGTCGACTGCTCTCTTGGCCGCTGGGGCAGTGGGTGAGGTGATGGCTGTTGGTGTGGTGTTGGCGACCTTGACATGGAAGGTATAGAGCGTGCGTGCTCCGCCTTCGTTGACATAGATGCCGTAGTAGTCTCTGTCGCGAACCACGGGGGCCGTCGTGCGGGTGTTGGTTGAATTGCCATTGTCCCATTCGTAGTAGCCCCAGCCGTCATTGCCGTGCATGACAAGCGTGGCGGTCTCTCCATAGTTGACTTTGATGGTGGAGTCGTTGCTATAGCTCTTGCCGTCGTAGCTGATGGTGCCGCCGCTTTGTACGGCGTTGCAGTCACCTTGGGAGGCGATGGTGAAGGCCTGCTCACTCTTCACGCCATGCTCGTTGGTATAGGTGGCGCGGTAGACGTAGCTCTTGTCTGTGGTCACAGTGATCTCACGCGTTGTTGCGCCTGTGTTCCATTGCCAGTTGCCGGTGTCGGCATTGCCTTCTGGCAGTTGTGGAATGAGTCGGATGGTCTTCCCGTGAGGCAGTGCTTTGTCCTTGTCCCAGACGTAAGTGTTCTTCAGTCCGCCCAGTTCGTTGTGGGCAATGCTGTCGTTGTCGTAGATCATCAGTGGCGTGAGCAGGGTCGGTACGCTGTCGGCTGGTGCCAGCTGTACGTCGCGTGTGTTGAGGAGCACCGAGAAGCCCAGATGATCGAAGCCGCCACTGTTAGTGCCAATGCCGCCGCCATCAATGCCCATCTGTTCGTAGGCTTTCTCGGCATAAGGCATCTTCACGCCTTTCACGCCCTCATAGTGGCCGATAATCTCGCCCCAGTATGGCCTTATCTCGGCTGCGCCATTGTAGCCAGTCTGCAGCCAGCCTCCGTGCCAGGCGGTACGGCAGTCGCAGTACTTATAGTTGGTCCATGGCAGGCCGGTGGCGTTTTGTGTAGTGGCGGCTGTGAACTCAATGCCGGCAGCCAGTCGGTTGTTCATGTATGAGAACAGGTCGTCACCCTGGTTCCATGCCACGTGGGCGATGTCAACGGCCAGTCCGAGTGCCATGGCAGCATGTCCGCCGTCTCGTCCGCTTTCCTGAATCTGCCCCAGTTCACCATAGGCACCCGTTTCCAGGCTGCTCGGTTGGTGGGTGACAATGAGGTTACCCCAGAACTCTGTACATCCGTCGTTGAGGATGGGGTTGGCAGTGCGTGGGTCTTGGAATGTTCCCACTTGGTCATATTTCAGGAAGCTCATGCCTTGGTTGTAGATAAACACGTCGTCGGTGAGGATGCCGATGCTTATGCACGACAGGGCATTGCAGAGAGGCCAGTTGCTCCAATAGTGACCTGGTCTGTTGCCGGCCTCGCCCCATCCCGCTGCGGGCTTGTTGGCACTGTTCTCCCAGGTGCCGTTGCGTCCGCGCAGGAAGTTGATGTTGCCAGGATACCATACGGTGAGCATCCATTTCTTAAATGTGTTGAAGTCTTCTTCCGACCATCCGGGATAGTCGCGCAGCAATTCGGCAGCTTGTGCGAACTCATAGCCATAGAGACCGGCAGCCAGTGCCCAGTTGCTGTTTCCGCTGACGAGCTTGCAGGTGCGAGCCCAAGCCATGAGGCACTTCACGCCGTTGGCGGCGCAACGCTCGTTGTCCTCTATCTTCCATCGTAATGCGTTCTGGAAGGCGATAGCTGCTCCACGACAGGCGTTCATGTAGTTCTGTCCCGATCCGCCTCTGATGATGGTCTCTACCGGATAGGTAGTGGCGGTCTGTGAGGCCCACGGTGAGGCTTTTAGAGTTTGCCAGGCTTGTTTCACCTTGTCATTGGTCTTGATCTGTTGCCTTATGCGTTCGAAGTCGGCTTGGGTGTAGAGACCGCCCGGGTGTTTGAAGCCGCGCTCTGTGTCGTAGGCTGTTGCAAGGTTGTCGGTGGAGAATATCAGTCCTGCTGTGGCTGCAGTGCTGTGTGCGGCTGTCCGCAACTGATTCAAGGCTTCGTCCATGACGTATTGGCTGTAGTCGCCATTGGCAATGGTCTGTGCGTAACTAATGTAGTCGTTCAGGTCCTCGACGGCGGCCGGCAACAAACCTGCGGTAGGCAGGGCGCTAATGCTGTCGATGACAGCTTTCAGGTTGGTGGCGTCACCGACCGATCCAGTCTCCATCTCCTTGGTCAGACTGTCGGTTTCGGCTGCAAGCACACGGGCCTCAAGAATGTTCAGTGAGTGCTTGAAGATCTTTACGTCGGCAATCCTCGTGTTCTTCAGATAGCTGTCGCCTGTGAAGGGCGCACGGCCCAACCAGCAATATTTGAGATTCTCTCCTTTGAAGTTGACAGAGTTGATGGGATAGCTTGTCTGTGTGTTGACAAGTTTGCCATTGATAAACAGTTTACCGCGGTTGCCACCTTGTGCGAAGGCTACGTGGATCCACTGTCCTTTTGCGGAGACACCGTTGGAATAACCGGTTTCATGGCCATAGCCGCCGGTGCTGATGGCGATGCGCTGTGCATTAAGACGGTAAGCGTTGTACTTGCCCGCCGAGGCCGTGCATGCGCTGTTGGTCGAGAATGACCAGAGGAAATAGCCGTTGCCGTCGAGTGATGCCGCGGGTTCGACGAAATAATACATAGAGATAGTGAACGTGTCGGTGGCGGCAAGTAGCTTACCGGCCTCTTCCGTCAAATCCAAGTATCCCGTGCCGTTGCCGAGGTTTAGCACGTGGAACGTACCCATCTTTTCTACTTTGGCTTCATTCATTAGTCTTGCTTGAATGCCTCGGCCGGTGTTGTCTGTAATCGTACTACCGTTGACTTGCGAAAAGTCAAAGCCCAGGTACAGATCGTCAGTCTGTGCCAAAGCCGTCTGGATGAGGCTGATCATGAGAAATAGGGGTAGAAGAATCCTCTTCATATAAATGTGAGTTTTAAGTTCGGTTCTGTGAGTGAAGCGCAGCCGGATGGTGCATCATGCTCGGTGTCGCTTTTAGTTTTTCAGTGAAATCTGCTGGCAAAGGTAATATGAAAATGTCGAACAGACAATGGTTTTATGCTCTTTTATTGTTGTTACAATTTGAAAAGACTTATTTCCTTGTAACCTTCTGACGAATAGTGCGTTGCAGTATCAAGTACTTTGCACTTTATAATTGTAAAGTGCATGAGGCCATAAAGACGACGACTTCATTAAGGGATTGTGGATGCGTATGGGTCGGGGTTATTTGCACTTATCCATGAATTCGCTTGGCGTCATACCGGTGAACTTCTTAAATGATGTCAGGAACGGGGTGCGACTCTTGAAGCCACATTGTTCGGAGAGGGCGGTGATGGTGTACTTTGCGTACTGAGGTTGTACGGCCAACCGTTTGAATTCATTGATGCGGTACTCGGCCACGAAATCGTAATAGCTGCGCTGCATATATTGAGAAAACACTTGAGACAACTCATGCGCGCTGCATCCGAGCATCTTTGCCAGGTCTCCCATTTGCAGATTTGCGTTCAGATAAGGTTTCTGTTTCTCCATGGCCGCAAGCAGTTGCTTCTGCAACTGGGCGGCACGCTGAGGTGATACCTTTGAGTTCTGATACCGTTCAGGCTTTGGTTCCCATTGTTTCCAGAAGTACGGAGTCTTCGTGTAGTTGCAGTAGAGCAGATAACCGATGATCAGCGTGAGGACGAATATTGCCAGGCATATGGCGATGGATCTGTAGGTGTAGGGCACGATGACGTTGACAGTCGTGCTGATCTCTGGCATTCCTACGGCTTCAATGACGAGCTTGTAATCACCAGCTGCGAGATGGCGGTAGGAGATGATGTGGTTGTGATCGGCGCCTTTCCATGAGTCGTCCTTGGCACCTTCCAATCGGTATCGGTATCTGATGTCGTTGGTATTGCCATAGATATGTGGGGCGAACTGTACAGTGAACTCACTGCGGTACCGACTTAGTTGAAGTGTGTGGTCCATCATTACGGCAGTGGCTTCAGCAGGAGAAAACCAGTGATCGGTTTGGATTTGCGTGAGGAAGATGTCGTAGTGTTGAAGGGGACGTTGCTGTAGCAGGTCTTGTAGCTTAGCATAGACCAGTCCGCCGTTGGTAGCAGCCCACAACAACCCCTTTCTGTCGAGCACGACGGAGTGAGACTGAAACTCTTGGTTGCTCAGTCCGTCAATATATCCAAATCGCCGCAGTCTGTTGCCCTGCTGGCTGTAGATTCCGTTGGAGGTGACAAAGACGAAGGTGCTGTCGTTGGCGATATGGAGATAGAGCAGTTTAGCGGTTGAATCCATTTGCAGGGGAATGGTCTTCAGTCGGTCGCTTGCTTCCTGGTAGATGAAGGGCTTGCCGTGTTGTGGGATGAGCAGGAGTCGCCCTTTGGGCAGTGCGGAAATGGTGCGCAGGGTTCCCACCTGCTTAATTCTTTTGGGAAGCGCGTTGGCAGCGAGTACGTGCAAAGCCGGCAGATACTGGCACAAGCCGTTGGATGTTGACACCCACCCGATGCCGTCAGAATCGAAACCTATGCAGAGTACTTCGTCGGAAGGCAGTTGGCTGTTGCGCGTTTGAAAGACGACCATGTGTCCTGTCTGTGGGTTGTAGGATGCCAGGCCAGCGGACGAGCACATCCACACGTTCCCATGCTTGTCTTGACATAACTGGTACACATTGGCGCCGTTGAGCACGTGGCCTTCCACAGCCAGTGACACCTTATTTAATATAAGGACTCCCTGGCCGATAGTTGCAACAAGATATTTGTTGCCGAGGCTCATCATCTGTGTGATGATGCTGTTGCCCAAAAGTGTTTGGCAGACAGGATGGAACGTACTCGCAGAGCGGTCGTATACATAGAGCCCTTCGCGCGTGCAGAGAAAGATGCGGTTGTTGTCAACCAGGTAATTCCTCAATGGAATGTTGCGACTGTCGAAGATGCCAGGCGCGTCGATGACATGGAAAATGCCTCGGTTGAGGTAGCTATAGTCGACTCCGAAGAATTTGTAGCTCACCCATTGGTTGCCGTTGATTGAGGATTTGAAGTAGTAGTCGGCTTTTCTCAGTCGTCCCCATCCTTTTGGAGTAACGTTTTGTCTGACTGGCGTTGAGCAATGTCGATTGGAGATCTTCCGCAAGGAGCCTTCTGATGAACTGTTGTCTGTGCCTTTGTCCATTTCGTAGACACCCAGTTGGGTGCTGATGATGATCTTAGAGCCTTTACGCCCCTTTGTTCTCTTCACCTGCAAGGCGGTGACACCGCAGTCGATGGTCTTTTGAAAGATCCTCGTCAATGTGAGACGCCGTTTGTCCAAACTCCACAGACCATCCGCATTGCCCACCAGCAGGTGTTCTTTGTCCTCCTCAACAATGGCAGTGATGCAGTTACTCTCCTCATCGTTATTCGGTTCAAAGGGAATGTTGACAACATGAGATCCGTCGAAGCGGTCAACGCCCCGGTAGTTGCCCAGAAACATCATTCCGTGATCATCCTGGCAGAATGCAGTCACGGTATTGTCCATCAATCCGTTTTCCATGGTCAGCGAACCATATGTCTGTGCCAACATCCACAATGGGATTGTCACTAACAGGATAGATAAGAGTTGTCTCAACCGCATAAGCCGTGTCTCTATTTTAGTTTTGATATGGCTCCTATTCCTTGTGGATGCCTTTATGATTCAATATAGTTGTTTCACTGCCCAATCGCCAATCGCTTCTCGGTCATATTGATGCCGCATGCCTTCAGTGACAGCAGCTGTTTGTCGCCGGACAGGTCATGGCTGTCTTTGGAGAAGCCTTTGCTTTGATGGTGCGATTGCGCTCTGACAAAGTTACTAATATTTATTGATTCTTAACCCACCGAGCTCGATTTTTTTTGAAAGACAATATTAATAATGTGAGAATAACGCCTTCTAAATGCAACAGAATAACTTTTTTCACTTCAATGAAGCAAAAAAGCGTCATTTAATTTGGTTTTTTGCTTACAACTTATTACTTTTGCGGTTGTTAAGAGAATAGAATAGATTTTATAAGAGAGAAAGTCTTTCGTTATTGTTTAATTTAAAGTATTTACGCATGAGGAATTTTACCTATTTACTCGTAAGTGCGCTGCTTGCAGGAAGCACAGCAATGGCTCAAGGCCTCAGAATTAACGGTACAGTGGTGAAGAAATCCACTCTTTCTACACTGGCACAGGCTCGCAAGGCGCACGTCATTCAGCAGGCAAGAGAGAATTCAAGCTTCTATTCATTGAGTAAAGCTCCTATCTTCAAGGCCATGCCCCAACCCGTGTATGGCGATAGTCTGATCACCAGTCCCGAAGGCACCGCAGTCAATAATATGATGCGCTCTGACGTTAGTTTCTATTCGTATTTTGGCTATCTGATTGAGAGTGACAGTGAAGCTGGCTTGGGCAGTTATGTCTTAGGCGCTGACGGCAACATTTATTTGACGAATCCCCTTTCTACTCTCAGTACGGAAGGTAAGCTGAAGCTCACCAAGCGCAATGATAGCACTTATGTGGCTTATCTGCCGCAGGCCATCTATTCAGAGGATAGTGAAGACGGTTCGACATTCTATGCTTATGCCAACCGTTTGGTGGCAAAGACGAGTGACGATGGTGTGTTTTGGTATCCTGACACGTTGAGCGATGGTACTTGCAATGACAGCATCGTGTTCAGCTATAAAGATGGAGAGTTGAGCCAGGCTGATCAAAGCCAAGTCTATGGCTATCCTTATGAGATGCTTGGTCTCACCGATGCTACTGGTTCTTGGTATGGCTATGGATCTGGTAATATAGCTTATAAGCCGTTGACCGAGACCGTGACTCCGATTCCAGCCGACACGACGTCTGCTACTTATAAGTTCACGTACAACACCGTTGTTGACAGTACGGGCACCGAAGTGCCTACTACCGTATTGAAGCAGGTTGCCCTCTCAAAGAATGGTAAAGATATTTATCTCCACGACCCAGCCAACGATAATGCCGACCTTTGGATCCACGGAACCATCAGTGACGATAAGAAGACCATTTCGTTCCCCGAGCAGTTCCTGGGAGCTGACAGTTCGATTTCTTCTTACTTGTGGATGAAGCCTGGCACAGCGACGGTTGAGTATTCTTCGAGTAACGGCAGCTATGGTTATTCCTATGAATTTGCAGACAAGGATACGCTGACCTTCACTTACGATGCTGCTACGGGTAGCTTCTCGCTTGATGCACCAGAGGCTCTTATTGTGAATGCTTCCAAGACACGTGTCTATTACAGCGGCGCCTATGTGGCACCTAAGTATGAACCGTTTACGGAGGTAGCAGCTACTCCTGCCAACCCGAAGTTCGATTCTTATCAGGCTTATAGTGAAAGCAATGGCTATGGTGCTGTTCAGTTTGAGATTCCTTCCACCGATGTTGATGGCAACATCCTTAATACCAACAAGTTGTCTTATAACTTCTTTGTAGACGATCCTGATGAGCCGTTCGAGTTTTCTACGGATGAATATACAGCTCTTACGGAAAATATGACCGAGGTGCCTTACAACTTCTCTGACAGTTGGGATTTCTACGCCACAGGAGACCAGCATACCATTTACTTCTACTTCGACGGTGCTGAGAAGTTCGGCTTGCAGAGCATCTATCGTGGTGCCGGCGAGGAGCATAAGTCCGATGTTGTTTGGCTTGACATCGCAGCCTATACTTCTGTGAAGGGTATTGTGAACAACAATACCAAAGTGGCAAAGACCGAGATGTTTGACATTACCGGCCGCAAGGTGAACAGTACTTATAAGGGCATGGTCATCAAGAAGACTACCTTCGCCGACGGTTCTGTGAAAACGGCTAAGCTGCTCAACAAGTAATCTGGAAGAGCTTGCAACAATAATCTTTATTCTTTGGGGAGCAACATGTGTTACTTCCCAAAGAATAGCTTAATGGTTTGTATCTAATATCATAACGAGTTTAGAAAGATGAAAATATCAAAGATATTGTCAGTAATGACTGTTGTGGTTGCCATTCTTTCGTCAACTGACGCTTTGGCCCAAACAGTTACATACGGTCCTTATTCTGGTTCCGAGAACATAGATTCCTGGGGAACCAACAAAAAGGAGAACTACGACGTAGCCGTCTTTGTCAAAGATGCTGCGCTGGTTGGCAAGACTATTACAGGCGTGAGAATTCCTTTCGCCTCTAACGTTGATACTACATTGGTTACCGACGGTCGGGCTTTCATCACAAAGGCTCTGACCATCAAGAGCTCCAAGAATGTTCCTGACGTCACGAGCCAAAGCTTTAAGATTGCTCCAGGATTTGTTGAGGTGACGTTCGACACTCCTTATACCATTACGTCCGATGGTGTTTACGTGGGCTATTCTTTTGATCTTACCTCTTCGGTAGCTGCTCCTTTGCAGGTCATCAGTACCAGTGAGGACAACTTCTATCTTCATACCAGCCGCACCTACCGTAAGTTCATGTCAAAGGGAGCAGCCCTTGGCATTGCGTCGGCTATGCAGGTAGAGATTAGCGGCATCCCTGCCGATCAGGCTGTAGCTTCTGGATCGGAGGTGTATGTCCAGTACAACACCCCAGCTTCCTATGCCTATACCATTAAGAATGTTGGTTCCACACCTGTCAGCTCCATCGATTACAGTTATGAGCTGGCAGGAACTACGACGACTGGCCATTACGACCTTCCTGAAGCCATTCCTGCCCACTTCGGCAAGACGGCCAATGCCACGATTGATGTTCCGGCCATTGCAGAGCCGGGCGAATACACCATGAAGTTTGCCATTACCAAGGTCAACGGTAAAGACAATGCCCAGGCTTCAACCACGTCAGAGGATGTGTATCATGTGCTGCTTCTCAACCCAAAGAACCGCCCATTGCTTGAGGAGTATACCGGCACCTGGTGCGGTTGGTGCCCGCGTGGCTTTGTAGGACTGGAGCATATGAACGAGTTGTTGGGTGATGACTTTGTAGGTGTTTCCTATCACAATGGCGATCCTATGGAGTTTGTGCCTGCGTCCGACTATCCTTCCGATGTCCCCGGTTTCCCGGCTGCTTATATCAACCGTACACACGCTACGGATGCCTATTGTGGTGACAACTATGACGGCCATTTCAATATCGATGATACCTATGCAGAGTATGCTACCAAGTTTGCACCTGTTGGTCTCGAGGCCACCGCAGTGCTGAGCAGTGATGAACAGAAGATTGATGTCTCAACCAATACTCAGTTTGCCGTCTCTCAGTCCAATGGTCGTTACCAGCTGACCTATATCCTTACAGCAGATGGCTTGTCGGGTACGTCCAGTGATTGGATTCAGCATAACTATTATAACAGCCGTGCCTCATCTTATCCCGATGATGATATGAAGCAGTTCACACAAGGCGCCTCCGAGGTTAGTGGCCTGGTTTACAACTTCGTTGTGGTAGGATGGAGCGGCAAGGACCCTGTCTCTGGCAGTCTGCCTGAAACCGTGGCAGCCAATGCTTCTGCACAGTCCTCTTACACGTTCGACCTTTCCGGCAGCAGTAGTCTTGTCGGTTCGAGTATCATTCAGGACAAGAGCAAGCTGCACGTTGTGGTGGCCGTCATCGATACGACGACAGGCGAAGCAGTCAATGCTTTGAAGGTGAAGGTTACTTCACCTACTGGCATCCGCAACGTTGAGAGCCAGATGAAGAATATCAATATGGAGTACTACAGCATCGATGGCAAGCGCCTTGCTCATCCTATGAAGGGCCTCAACATCGTGAAGCTAAGCAATGGCAAGACCATTAAGGCCGTTGTGAGGTAATCGTTCCATATAGTTATCTATATAAGGGTTTGCGGCTTGACCGATAAGAGGCCAGTCACAAACCCTTTTTGTTTTGTTATAAGGCTTATTCTGGTCTTTTGCTTGCATATTGAAGAATAAAGTACTACTTTTGCAACCAAAAGATAATAGTCGTTCTAATATTATTACATATGGATCATTTCTTCTCGGCGAATGGCTGGCTCAACCAGACCATCAGCAGCCTCAACACCGTGCTGTGGTCGTACATTCTTATTGTAGCGCTTATCGCCTGTGCCCTTTATTTCACTTTTAAGACACGAGGCGTTCAGTTCCGCATGTTTTTTGAGATGATCCGTCTGTTGGGCGACTCCACGAAGAAGGAACACGAGAAGCATGTCTCGTCGTTTGAAGCTTTTGCCGTGTCCATCGCCTCTCGTGTGGGCACTGGCAACCTGGCCGGTGTAGCCACAGCCATTGCGGTGGGTGGTCCTGGCGCCGTGTTTTGGATGTGGGTCATCGCTCTCTTGGGCTCCGCCACGGCCTTTGTTGAGTCTACGCTCGCCCAGCTCTACAAGCGGAAGACTCAAGGGTCGTTTATCGGTGGTCCGGCCTATTACATGAAGTTCGGACTTCGCAAGCCGCGGATGGCGAAGCTCTATGCTGTCCTTATCACGGTGACGTTCTGCATGGCTTACATCTCCATACAGAGCAACACCATCTGTGCCGCCGCTGACAAAGCCTTTGGCGTGCCGCCTCTCGTCATGGGTCTCATCCTCGTCGTGCTGTCCACGCTCTGCGTCTTTGGCGGCATCGGTCGCATCGCCAAAGTGTCCAGTGTCATTGTGCCCGTGATGGCCATTCTTTATGTGGTGTTGGCCTTGGTCATCATCCTCATGAATCTCCGGCTGATACCACATGTCTTCGCCGTCATCCTCTCCAATGCCTTTGGCTTGCAGCAGTTTGCCGGTGGCACACTTGGTGCGACGATGATGAATGGCATCAAGCGCGGCCTGTTCTCCAATGAGGCCGGTGAGGGATCGGCTGCCTGCGCAGCCAGCATTGCCAGTGTGTCTCATCCCGTCAAGCAAGGACTGGTACAGGCGTTGAGCGTCTTCACCGACACGTTGCTCATCTGCTCCTGTACTGCCTTTATCATACTCATCAGCGGCGTGTTTACCACTCCTGGACTCAATGGCGTGCAGCTCACGCAGATGGCCTTGCAGAGCGAGATTGGGCCTATTGGCACTCAGTTCGTAGCCATTGCTATCTTTTTCTTCGCCTTCTCTTCGATTATCGGCAATTATACCTATGGCGAGATGAACGTCAAGTTTCTGACAGCCCGTAAGGGGTGGCTGACTTTTGTCAGGGTGATGAACGGCGTGGTCATGGTGTTCTTTGGCTCACTGGCCAGTCTCGACTTGGTATGGAGCCTGGGTGATCTCTTCATGGGTAGCATCACCCTTTGCAACCTTGTTGCCATTGTCAAGTTGAGCCCACAAGCCTGCTTCTTGCTGAATGACTATCGCCAGCAGAAGCGCAATGGCATTAAGAGTCCCGTCTTCCATCGTAGTCAGATGCCCGACATTGAAAAAGACATAGAGGCCTGGTAGACCGCCAGATAGCAAAGCCGAAAAAACATGCCGCTCGTGGTGAAATAGCATGGCTAGGCCAGAGCGTTTGAAAAAAGAGGTGAGAAGCTTTGCCTGTCTCATTGATTATTGTTAAATTTGTAGAACCAATCAAGTTGCTTTTAAAAGGCAGCCAAGCTAACGGCAGGTCTTCAGC
Organism: uncultured Prevotella sp.; assembly: GCA_900319905.1. GTDB lineage: Bacteria > Bacteroidota > Bacteroidia > Bacteroidales > Bacteroidaceae > Prevotella. Next base: position 70,084 of record ONQB01000004.1, on the reverse strand, counting down.
CCTGCGTCTTACTTCAAACGAATCAACAATCAATGATGAGACACCTTATTATATCCCTTCTATCCCTTCTTTGTATGGGTGTGACGGTTGTCAATGCCAATCCTGTCGACGACCTTTTGAACCGCATGGATCCCGGCGCAGCTGCCAAGTTTCGTACCGAGCTGCAACCGTCAGCAACCGATTTCTTTGAACTCTCCCAAGACGGCACTCACGTCTGTGTGAAGGGTAACACGTGGGTCAACATTGCTGCGGGTGTCAACTGGTATCTGAAGCATTACGCCGGTATCATGGTCAGTTGGAACAACATGCACCCCCGCCTGCCCCGTCATCTGCCGTCCGTTGCCAAACCTGAGCGACACACCACGTGGCTGACCGACCGTTACGACTTCAACTATTGCACCTTTTCCTATTCCATGGCTTTCTGGGACTGGAAGCGTTGGGAGGAAGAGATTGACTGGATGGCGCTTCATGGCATCAACATGCCATTGGCAGCTACTGGCGAAGAGGTGGTATGGCGCAACATATTGTTGAAACTGGGCTACAGCAAGGAGGCTGTCGGAAAGTTCATCGCCGGTCCTGCCTTCCTCGCCTGGTGGGCAATGAACAACCTGGAGGGGTGGGGTGGCCCGTTGCCCGACCGCTGGTATGAGCAGCAGGCGGCGTTGCAAAAGAAGATTCTCGCCCGTGAGCGTCAGTTGGGCATGCATCCCGTGCTGCCAGGCTACAGCGGTATGGTGCCCCACGATGCCAAGGAGAAGCTTGGCCTGAACGTTACACCGGGTGGTACATGGAACGGCTATACTCGTCCTGCCAACCTGTTGCCTACTGATTCCCATTTTGATAGGATTGCCGATTTGTATTACCAGGAGCTCACGCGTCTCTATGGCAAGGCCGATTACTACTCGATGGATCCCTTCCATGAGAGCGCCGACAATGCAGCCATCGACTACGCAGCTTGCGGCAGAAAACTCTTGGCAGCCATGAAGCGGACCAACGCGAAAGCCGTCTGGGTGGTGCAGGGATGGACCGAGAATCCACGGCCCGAGATAATGAATGCCCTTCCTGCGGGCGACCTGCTCGTGCTCGACCTCTTCTCAGAATGTCGGCCAATGTTCGGCGCACCCTCCGTGTGGCGACGTGCCGACGGCTACGGCAAGCATCCATGGCTGTTCTGCATGTTGGAGAACTTTGGTGCCAATGTCGGACTGCATGGTCGTATGGACCAGCTCATCAACAATTTCCGTCTGGCTGCTGCTGCCAACACGCCGTTGGCCAGTGCCCGTGAGCATCTGAAGGGCTATGGCTTCACGATGGAGGGATCGGAAAACAATCCCGTGATGTTTGAGCTGATGAGTGAATTGCCTTGGATGGTCGGCTCGTTGCCTTCGGCTGACAGCATTGCCACTTTCAGACAGCAATGGCTCAATGCGTATGTCAGGGCGCGTTATGGTACCGATGACGCTACCTTGCAGCAAGTGTGGCAGCTTCTTGGCAACAGCATCTACAACTGTCCGGCCGGCAACAATCAGCAGGGTCCCCATGAGAGCATCTTCGACGGACGACCCTCGCTCAACAACTTCCAGGTCAAGAGCTGGTCGAAGATGCACAACTATTACGATCCGGCTGACACACGACGTGCTGCGGAACTCATGGTCAGCGTAGCCGACCATTACCGTGGCAACAACAATTTTGAATATGACCTTGTTGACATCGTGCGTCAGGCCCTCGACGACCAGGCCCGTCTGCAATACCTGCGCACCATCGCTGACTACAATGGCTTCGACCGCCAGGCGTTCAGCCGTGACTCGGCCCGTTTCCTCAACATGCTGCTCTTGCAGGACAGTCTGTTGGGCACACGACGTGAGTTTCGTCTCGGTCATTGGACGGAAGCGGCCCGCAGTCTTGGTCAGACCCCTTCTGAGAAGGATCTGTATGAGTGGAACGCCCGTGTGCAGATCACTACGTGGGGCAACCGCGTCTGTGCCGACGAGGGTGGACTGCGCGACTATGCCCATAAAGAGTGGCAAGGATTGCTGCGCGATTTCTATTATCCACGGTGGCACACCTACCTCGATGCCTTGTCAAAGCAGATGGCCCACGATACAAAGCCTGACCTGACGGTGCTCGGCGAGGGTGCCAATGCCAACAAAACCGCCACTGAGCTCTTCGCCATGGCCCTGCCCAAGGGCCCGGTCATCGACTGGTATGCCTTGGAAGAACCATGGACGTTGCAGCACAACAGCTATTCGGCTGAACCCGTTGGCGACTGCATCGATTTGGCCAAGCGGGTGATGAAAGTACTTGGCGAGAACTGACCGAACGGGCTTACACCTTATATCATATAATAAGAAAGTGATGATGAAACGACTTGTGAGTTTGGATGTGCTGCGTGGCCTGACGGTCATGTTCATGATATTTGTCAACAATGGTGCCGGCGATGAGATCTTCTCTACCTTGCAGCATTCCAAGTGGAATGGGATGACGCCTTGCGATCTTGTTTTCCCCTTCTTCCTGTTCATCATGGGTATCTCCACCTTTCTCAGTCTGCGTAAGGGAGGTTTCCATTGGACGTCCCGGCAGGCGCACAAGACCATCAAGCGCACGCTGTTGCTGTTTGTTATTGGCTTGTTGATTAACTGGTTTGACATGGCCATGGACGGTCGTCCGTTTGATATTGCCCATCTCCGCATCATGGGTGTGATGCAGCGCATAGCCATTTGTTATGGTTTTACGGTGGCAGCCGCTCTTACCATTCACCATCTCACCCATTCCTTCCGTGGTATGGGCTTGCTCGTGGCCGTGCTGTTGGTGGGCTATACCCTTATTCTTTTGCTTGGCGGTGGTTATGACTATGACAGTTCCACCAACCTCCTCTCTCGCGTCGACCATGCCGTATTGGGCGACAGTCATCTCTATCACAAGTCGCCCGTCGATCCCGAGGGGCTGCTGTCCAGTCTTTCGGCCGTCTGTAACACGATGCTTGGCTTCCTGATGGCATCCTGGGCCTTCCGCAAGCCGGACGAAGCATCCGCTCAGTCCCAAGTGACCATGCTGTCACGGTTGATGGTCTGTGGAGCGGCCCTGGCCTTCGTGGGATGGCTGCTTCAGTTCGGCCTGCCGCTCAACAAGCGTGTGTGGAGTCCTTCCTATGTATTGCTCACCTGCGGTCTTGCTGCCTTATTGCAGGGCTTGTTGGTGTGGTGGCTTGATGTGCGACCGGCACAGCATCGCCTGGCGCAGCAAGTGGCAAGTCCATCGAGTATGGTGACGATGACGCTGATCTTTGGCACCAATCCCTTGTTCCTTTATATTGTCAGTGAACTTCTGAGCATTGTGTTTGGCAGTACGGGCATCAAACAAAGCGCCTATGACGCAATCCACTTTGTGATTGTCAATGGCTATTGGGCCAGCGTGGCTTATGCCACCTTGTTTGTCGTCCTGCATCTTGCCATGGGTGCAGTGTTGTGGAAACGCCGCATCTTCATCAAACTGTGAGGAGCGACAGCCGCTATGGTGACGTAATATTTTGTCCGATAAACTGACAATATTTTAACACTTGGAAAGTAGACTGTTTTCGTGGAGAATCTTTTCGAAGATCCGAGAAAACGGCTCTCTGACGACTGTAAATTGATTTTTTCACGGCAAATTGACGTGACGATATCGGAATATCACCGATATTGCACCGGGATCTCGGCGAGATTCCATCGGCTTTTCACCGATATCGTGCCGGCTTTTCGCCGATATTCCAGTGGCTTTTCGCCGATATTGCAATGAGCTAATAGCTTGTTCAACCTGGGGTGATGGAGCTGTTGCTGGAAATAGCTAATAGTCAACGATTTATAAGGTTGCTCAAGAATGCGCTATTTGCGGGCGAGGGCGGGGGTGCTTCAAAATATCGTCGTGATGAGATAGCTACTGTTAAGTTTTTTCGTTATTGTGAATAAAATATGTCATATGGAATGAAAATATCCGTAAAATAAATTGTTTATTTCATTAATTATGTTTAATTTTGTGGTAGTAGAGTAACATTAACCTTATGAAGAAGAGTTTATTGATCCTAATGATGGTCATCTACCTAATGCCGGCCCTTGCGCAGGAAGGTAATATATATAATGTGTTGGCCTATGGAGCTAAAGGTGACGGTCGTACAGACGATGCGCCCTCACTGCAGCATGCCATAGATGCCTGTTCTGAGCATGGTGGCGGCCGCGTATGGTTGCCAGCCGGCAAGACCTTTCTCTCCGGTCCCTTACAGCTCAAGTCGAATGTGGAGCTCTACCTCGATGCCAATGCCGTGCTGTTGGCCAATCCTGATGAAAGCATCTATCACCTGAGCGCCTTTGGCAGCAACGAAGGCGAGGGTATGCTGTGGCTGTGGGCGAAAGAGGCCCGCAACATTCGCCTGGCGGGCATGGGAACCATTGACGGCAATGGCGTGCGCTTCATGGGTCGTGAACTGAGCGACTCGTATGAACTCAAGCCCGTCACTACGTTCGATCCCCGTCCTCATGTGCTCACTCTCATTGGTGTCACTGGCGTGCAGATACATGACCTGACCATCCGTGAGGGCGCTTACTGGACGGTTCATCTCGTAGGTTGCGACGATGTGGTCATTGACGGTATCAATCTTCTCAACAACCTGAAGATACGCAATGGCGACGGCATCGACATCGATCACAGTCGCAACGTGCGCGTGAGTAACTGCCACATCACGTCAGGTGATGACTGCATCTGCCTGAAGAACCGGCGCGAATATGCCCAGTACGGCCCATGCCACGACATTGTGGTGACCAATTGCACGATGACCTCGCGTTCGTGTGCCATCAAGATAGGGTCGGAGAATATGGACTCTATCTATAATGTGAGCTTTGACAACTGCGTCATCACGCGTTCCAACCGTGGCTTGGGCATACAGAACCGTGATGAGGGCACCGTGACCGACGTGGTGTTCTCCAATATCATCATGGACCTGCAGCTGTGGAGCGACGTGTGGTGGGGCAAGGCTGAACCCATCTATGTGACCAGCTACCCTCGGGCTGACGGCAACAACAAAGACGCCAACTGGCGCTTCCCCAAGGGTGAGACCCACGGACGCTGCGGCGAGGTGAGCCGCATCTACTTCAACAATATCGTGGCAACCTCCGAGAATGGCTGCTTCGTGGGTGGTGATGTCATAGGGAAGGTCAATCATGTCTATTTCAATAATGTGAAACTCCGTCATCGTCGTGTGACCAACTATGCCACGGGCATGGCTGATCTGCGTCCCTGTCGAGACAAGCAGATGACGAAAATTAGAAAGTACGATTGCTGGTATAGCAAAGTAACGGAGTCCAAGCTTGATATTGAAACCATAATGTAGCATGATAAATGCCGCCATGCCAATTTTTGTCAGTAATTTTGCCGACAGAACGAAATAAGTCAAACTATCTAAAATATTTATTATGTCAAAAGCACAGAAACGAATCAAGACGGCAACGAAGGCTTTAGTCCTGACTGCCTGCTTGTCGGCCTATGGCACTTCTGTGATGGCCCAGTCACAGAAGACCGGTGTCATTACCGATGCCAATGGTGAGCCGCTTATCGGTGTTACGGTGAAGGAAGTGGGTACCTCCAATGGTGCCGTGACCGACATCAATGGTCGTTACACGATCACGACTACTAAACCTGGGGCCAAGCTGGAGGTCAGCTATGTAGGCTACGTGCCCCAGACCATCACAGCCGGTTCGAGTGTCAAACTGAAAGAAGACGCCGCCCAGCTCAACGAGGTGGTTGTCGTGGGTTATGGCACGATGCGCCGCAAGGATGTCACATCGTCCATCACCACGGTGAAGGCGGACGACCTAAACAAGGGTGTCTTCACCGACGCGGCCAGCATGTTGCAGGGCAAGGTGGCCGGACTGGTCGTCACAACCAATGGCGACCCCAACGGCACGCCGAGCATCACCCTGCGTGGTGCCTCGTCGTTGCGTACGGGTGAGGCCATGTCGCCCTACTATGTCGTCGACGGCATTCCCGGTGTGGACATCTCACTCGTCTCGCCCGACGACATCGAGAGCATCGACGTGCTGCGCGACGCCACCGCGACGGCCATCTACGGTTCGAAGGCCGCCAACGGTGTCATCATCATCACCACAAAGAACGGCAAGAATGGTGGCGAGCGCACCAACATCAGCTACAATGGATATGTGGGCTTCGACAAGGTCAGCAAGACCCTCGACATGGCCACGGCGCAGGACATACGTGACTATGTGGCAAAGAACAACATCGACTACGCCTACGACGGTGGCAGCAACACCGACTGGCAGGACGAGGTGCTCCGCACGGGCGTCAGCCACAGCCATAACGTCTCCATCAACGGTAGCAGCAAGAAGACCAACTACATGGCCAGCACCAGCTACATCAACCGTCAGGGCGTGGTGAAGGGCACCAACATGTATCGCCTCAACGTGCGCTCGTTGCTCACCACCAAAGTGCTCAAGGACCATCTGGACATCTCCATGGGTGCCAATATGATGTATGGAAAGTACAAGGGCGTGCAGATGGGAGTCGACGGCGCTTCGGTGCTCGATGCCATGAACTACTTCAACCCCACCAACCCGGTACGCAACACCGACGGCACCTGGACGGTGGGCTCCGGCTCGCAGAACTACAACCCCTTGTCGATGATCAATGAGGACACTTCCGAAACCCAGTGGAAGCGCAATCAGTTTATCGCCAAGGCCACCCTGCACATCATCGACGGACTGCTCTGGAATGCCAACTACTCTTACGACAACTTCCAGAGCACCTATAGCTCTTACGACACGCGCAACTCGCAGCTCCCTGGCATTGCCGCCAAGAACGGACAGGCCAGCCGCAACACCTATAAAGGCCACTCGCAGAATTTCGAGACCTACGGCAACTATGACAAGACCTTTGCCCGGGTACACAAGGTCTCGCTCATGGCCGGTTACTCTTGGGAAGAGCGCGTGCGCAACGACGGCTTCGGACTGACGGTCCACACCTTCCTCAACGACGACCTGAAATGGAACAACCTGACCTATGCCGGTATGATTGACGGCATGCCCGCCGTGGGCAGCGGCACTGTGGAGACGATTCGCAACATCTCGTTCTACGGGCGTGTGGGCTATTCCTACAACAGTAAGTATATGTTCCAGGCTACCATCCGCCGCGACGGCTCCTCCGTGTTTGGCAAGGACCATCGCTGGGGCACGTTCCCCTCTGTGTCTGTGGCATGGAACATCACCGAGGAGGAGTTCATGAAGAAGCAGAAAATCTTCTCCAACTTGAAGCTGCGCATGGGCTATGGTGTCAGTGGTAATGCACTGGGCTTCGGTGCTTATTCTGCCGTGACGACCTATGGTGCCACCGGTTCCTATTTCACTACTGGCGGCAACTCCTACGTGTCGCTGGGTGCTACCAAGCTGGCCAATCCCGACTTGAAGTGGGAGAGCACAGGCATGTTTAACGTCGGCCTTGACTACGCTTTCCTCAATGGACGCATCAACGGCTCGCTGGAGTTCTACCACAAGAAGACCAAGGACTTGATTTGGGATTACCCTGTGTCTACCTTCATCTATTCTTACGGTTCTATCGCTGCCAATGTCGGCGAGATTACCAACAAGGGTGTGGAATTCTCCATCAACGCCATCCCGGTGAAGACGAAGGACTTCGAGTGGAACACCACGTTGAACCTCTCCCACAACTCCAACAAGGTGAACAAGCTCTCCAACGACCGCTTCAGTGTGGGCACCTTCTCCCAGGGCGACCCGCGTGTGGCCGGTGTCTCCGCCAACGGATACACCCAGCGCATCATGGAAGGCGAGCCCATCGGTACGTTCTACATGTATGAGTTCGCAGGATACAATGATGCAGGCAAAGCTACTTATTATGTCCACGACGCCAAGACCAATGCCCGTACCGGTGAGGTGACGGAGACGCCCGAGTATAAGGACCGCACCGTGGTAGGCAATGCGCAGCCCGACCTGAACCTCGGTTGGAACAATACATTGACCTATAAGGACTTGAGCCTCTCGATGTTCTTCACGGGTGTCTTTGGCAACAAGATATACAATGGTACGCGTGCCCACTACAATGCTCCCGACTTCTTCTCGGGCGGCAAGAACGTGCTCAAGGAGTTCATCTATGACCGTCCTTACTCCGACACCTATTCCAACGTGCCCTCTACACGATGGATGGAGGATGGCGACTACTTCCGTCTGAAGAGCCTCACGCTGGGCTACACCTTCCGCAAGTTCAACGGCTGGATTCAGTCGGCACAGCTCTATTTCACCTGCAACAACGTGTTTACCATCACTGGCTACAAGGGCCTCGACCCGGAGGTCAACCTTGGTGGCATCGACCCGGGTGTGGATTATCGCTGGAGCAACTATCCCCACACACGTACCTTCATGATAGGCACAAAGATAAACTTCTAAACATATTAATGATTCGGACTATGAAAACTAAGATAGGACTTTTGTTGGCAATTGGCGCGCTTACCCTGACCACCAGTTGTACAGACTTGGACACCCCTGTCAACTCACAGTACACCACCTTCCCCAATAGCGAGGTGGCACTGGAGGCACAGTTGTCGAGTGTCTATAATCAGTTGCGCGGTGTCCTTGGCCGCCGGTATATGGAGGCCATGGCCTTGTCGAGCGACGAGGAGACGGCTGTCTCCTATTCGGGAGGCTGGGTTGATGCCGATGCCTATTCGCATCCCACCCTGCACAATTACTCTTACGAGGATGCCACCATCGACTGGATGGGCGAGCTGGGAGCAGGCTGCGTCAAGGCGAACGAGATTATCCAGAGCCAGGCCGACGAGAAGAAGTACAAGGCCCCGGCACGGGCCATGCGCGCTTACTTCGAGTTTATCATGATGGACTGCTGGGGCGACGCTCCCATCATCGACCCGTCGCTCGATGGACAAATCAATATCAGCGACCGCCAGCCGCGTGGCGATGTGGCCCGATGGATAGAGAAGGAGCTGCTCGACGTCATCCCGCTGCTGCCCACGGAGACCGGCAGTGCCTATTACGGTACCGCCACGAAGTATATGGCACAGGCCCTGCTGGCCAAGCTCTATATCAACTGGCCCGTCTACACGGCTGCCTCTGTTGACCAGTATGACGCTGCTACTGCAAAGAATGAAAAGCTGGACGATCTCATCAAGGTATGCGACGACATCATCAGCAGTGGCAAGTTCAATCTGGGTTCCATGGCTTATCGTTTCAAGTTCGGCCCCAAAAACTCCGACCTGAACGTGGAGGACTTCATCTATGCCATGCCCTATGACACCCACAACGCACAGGGCTTGCAGTACGGTCGTTCGCATTCCTACAAGGATGTGAAGAACATGAACCCGAGCTATTATGGCATGAAACTCTCCAACTCCGGAGGTGGCTATATGACCATGACTCCCGAGTTTGCCTCCCTCTTCAACCTGCCCGGCGACGAGCGCAACTACTGTGTGCTGCGCGATACCGTGCATGTCTATGACCCGGAGACATTGCTGCCCACCTCGAAGGTAGCCCTCGACCGTAACGGCAATCCGCTGGTGTTGACTCATGACATCAGCTTGGTCAACAACGACTGGCAGCACCTTGACATCGGTGACAATGTCGAGGGTTGGAGACAGGGCAACCGGCCTATCAAGTTCTTTGTCATTGACGAGGACTACCGCAATGGGCGTAACCAAAGCAACGACCTGCCTATCTTCCGCTATGCCGACATCTTGCTGGAGAAATGCGAGGCTTTGGTACGCAAGGGGACCAATGGTGAAGAGGCCCGCGGTCTGTTCAATCAGATCCGTGCTTATGTTCATGCTCCTCTGCTTGACCATACACCTTCGTTGCAGGAAATCTATGAAGAGCGCGGACGTGAGTTCTTCGATGAGAATTGGCGGCGTAACGACATGATACGCTTTGGTCACTTCGAGGATGAATTCTTCCCTCACTACCGCAGCAATAAGTATGCTAACTTCGACAAGACGCACCGCATCTTCCCGATCCATAAGGATGTGCTGAATACCAATCCTACCTGGAAGCAGAATCCGGGCTATAACCAATAAGTCGCATAATAATAAGAAATGGGCTGCATTCTTGTGATGTAGTCCATTTCTTTTCTATATCAATGGATAGATCAATGAGACGTCTCTGTATTTCTCTCTATTTGTTAGTTGCATTCGTTTGTGAATGTATGTCCCAGGAGATAGTTGTGCATCGTGGTGCCAATGCACTGGCACCCGAGAATACATTGGCTTCGGCTGACTCGGCCTTGAGCTATGGGGCTACATGGGTGGAGGTGGATGTTCGTACCAGCAAGGACGGAGTGCTCTTCAATCTGCACGATGAGACGCTTGACCGTACGACCAATGGTCATGGACGCCTGGCTGGTTATACTGCCGATGAGATTAGCAGACTCGATGCTGGTGCATGGTTCTCTTCTCACTTTGTGGGAACACCTGTGCCCACTATCGCTGACATGCTTGACCACCTGAAGGGACGCGCCAATGTGTTCTTTGATGTGAAACGCGGCATACCTGTTGAGACGCTGGTTAAACTGGTGCGTGACAAGGGTTTTGCTCGCAACAGCTTCTTTTGGTTCGGTGATGAAGCCATGCTGAGACAGTTCTGTCGGTTGGCTCCTGAGATGAAGGTGAAGGTCAACGCTTCTACTGTCGATCGCCTGAAATACTGGCAGAGCATCTGCTCACCTGCCTATGTGGAAATAGCAGCACGGCAGATAACGCCCGCTTTTATTCGTTATTGTCACCGCTATGGCATCAAGGTGATGGCTGCCTGCCAGGAGGATGATGTGTCAGAGTTTCCCTTGGTCATAGACGCGAAGGTTGACTTGGTAAATCTCGACCGACCGGAACTGTTCTGGCACTTGAAGAGAGGACGTAAGATAATCCTCACAACAGCCGCCTTGGGCATGCCCAATGATGGAAAGACGCTTTGTACCGTTCGGTTGCAGGCGGCCATCGACCGCTTGGCTAGTGAAGGCAGAGGCGCGCTCGTGTTCACTCCTGGTGTTTATCTTACTGGTCAGTTGCAGTTGCGAAGTGGTGTTGAACTGCATCTGCAGCGGGGAGCCGTGCTAAAAGGCTCATCCAATCCGTACTTATATAATAGGGTAGAGGCGCAGACCGATGACGGCCGACATGATAATGCTTGTATGGCTCTTCTCTCGGCACAGCGCGCACACGACATTCGCATCACTGGCACAGGACTCATCGACGGCAATGGTACTGCCTTGGCCTTGGCTGCCGACAGCCTGCATCATACTGGTGAATTGATTGATGCCCATTACAATGAGCGGAGACAACGGCCGTCGGAACTTGTTCGACCTAAACTGGCATACTTCTCTCATTGCAACGGCGTTACGCTTATGGGCGTGCATTGTAAGAACAGTGCCAATTGGGGCCTCTCTTTCCAACAGTGTGAGGATGTCACGTTACAAGGGATTGACATCGTGAATCGCGCTTATTGGAACAACGATGGCATCGACTTGAGCGACTGCCGCCATGTGTTGGTGAGTGATTGCAAGGTCAATGCAGCTGATGATGGCATATGCCTGAAGTCATACAATAAGGATGGTGGATGTGAGGATATAACTTTACGTCGGTGTGAAATACGTTCTTCTGCCAGTGCCGTTAAGTTCGGTACTGCTTCTTGGGGTGCCTTCCGCCGCATTCACATCTCTGACATCACGGTCTTTGACACCTTTCGCTCTGCCATCGCCATGGAGAGTGTTGATGGTGCCGTCATCGACAGTGTGACAGTGGAACATGTGCGGGCTTATCACACCGGCAATCCCATTTTCCTTCGCTTGGGACATCGTGCCGGCGATAGAGTAGGGTTGCTACGCCATGTTGCTTTTCGTGATATGGTCTGTGAAGTTCCTTTTGGACGCCCCGACATCGACTATGACTTGCGTGGACCGGAGGTTGACTTCCTTCACAATCCTTTTCCGAGCAGCATCTGCGGCGTCCCTGGTCATCCTGTTGAGGATGTTACACTTGAAGACATCAACCTGGTCTATCCAGGCCGGGCTACAAAGGCTATGGCCTACATGCCTCTTTGGCGTGCCTATGAGGTGCCGGAAAACATTGATCGTTATCCGGAATTCAGTATGTTTGGTGAAATGCCCGCTTGGGGATTCTATCTTCGTCATGTCCAGGGGTTGAAGCTCAGCAATGTAAGATTATCACTTAAGGCAGATGATTTCCGTCCGGCCTTTGTGCTTGAGGATGTCGACCATGTGGAATGGAACGATGTCACGGTTCCTGGGAGCCTTAAGGAACAAACTTATATTGTCACTACTCATTAATTCTATAACTCCCATAACCATGCGTAGTTTCTCGCTTTTGTTGTTATTTCTATTTACTTCGACCCTACACGCCCAGCTGTGGCGCAGTGTCCGTCCGCTCATCGGCAGCGAGGGCCCGGGCCGTGTATTCGTGGGGCCGTCGGTACCTTTCGGCATGGTGAAGCCAGGCCCCGACTGCCTGTCCATGCCCAATGCCGGATGGGCCCCGATGCCCGAACCCGTCAAGGGCTTCTCACAGACCCATGTCAGCGGCACGGGTGGCGGACAGAAATATGGCAATGTGCTTATCCAACCTTTCCGTCGCTATGAGTCAGTGACACCTCAACGTCTGCTCTTGCCAGACGGAAGGGTGGTTGACGTACCATGTTTTCTGCATCATCGCGTCTTTGAGGAGGTTACGCTCGGTAAGTATTGTTGTAAATATGAAGACGGGATATGGGTTGACGTCACTGCGGCAGCCCGTTGTGCGGTCTATCTTATCCGCTTTGCCGACGGCTTGCTCATCGATGCCGCTTCGTTCTTGGGCATGGACACCATTCCCAACAAGCGCGAGGCGCAACAGTATGTGGCCTCGGATATCCATGTCAACGGCAGCAATGAGGTGAGTGGCTTCACCACCGTGCGTGGAGGATGGAACAATGGAGGGCCTTATACCGTCTACTTCTGTTTACAGAGCAGTGCACCGTTTGTCAAGTCACGTTCCACCAAGCGTTGGGCCACTGTCGATTGGGCCGACTCGACAGTTGAGGTTAAGGTGGGCATCTCCTATGTGTCGGAAGCGCAGGCCCGTCGCAACATCGTCGCCCATGACTACCTCACACAGTTTTGGAAGCTACGGAAGGAGTGGGAGAAGACTCTGGCGCGCGTGCCGTACCAAGGCAACCGCCGTGAGCAGCAACTTTTCTACACCGCCCTCTACCATACCCTGCTCATGCCCGTGGATAAAACAGGGGAATGTCCGCGCTGGTCAGGTACGCCCTACTACGATGACTTCTACGCATTGTGGGACACCTACCGCACATCGATGCCTTTACTCATGGAGTATTATCCCGAGCGGGCAAGAGATATCGTCAACGCATTGCTGGCCATCTATCAGCACGACGGCTATCTGCCGGATGCACGTAGTGGCGACTGCAATGGACGTACGCAGGGCGGCTCGCACGCTGATGTGGTCATCGCCGAAGCCTTCGCCAGAAAAATGAGTGGCATCGACTACGAGCTGGCCCTGGAGGCTATGCTCAAGGACGGTGACGTGCCACCTGCAGACGATGAGAAAGAAGGACGTGGCGGACTGAAGGAATACATCCGTTTGGGCTATATCCCATATGGTATCCCGCGTGCCGGAACCCGTACCGTGGAGTACAGCTACGACGACTGGTGCATCGCACAAGTGGCAAAGGGCTTAGGCAAGAAATCCATTTATAAGAGATATATGAGACGGTCCCGTTCCTGGCGTAATCTGTGGCGTGGGGATTACGAGTGGCGTGGCATGCGTGGTTTCATCATGCCACGTGATGCCGGGGGCCACTGGCTTGACTCAGTAGAGTGGGGACAGTCGAAAGTTTATCGCCCGAAGATCGCTTATCGTCCTGATACCAAGGTGGCTCCTTGGTATCTGCCCTGGTGGAATACCTTCTTCTATGAGGCACTGTCGGCAGAATATTCGTTTAGTGTGCCCCACGACGTGCCCGGGCTCATCGCCCTCTGTGGCGGAGACTCTGCGTTCCGTCGTCGCCTTGATACGTTCTTCGAACAAGGACATTACAATGTAGGTAACGAACCCTCGTTTCTTACACCTTATTTATATAGTTACATCGGTCGCCCCGACCTCAGCAGCAAGCGCGTGGCGGAAATCTGCCATCGTTATTTCTCCGACAAGGCCGACGGGCTGCCCGGCAATGATGACAGCGGAGCCATGTCAGCGTGGTTGTTATGGGCCATGCTCGGTCGTTACCCTATGGCAGGGCAGGGGACCTTTCTCACCATCGATCCCGTGCATTTTGATTTGACCAATCCGAAGAACAGCAGGATGCCTATTGCTGACGAACACTCTTTTACCGTCCATTTCGTGCTCAATCGGCAATACCGTAATTGGGATTATCGATGGCAGTGGAAAGGTGACACTCTCGTGACGGTCTGCAATGGTAACACCTATCTCACGCCACGCCATGTGGTTGACCATGCCACGGGATTCTGTTGGGACAGTCCACAGAAAGGTCACAACACCTATTCTAGCACGGGCACTTTCCTCTTCATCTCTCGCGATGCTCTTCATGACTTACAGACACGGGGAAGTTTTGTCTATGATGGCATCACTTGGAAGAAAATCTCAGATGAAGGTCACTTCATCCATGTGTGTTCAGAAGTCGATGGGGCAGAAATGAGCATTGCCACGTCGTCATCTCTTCCTTTTGTCGTCAGCATGAAGAACAATCCCTTGGGGATTGACTGGAAAATGGAATAGTAGCTTCCTATTTTCGGGTTCAGATCTTTCAGTTTCCCCATTAATAATAGTATCTTTGCAAGTGGAGGGGCACTCTGCGCTCAGAGCAGCCTATCTTCTATACGTTATAAATCAATCCCGATGAAGAAAACATTTCTCCTTCTCTACCTCGTCATTGTTGCGTCGGTTCTTTCTTTCGCTCAGCAGAAGGCCATTCCTCGGTCGGTCCATGAGCAGGAGCTGCGCATGGGCGGAGTTTATTTTGCCTACGATACGCCGGACCATGACTTCTTTGCGTCGACCCCCAAGGGTTATCAGCTTTGTTACTTGAGCCATTATGGTCGGCACGGCTCCCGATGGTTGCCAAGCGACAACCGCTATGAGTGGGTGTTGAGGCAGTTGGCTGACAAAGACAACCTTACCGGTAAGGGCAAAAAGCTCAGTAAGCAGATGGAGATTATTTGCAATCACGCTCGTGGTAATGGCGGCAGGCTGACTGCCCTTGGAGCCATGCAGCATCAGCAGCTGGCCCGTCGCATGGTGCAACACTTTCCTCAGCTCTTCCGTGAGGGAAACAAGGTGAAGGCTCGGTCGAGTGTGGTGGGACGTTGCCGCAAGAGCATGCTTTCTTTCTGCTTAGAGTTGCGTAAGGCTTGTCCTGGACTGACCATTGATGAGCGGACAGACTCTGCCGACATGGACTGGATCAGTCATGAGTCGCCCGACGAGATGTTGCTCAAGATGGATGCAGCGCCGGCGTTGAAGGTCTCTCCCGACCGATTGATGCATCTGCTCTTCAAAGACCCCACAAGAGTGAAAGCACCGGAAAAGCTCATGATAGAGCTCTACACGATTGCCTCGGATATACAGGACTTCCCTCCGATTTTAGGCGACAGAGTCGTTGCCCGTCAAAACCTCTATCCCTATTTCACACTTGAAGAGCAGCGAGCCATCTATGATAGAAACTGTGCGCAGATGTATCATCAGAATGGTCCCGATCCCACGAGCCATGGCGTGCCTGCTCAGTGTGCTGCTCTGCTTTGGCAGAACATTGTGGAGGAAGCTGAACGTAGTCTGAAAGGCCAAGGCGACGCTGTGACGCTCCGCTTCGGTCATGACACGGCGCTCTATCGGTTGCTCACGCTTCTCGGCATCACCACACTGCCCGATGGTACGCCTTGGACAGCGCTGGATGAACTGGTGCCCATGGCTGCCAACCTGCAGATGCCTTTCTACCGCAACGCCGAAGGAGATGTCCTTGTGCGGTTTTATCTGAATGAGAAACCTGTGACGTTGAACCTTCTCACGCCTGCCAATACAGAAAATGGTGTGCCGGCCTATCGCTGGACAGACGTGAAGCGGCAGTTCCAACATTATATTGATAAACAACGATGGATAGATCGGACGCGTGCCGTCAACACGATGGTGGGCACTGACCATGCCGTGACCTCATCGGTGGGTCGCTATGGTAAAGGGTCGGAAGAGCACGGACAGACACTGCCGGCGGTGCTCGTACCTCACGGCATGAACTTCTGGACCCCACAGACGCAGGACAGCGAGCAGAAATGTAGGGCGCCTTATTATTATCGTGATTCGCTATTCCAAGGTTTCCGTGCCAGCCATTGGCTTGTGGGTGGCTGCACGCAGGACTATGGCTCATTCACGCTCATGCCGATGACAGGGCGGTTGAGACTCAAGCCGGACGTGCGCGCCACCCGTTTCAGTCATAACGATGAGATCTGTCATCCTTATTATTATGCGGTCTATCTGCCAAAAGAGAGACTGATGACCGAAATGACAGCGACGAGCCGTGCAGCCATCTTCCGTTTCATGCCCGAAGAGAGTGGTGAGATGCACATCGTCATCAACCCGAACAATGACTACCACGAGGGCTTTGTGACTGTAGACAGCGTAAGGCAATGCGTGTGGGGGTATAATCCCGTGCACCGTATCTATCAGGGGTGGGGCGAGAAGGCTGGCTTCAGCGGTTGGTTTGTGGTGCAGTTTCAAAAGCCGTTCCTGAGGTGCGGTGTGCGCGATACCGTGGCCTTTGTCACTCTCGACGCAAAGGCCGGCGAACAGGTGCTCGTCAAGGCGGCTACCAGTTTCACAGGCATCGATGGCGCATGGCGCAATCTGCGCACGGAACTTCCGGAATGGGACTTCCTCGGCACGCGTCTTGCACTCGACAGCATTTGGCAGAACGAGTTGTGCACCATTGAAGTGGAGGACAGTGACGATACGAAGATCAACGAATTTTATGGTGCCCTTTATCGTACCGCATTTGAACCGCATGCCATCAGTGACGTGGATGGCCGCTATCCTGCCTTCGCTTCGGGACACCCTATGATGCCGGACAGCACAGGCATTGGGCGTACGCGTTACATGGACTTCTCCATGTGGGACATCTACCGTGCCGAGTCGCCTCTGTTGCTTCTGCTTCATCCCCAAATGGCTTCCGACATGATTGAGAGCCTTGGAGGCATGTACCGAGAGGGCGGGTGGATGCCCATCTTCCCTTGTTGGAACAGCTACACGGCAGCGATGATCGGTGACCATGCGGCCTCGCTTGTCGCCGATGCAGTGGCCAAAGACTTGCAGCGCATCTATCCTTTCAACCTGCAAACTGTCTATGAAGGTTTGCGCAAGAACGCTCTCCAAAGTCCGAAGAGCTACCAGGACTATGCTGACGGCATGGGACGGCGTGCGCTGAAGAGCTGGCTGCGCTATGGTTACATTCCTTTGGAAGACAGCGTGAAAGAAGCCTTTCATACACAAGAACAGGTGTCGCGTAGTTTGGAGTATGCCTACGACGACTATTGTGTGGCACAGGTGGCTAAGGCGGCAGGACAGGATAAAGACTATGAGGCGCTGATGCGACGCTCGCGCAATTGGCGCAACGTTATCAATCCTCATACGGGATGGGCAGATGCACGTCATGCCGACGGGCGGTGGTTGAACAACCGTAATCTGACGGAGCGGCTGCCGTTTATCACCGAGGGTGCGGTCATGCACTATAGCTTCTATGTGCCCCACGACATTCCGGGTTTGATAAAGGCTATGGGTGGGCGTGAGGCGTTCATCCAGAAGCTTGATACCCTCTTTGGCTTCGGCCGTGATGGGCATCGCGATGCTGCATATTATTGGCATGGCAATGAACCCTGCCACCATATTCCTTATCTCTACGCTCTCGCCGGAGCACCGTGGAAAACGCAACGGATAGTCTGTGATATTCTCCGATCGGAGTATCTCGACGTGCCGGGCGGATTGTCAGGTAACGACGATGCCGGACAGATGAGCGCCTGGCAGGTGTTCTCCATGTTAGGCTTCTATCCGGTCTGTCCCGGCAGTGCCGAGTATGTTATTGGCGTGCCGCAATTTCGCCTTGCACGGATCGGTCGTCTGACGATAGAAACACGTGGCAAAGGAGACTATATCCAACGTATGACGTGGAACGGACAGCCATATACTCGCTATACACTCACCCACAAGATGGTAGTGGCCGGTGGAAGGCTGGTAGTTGAACTCGGTGAGAAGCCTCTTTTGAACCTCCCTACTTCTTAGCCTTTATGAATATCATCATGATACACCCTCTTTGCGGTATAAGACATTAAAACGGAAGGGGTGGTCCAATCTCTTCTTTCAGATTGACCTTCCCTCTATTCCTTATCCCAAGCTGTCGGCCAGTTGGGTGAGGGATAATGCATGGACTTCAATACTTTGATGAGTTTGTTGAGCCTTTCGGTTTCTTTGTCGGCCAGATTATCCTTTTCCAAAGGGTCTTTCTGGATGTTATAGAGTTCGAAAGGTTTGTTGCGCCCTATCTGCTCCACCTTCCAAGGCCCATAGCGCAAAGCCCGTTGCTTGCCCGGAAATTCCCAGTACAGGTAGCGGTGGCTTGTGTCAAGGTTTTGTCCATAAAAGAGGGGAGACACGTCGATGCCGTCGATATTGTGAGGAAGAAACTGACCGCATCCTGTCAGCCTTGCGAGCGTTGGCATGAAGTCAGGAAAGTAGACGAGTTGATCGGTTTGCCCTATAGGTACACGTCCGGGTTGGTTGACGATGAGCGGGATTTTGATGCCCCCTTCGTAGAGCTGTCCTTTGTGTCCTTTCAGTCCTCCGCCGCAGTTGAGGTCTTTGACGGGTGCCATGACAGCAGCACCATTGTCGCTGGCAAAGATGACGATTGTGTTTTCTCTGATTCCTAATGAGTTTAGGGCACCGAGCACGCGACCGATGTTGTAGTCCATGTGAGTCACAAGAGCGGCATAGCGTTTCGTGTTCTCGCTCCAATTGCCATTTTCGTCATACCATGACGTGTCGTCAATATGATAAGGCTCGTGAGGCGCGTCATAGGCCAGGAAAAGAAAGAAAGGATGGTCTTTTTCCCGATGAATGAAAGCAATGGCATCGTCGGTGGAGATTTCCGTGTTGTGGCGCACATGAGCGTCGTGTGCATTTTCGGAGACGGTTGTCAGACTGTCACCGTGCATGCGGTAGGCAGGATAGTAATAATAAGGTCCGTTGCTGATGACGGTAGAGATGGTCCATCCATAGAACTCATCGAAGCCGCGGTGATTGGGTGCCGCCATAGGATCATATCCGTCGAGATGCCATTTGTTGACCAGACAAGTGCGATAGCCGCCTTGCCGGAGCACCGTGGCAATGGTTGTATCCTCTGGCAAGAGGTTGGCCCTGCGAATATAAGTGGTATCACCTTGTGGACTGATCTTCATGCCCTTGATGCCACCGGCAGTACATTGATTGTCACGTATTCTGGCCTTGCCATTGTTGCGTCCGGTCATCAAGGCACAACGTGAAGGTGAACTGATGCCACTGCCGGCATAGGCTTGAGAGAAACACATGCCGGTGGCGGCCAGCCGGTCGATATTAGGCGTCTGAATAAAAGAATTTCCATAGCAATGAAGGTCGCCATAGCCAAGGTCATCGGCCAGGATGAAGACGATGTTGGGCTGTTTGGGAGTTGTCTGTTGCTGTGCCATCGTACGAAAGGGAGCAAGTAGGCAGACTGCCATCGATGTATAGTAGATCTTTTTCATAACGTGTTTATAAGATTCCATTTCTAATGGCCTCCATTACCATGGCGGGCGCGTCGTCGTTCAGGAGGCATTGCCGCATGTAGTCCATGTATGGTGCTACATGGGCGAAGAATGCTCTATAGCCGGCACAGAGGTAGTTCAGTCCTCTTTCACCATCACTGGTAGTCAGAAAACGGTTGCGGGGACATTCTCCGTTGCAGGTGAAGCGCCATTCGCATTGGCGGCATTGGCGGGGTAGGGCTGCCTGCTTGGCATAAGCAAAGGTCTGCTGCCGCTTGTCGGTCATCATCTCTACGAAGGCCCTTTCCCGTATGTTGCCCAAACGGTAAGCAGGAAATACGAAGTGATCGCACAAGTAGACATCACCGTTCCACTCCATGGCCAGTGCTCGGCCACAGGTCTTGGCCAATGCACATACACCCGGTGTGACGCCCATCCAATTGGCAAGAGTGGCGTCAAAGATTTCCACGAATGTCTGTCCTACATCCTGGCGCACCCATTCATCGAAGATCGTGCAGAGGAAACGGCCCCACTGCTCTGCGCTCACGGAATAGTCTGTGATGGTGCCGTCCTCGTCGGCTGAGGCCAGTTGAGTGCCGTTGGCATGAGGCATTGATCTTTCCACAACTGGGGTGAACTGAATGTACTGACAGCCAATATCCTTGAAGAAATGGTACACTGTCTCCGGATGGTCTCCATTGATATGGTTGACTGTTGCCATGGCATTCCACTCCACCTGATGGCGGTTCAGACAGTCGATGCCCCGCATCACACGATCGAACGATCCTTTACCGGTTACATTGCGTCGGTAAGCATCGTGCATGATTCTTGGTCCGTCAATGGAGACGCCCACGAGCCAGCCCTCTTGGTGAAAGAAGTCGGCCCAGCGGTCGTCAATAAGGGTGCCGTTGGTTTGGATGACATTGTCGATCGCTCGTCCTCCTGCATATTTCCGTTGCAGCCGTATTACTTTCTCATAGAACTCCAATGGCAACAGCAATGGTTCTCCTCCATGCCAGGTGAAAAGCACAGAGGACGTTGTCTGCGCTTCGATATAGTCGTGAATGAATTGGTCCAGTAACTGGTCGCTCATCACCGCTTGCTGTGCAGGAGCATAGAGTGCCTCCTTCTCAAGGTAATAGCAATAGGAGCAATGCAGGTTGCACGTTGCTCCTATAGGCTTGGCCATGACAAAGAAGGGACTGGCAAGGGGCTGACAGGTTCTGCCTTCATCTTTCATGTATGACGGGCTTATTTCTTCTGTTGTTTCTTCCAGTATTTCTCCAGTGCTTTTGCTTCAGCCATGGTAAGGGGAGCCACTGCGCCGTGTTTCTGTTCAGAGAAGTTGGTGCGATGCATCTTGCTGCCCTTAGCGTCGAAGTAGCCAATGGGTTGGAATGACTGAAAGTCACGTGTCTCAACGAAGCCAAAGTTGTGAGGACGGTGATGATAGTTGTCGAACATTACCACATACGTAGCAGTATCGCCTTCGTGCTTTGGAATCCTTTCCCAGCAGTTAGGAGCTTCGTGTCCCTGTCGTTCGCCATCGTCATAGTTGTTGTCCATGATGTAAGGCCCTGTAAGCCTGTCAGCAGTAGCATGCTTTACAGTGGCGGTCTTCTCATGGCTGACATAGAAGAGATGCCATTTGCCACCGAAAGGTATGATGTCGGAATCAATGACTGAGTAAGAGGGTACGCCGTCGCCATTGAGCGGTGCCTCGAAGAGTAGATGAGGGTCAGAACTCAATTGGTTGAAGTCATTGTTGACATAAGCATAATAGATGCGGTTGGTGCCCGTCTTCATTCTGATGGTGAAGTGGATGAGCAACTGGTGGGTAAGAGAATCATATACTGTTTCAGGTGCCCAGACACAACCTACCTCGCTCCATGGGATAGGATTGCCGTGGGTATCAGTGATGCCTGTGGGACAGGTGAGGGCTGAGAAGTCAATGTTTGCTCGTTTCCAGTGGATGAGGTCGAACGACTTCATCAGCACTAACCCTCGGTTGTTGCCCCAGCCATATTTGCGCCCGTCGCGCTCCCATTCTGTTGTGCGATAAGCGGGAATACCTTTGTAGCCAGCCTTCTCGGCAGCTTCCTTTTGGGCAAAGATGTGTAGATCGGTCATGGCAAGGTAGAAACCTCCGTCAGGTCCTCTGAGAATATGTGGATCTCGAATGCCATGTTGCATGGCAATGGTGTCACCGGCAATGACCGGCTTGTCATTGTTGAGTGCCGTCCAAGTGTAGGAATCATAGGAGATAGCCATGTGCAGCCCGTGGTCGGCGTCTTTGTGGTAGACCATGACGTAGGCGCCCATGTCCTTTTCAGACGGTGGTGTAGCGTTCTTTTTAGCACTGAGGTTTACTGCCATCAGCAGGCAAGAGAGGAAAAGAAGATGTTTCTTGATGTTCATAAGTTGATTTTAGAGTAGCATACTATTCATGTGATATAGCAAAGTTACAAACTTCCAGCCTTTTAGACAAGTATTCCGATCAAAAATGATTGTGTGGCTCATTTTTTTAAAGGATTAGGATGCTTCTATGAAGATTTTGTGTTACTTTTGTAAGTGTAATATGAAATAGTGATCAACAATAAATTATTAGAGCCTTGAAACATATCGTTGTACCTCTCATTGTTTTGCTCCTTTTTGCTCCATCGTTTGCTGCAAACGGATTGGCACGTAATGTCGTTATTGACCGTCATGAAGTGGTGACGCGCAATAATCCTCATGTTAATACATTGGACACGCTGTCGGCTTTCACCGTTGGCAATGGTCACTTCGCCATGACGATAGACGCTACTGGCCTGCAGACTTTCCCGGAGAGATACAGTAAGGGCATCCCACTGGGTACGTTCAGTGACTGGGCTTGGCATTCGTTTGCCAATATTGGTAATTATAAGCCTGCCGATGCGCTGGTGACTAAAGACTTTGGCAAGGGACATAAAGAGTTGTATTCTGCTCAGTTTAAGAAGCCTGGACGACAACGAGACGCGTCGGAATGGTTGCGTAAGAATCCCCATAGGCTTCATTTGGGGTGTCTTGGCTTTGACTTTCCTAACGCAAATGCTGTGACTCATGTCCAGCAGACGCTGGATATGTGGACAGGGAGTGTGCACAGTCGTTTCATCTACAATGGTCAGCGTTACGACGTGACCACCGTTTGTGATCCCTATCACGATCGTGTGGCAGTCAGTATTCATAGCGAGGGTCCCATCCTGCTCTTGCTACATTTCCCTTACCCCACGGGCGGACACAGTGACGATGCTTGTAACTGGAATGCAAATGATAAGCATCAGACAATATTGAAGGTGGTGAACAAACGTGAGGCCACCATCGACCGTGTGGTTGATGCCACCCGTTATAGCGTAGCGCTTAATGCCAGTGCAGATGCCGACTTTGATTGTCAGCAGAACAAGGTGAGCATTGCGGCCAAGACCAATGACTTCAGTCTTGTGTGCCATTTCTTGCCTGAGGACTCCGTCGCGATAGCTTCTTCACGTGAGCCTGTGTCCTTCAAGGCTATTGCTCAGACTGCTATCAGCTATTGGGAGCACTACTGGAAGCTGGGTGGCATTGTTGACTTTTCACATGTGGCAGACAAACGGGCTAGGGAAATAGAACGGCGTACCATTCTGTCGGCTTATCTGTTGGCGGTGAACGATGCTGGCAATACTCCGCCTCAGGAAACAGGATTGACTTATAACAGTTGGTTTGGAAAGTTCCATCTTGAAATGATTTGGTGGCATCAGGCACAATTCGCGCTTTGGGGACATCCTGAACTGCTCGATCGCTCGCTGTCATGGTATTTCAAGGCTGAGCCTATGGCGCGCGAGATAGCCCGCCGACAAGGCTATGAGGGAGTGAGATGGATGAAGATGACTGATCCCAGTGCACAAGAAGCCCCTTCCAATGTGGGTTCTTACCTTGTCTGGCAACAGCCGCATCCCATCTATCTTGCTGAATTGCTCTATCGTGCAGCCCAAGCCCAGGCCAAAAATGCAGCGATGGATGTTGACAGCCAAAGCAGCGTAACGCCTGTGCAAGTGCTTCAGAAGTACGGCAGACTCGTCGATGAAACAGCGGAGTTTATGGCGTCGTTTGCCACCTATGACACCATCCACAAACGCTACATCCTTAAGGGATGCATCCCGGCACAGGAAACACTGCCTGCTGACACAACTTTCAATCCTCCTTTCGAACTGTCTTACTGGCATTATGCTTTAGAGACGGCTCAGCAGTGGAGACTGCGTCGCGGATTAACGCGCAATGCCATGTGGGACAAGGTGCTTGCTTCGCTTTCGCCCTTGGCTTATAATGCCGACTCACTTTATCTTGCGGCAGAGAGTGCAACTGATACCTATACCAATACGCGATGCACGTCTGATCATCCAGCGTTGCTAGGGGCATTAGGTGTGCTTCCTGATTGTCAGTTGATAGACGATAAGGTGATGAGCCGGACTTTGGATTGGGTCTGGCAGCATTGGAATTGGGCGACATCATGGGGTTGGGACTTCCCTATGACTGCTATGACAGCCGCACGGCTCAACCGGCCAGAGACGGCCGTAGATGCTTTGGTGATGCCGATGCAAAAGAACACTTATCTCAACAATGGTCACAACTATCAGGACAACCGCTTGCGGGTCTATCTGCCTGGCAATGGTGGCCTGCTTACAGCCGTAGCTATGATGTGCGCTGGATGGGATGGCTCCAAGGAACCTAACCCTGGTTTCCCACGTGACTGGGATGTGCGTTGGGAAGGATTGCTTCCATTGCCATAACTGACAGACAGCCAGGATTCAATTTCCGATGTTTGTCCATTAGAAGTATACTCCTTATTTATATAAAACTCAAAAGACGTGTAAGAAAGATGAAAAGGATTTTATGGATAGTATATATGCTGTGCATAATGGCATTCAATGCGAAGGCACAGAGTTTCGTCAGAGGTGCTGATATTAGTTGGTGTACCGAGATGGAGTCGAATGGAGTTCATTTCTATAATGCCAAAGGAGAGCAGAGGGATATCTTTGCCCTAATGAAGGAATTGGGCATGACAGCCATCCGTCTGCGTGTGTGGGTTGACCCTGACGGCTATGGCTATGGACCTTGGTGTGACAAAGCTGATGTTTTGGCGAAGGCCAAGCGTGCTAAGAATGAGGGACTTGATGTGATGATTGACTTCCACTATAGCGATACCTTTGCCGATCCTGCTAATCAGAATGTTCCGAATGCATGGAAAGATATGACTACGGATGAAGTGAAGCAAGCGTTGGCTAATCATACAACCGAGGTGTTGCAGGCACTGAAGGAAGAAGGAGTAACGCCTAAGTGGGTACAGGTGGGTAATGAGACCAATAGTGGAATGGTTTTCCCCTTCGGAAAGATAGATTGGGCCAAGACTGGTACTGCTCGGTTTACTGATTATGTTGGGTTGAGCAACGCTGGATACGATGCCGTCAAGTCTATTTTCCCTGATTCTTACGTGATTATTCATCTTGGTGGCGCCGACAAGGCACAGTGGTTCTTTCCCGATTTCAAAGCTGCAGGCGGAAAATTCGATATGATAGGTTTGTCTCACTATCCCACAGCTTCTGAATGGAACAGTACGTCGTCTGATGCAACGTACAGCAACATCAATGCAGCGAAATATGTGCAGCAGGCTATTTCTCAGTTTGGCGTGCCGGTGATGATTTGTGAGACTGGTTTCGATGTCAGTAAGCCGAATCTCGGTCAGAAAGTGATGATAGACCTCTTCAATCGCATGAAGGCCATTTCACAATGTGCCGGCATATTTTATTGGGAACCAGAGACAAATGGTGTTTGGAAGCCGGCTTATTATGAGAAGTCGGACTGGAATGCCTATGGCATGGGCGCTTTCACTGCCGACGGAAGACCAACGAAAGCACTTGACGCTTTCGGCGGGAAGACAGTGGCGGATGAAAGTCAATATCCTGCCTATCTGAATGTCTACGACAAAAGCGGACAAAACATCCTTGCAGTCCTTCATCCCGTGGAAGGCAAGGATGGTATCTATGCAGGTCAGCTCAATGCTACAGAAGGTTGGCTGAACTTCAAGGTTGTTGACTCGGAGAATAATGTGTGGTATGGCTCTGATCCGTTGGACAAAACGAAGCTCTCCTCAGCATCGGATCAATGGAACCTATGGATTGACGGCAGCAAGACTGGAGTCTACGACATTACGGTTGACTTGGTCAACATGAATTGGACGCATGTTTATAACGAGACTGCTACTGCTGGCATTGTTGCTCCATTGTCTGAGTCAACAAGTCATGCACAGTGGTTTGACTTAAGTGGCAGAGAAATCACTGCACCGGTTAAGGGCCAGTTGTATATCGTAAAGCAAGGAGCTAAGGTGGAAAAGCGTATAGAGTAACTTATCCGTCCCTGGAATGAGGCTTTTTTTATTGGCCATCGGCTAATGCCGATGGCCATAATACGTATTACAAATTTTCGTTTTTTAACAAGAAATCTTCTGCTCTTCGTAAATCGTCAGCAGTATCAATGCCGACGGTTTCTACGTTGGTTATGCCTACTCGTATGCGGTAGCCATTTTGTAGCCAGCGCAGTTGCTCCAGGCTTTCGGCTTTTTCCAACGGTGACATGGGCAGCTGTGTGATTTGTCGCAGCACTTCCCGTTGGTATGCATAAATGCCGAGATGCTTGAGGAAGGGGTAGTGGGATAGCCATTCGACGCGGTCAACGCCACGTACGAACGGGATGACCGAACGGGAGAAGTACAGCGCAAAGCCATTGACATCAACTACTATCTTTGGAGAGTTAGGATTCTCAACGGCATCCATAGTGGCAAAAGGCTTACCAAGGGTGGCAATTTGTGTGTCGGGATGGCTAAATTGTTCGCATACCGTTTGGATTTGCGAGGGTTGAATAAAGGGCTCATCGCCCTGTATGTTAACAATGACGTCAGCGTCGGTGCCAATCTTTTCAGCAGCTTCTTCAATGCGGTCGGTGCCGCTGTGATGGTCCGAACGCGTCATGACGGCTTTACCGCCAAAAGACTCCACGGCATTGAAGATACGCTCATCGTCAGTAGCGACGTACGCCTCCGGCAGTACCTTGACAACCTGATGATAGACGCGATCAATGACTGTGTGACCGCCTAGCACTGCCAATGGCTTGCCTGGGAATCGGGTCGAAGCGTAGCGTGCCGGGATAATAGCAATGAATTTCATAGATGCTCTTTTTAGTTTGTTCGTTGAGCAAAGGTACTAAAATAATGTCCTTGTCATCTATCATACGTCCTTTATTTATGTTAA
This sequence comes from uncultured Prevotella sp., assembly GCA_900319905.1. Lineage (GTDB taxonomy): Bacteria > Bacteroidota > Bacteroidia > Bacteroidales > Bacteroidaceae > Prevotella. Next base: position 42,941 of record ONQB01000004.1, on the reverse strand, counting down.
AATAATGTCTGCAAAGGTAAAAAAGACGTGTTTGTCATTTTTATTTCGTATCTTTGGCGTGTAATTACAAAAGAAACCAATTAGTGAAAAAATATATCTTTTTATTCTTATTGCTCTCGTCCTTAGAACTTGAAGCTTTTGCCCAGAAAATCACTTTGGGCAGTTGCTCAATAGAGGAGATGGGTGTCAAGGGCTCTTACAGGGGAGAGATGGCTTCAGGCAAGCCTCAGGGTAAGGGCAGCGTTGTCTATGAGAACGGGAACACCTACGAGGGCGAGTTTGTGAAAGGCAAACGGCAGGGATATGGTGTCTATACCTTTGCTGATGGTGAAAAATACGAAGGCCAGTGGCTACTAAACCAACAGCATGGTCGAGGCACCTATTATTTTAGCAACAACAATAAATACGTTGGACTATGGTTCCGTGACTATCAGCAAGGTCATGGCGTGATGTATTATTTCAATGGCGATATCTACGATGGTGACTGGTTTCATGACATGCGTCAGGGACGCGGTAAGTATACTTATTCAAGTGGGGCTTACTACGATGGCCAGTGGAAAGACGATAAGAAAGAAGGCAAAGGCTTCTTTGACTGGGGCGATGGTACAACCTACCGAGGCGACTGGAGCAATAATCAGCGTTGTGGCTATGGCGTGAACAAATATGCTGACGGAGACGTGTATAAGGGCCAGTGGATGGACGACATACAACAAGGTCGTGGCATCTACATTTTCCAGAATGGAGACCAGTATGAGGGAGACTATAACCAGGGCGAACGCACTGGGGAAGGCATCTTCAAGTATGCTAATGGCGATCTCTATACCGGTCATTTCAACGAGGGAGAACGCGTTGGTCAAGGCACGTTTGTGTGGGCCAATGGTGACCGCTATGAAGGCATGTGGAAAAACGATCTTCTAAACGGACATGGTAAGCTAACAAAAAAGAGCGGCGATGTGTTTGAAGGTACGTTTGTCAATGGTAAGATCGATGGCGAAGTTATCATCCATTATGCCAATGGTACCCGCTTCAAGGGTACATATCGCAATGGAATGCGCAATGGTAAATGCATCGAGGAAACGAGAGATGGTAAACGCTTCGAGGGAAATTATGTCAATGACATGCGTGATGGGCGTTTCGTGGAAAAAGACGCCAACGGACAAGTGACCTGCACAGGACACTATGAGAGTGGGCGAAGATTCAATGATAATTAATCTGTTCTAAATAACAGTAAGGTTTCTTTTATTATGTTCCTATTAATACTATCAGCTTATGGCAATAGTTAAACATATTGGCATTGTAGCCAATGACCCTTACCTTGAACCCTATGAGGATGCCATCGTAGGACGGCATAATCATGCGTTGTGGAAAATGGACCAGTTGACGCAGGGTGGTACAAAATCGCTTGCAGACTTTGCAAGTGGTTATGATTACTATGGACTTCATCGTACTAAGCACGGGTGGATGTTCCGTGAGTGGGCGCCTAACGCAACTGATATCTATCTTGTTGGTGACTTCAATGGCTGGCAGGAGAAGGAAGAATATCGCTGTCATCGCGTAGAGGGTACCGGAAACTGGGAGATCAATCTTCCACAAAACGCCATGAAGCATGGCGATCTCTTCAAGATGCATGTCAAATGGAATGGCGGCCAAGGAGAACGCATACCGGCTTGGGCCACACGGGTGGTGCAGGACGAACAGACAAAGATATTCTCGGCGCAAGTGTGGGCTCCCACCCCCTATAGGTGGAAAAAGCGTAAGTTCATTCCAAAGAAGGACCCATTGCTTATCTATGAGTGTCATATAGGAATGGCACAGGATGCAGAGAAGGTTGGCACTTATACGGAGTTCAAAGATAATGTGTTGCCCCGCATCGTAAAGGACGGCTATAATGCTATTCAGGTGATGGCAATTCAGGAGCATCCTTATTATGGTAGCTTTGGTTATCATGTAAGTTCGTTCTTTGCACCGTCGTCTCGCTTTGGCACCCCCGAGGAATTGAAAGCACTCATCGATGCTGCTCATGAGCAGGGAGTGGCTGTTATCATGGATATAGTGCATTCACATGCAGTGAAAAACGAGGTGGAGGGCCTTGGCAACTTGGCCGGGGACCCCAATCAGTACTTCTATCCTGGTGACCGCCACGAGCATCCGGCTTGGGATAGCCTGTGCTTTGATTATGGTAAGGATGATGTCATACACTTCCTGCTTTCTAATTGCAAGTATTGGATTGAAGAGTTCCATTTCGACGGATTCCGCTTCGATGGCGTAACATCGATGCTTTATTACAGTCACGGACTTGGCGAGGCATTCTGCAACTATGGCGACTATTTCAATGGTCATGAGGACGACAATGCAATTTGTTATCTTACAATGGCTAATAAGCTCGTTCATGAAATCAATCCCAATGCCATCACTATTGCGGAGGAGGTGAGCGGCATGCCCGGATTGGCTGCTAAGTTTGAGGACGGTGGCTATGGCTTTGACTATCGTTTGGCCATGAACATCCCGGACTTCTGGATCAAGATTATTAAGGAAGAACGTGATGAGGAATGGAAGACCAGCAGTATCTTCTGGGAGATGAAGAACCGCAGGGCCGACGAAAAGACCATCTCTTATTGTGAGAGCCATGATCAGGCTCTTGTGGGTGATAAGACGATTATCTTCCGACTTATTGATGCTGATATGTACTGGCATTTCAAGCACGGTGATGAGACGAACCTTGTCAACCGTGGTATTGCTCTGCATAAGATGATAAGACTTGTAACGTTGGCTGCCATTAATGGTGGCTATCTCAACTTCATGGGCAATGAGTTTGGTCATCCAGAGTGGATTGATTTCCCGCGTGAGGGTAATGGCTGGAGTTATAAGTATGCGAGACGTCAATGGAATCTCGTTGATAATAAGGACCTTGACTACCACTTCCTTGGTGACTTCGACCGTGAGATGCTGAACGTTGTAAAGAGCGAGAAGGCATTCAATCTTACACCGGTGCAGGAAATATGGCATAATGATGACGATCAGGTGCTTGCTTTCGAAAGAGGTAGCTTGTTATTCGTATTCAATTTCTCGCCTACAAATTCATACACAGACTATGGCTTTCTGGTGAAGGATGGTGAATACGACGTGATGCTCAACACTGACGCCAAGATTTTTGGTGGCAATGGTCTGGCTGACGACAGTGTGCCGCATCTCACTAACTTTGATCCCCTCTACGAAAAGGACGGGAAGGGATGGCTCAAACTATACCTGCCCGCCCGCTCGGCTGTGGTCTTGAGAAAGAAAGGCGACAAGTCCCCCAAAAACAGGACTGGACGTAAAAAGATATAAACGAGGATCAGACAATGGCTCAATTTAACAAGAATGGCACATTTCTCCTGAGAGTGACTTGTGCCATTTTCTTCTTGTTATTTACATATTTCTATCTTTACGATTATCAGTGCAACATCCTGGCTGTAGCCCAGCACGTGCTTTCACATGGAGCGACTCATTACAATCGCACCGTGGGTGCCATCGTGATAACGCTTGTGCTGTGGCTTATCCAACTTGTCCTGTATGCGCTGACGGGTTTAGGCCGCCGTGGTCATGCGCTGACTTATGTACCCTCGTTGCTGTTGTTGGGTGTTTTGACTGATGTGTCCCCCAATGTATCTGACAGCTATTTGGGTAACTGGTTATGGGCATTTCCATTGCTTATGGTACTCTATGGGTTTGTGGTGTGGGTCGTAAGACAGCTTGAACCGATGGAGCCGGCAACCAATGCCACAGGACTCTTCTCCAGAATGATGTGGATCAACATGTTACAAATGGTGGTCTTTGCTCTGGTTACATGTGGCATTGGCTGCAATGATACAGTATTCCATTATCGGATGAATGTTGAGAGCGACATCATTGATGGTGACTATGCCAAGGCATTGTCAGTTGGCTACTATGATGCCAAAACCGATAGTAGCCTGACGATGTTGCGAGTTTGGGCGTTGTCTGAATCTGGTAAACTAGGGGACCATCTTTTTGAATATCCCTTAAAGGGCAGGTCAGATGCCATGCTTCCCAATGGCAGATCGGTACAGATGCTAATGGCTCCTGAAGTAAAGCTATACGAGAAATTAGGGGTCTACTTCAAACAGAAGATGCGTCCTCGGCAATACTTGGAGAAGCTCCATCAGAAAGGCTATGCCACGCCACAGGCCCATGACTGGTTGCTTTGTGCCTATCTGCTTGACTGCGACTTGGATGCTTTTGTCAATGCGCTGCCTCATTACTACAATGTGCAGAAGGCATTGCCACTACATTATCGTGAAGCTTTGGTACTATACAATCACCTTCGACAGCACCCGCATATTGTGTATCATTCACAAGTGATGGATGCTGACTTTGAGGACTTTATTCAGTTGCTTCATTCTACGGGTGATGTGAACACGCGAAGCTTCCTGTTACACACCAATTTTGACAAGACTTACTGGAACTATTATTACAGCAATAGCGGACGTAAGTAGTCCGCTATTGCTGTCTCTTTTTTCACTTTAAGGTGTTATTTTAATACCCTTAAAGCCCCAAGCAGTTGTGCATTCTCATCTTTAGAACCAATCGTAATGCGCAAGCAGTTGTCACACAGCTTGATACGAGAGCGGTTTCTTACGATGATGCCTTTTTCCACAAGATAGTTGTAGATGCCCTTGGCATCGGTCATCTTTGCCAGGAAGAAGTTGGCATCGGTGGGATATACCTTTTCGCAGACAGCAAGTTCCTTGAAGGAGTCAATCATGCTTCTGCGTTCTTGCAGCAAGATGCCGACCCATTTCTCAACCTGTTCTTTGTCGCCCAATGCTTCTTTAGCGTGCTGCTGGGTGAGAAGGTTGATATTGTAGGGGTATTTCACCTTATTGAATATGCTAATGATTTCCTTACTTGCAAATGCCATGCCCAGCCGAATGGCCGCACATCCCCATGCCTTGCTCATGGTGTTGAGAACAATGAGGTTGGGAAACTCGCCGAGTCGCTTGCGGAAGACAGGTACTGTGGAGAAATCACTGTAGGCCTCGTCGACTACTACTATTCCCTGGAAGCTACGCAGCAACTGTTCTATTTCCTCCACAGGCATGTTGTTACCCGTAGGATTATTGGGTGAGCATATCCATATTACCTTTGTGTTTTTGTCACAGGCAGCAAGCAGTTTATTAGCTTTTATCATGAAGTGTTCGTCAAGCAGAACCGGACGGTATTCCACATTGTTGATGTCAGCGCATACCTTATACATGCCGTAGGTGGGCTCGATGGCCACCACGTTGTCGTGGGTGGGTTCACAGAACACGCGGTAGACAAGATCGATAGCCTCGTCTGAACCGTTGCCAAGAAATATGCATTCTGCCGGTACCTGCTTGATGGGTGCTATCATGGCCTTCAGCTCTCTTTGCAAAGGATCTGGATAGCGATTGTAGGGAGAGTTGTATGGATTCTCGTTGGCATCGAGGAAAACATGTGCTTCGTGGCCGCTATACTCATCGCGAGCGGAACTGTATGGTGACAGTTTCCAGATGTTTGGACGAACCAGCTGTTGTAGTGACTTCATATGCTCTTGTTTTTATTAGACCTTGTTCATTACCTATCTCTTGGATATAACTAAGCCTTGTCGCCGGAGTTATTTCCCGATTTCCTTGAGTCTTAGCCTCATGGCCTCGGCATGTGCCTCCAACTGCTCGTTTTCTGCCATGCAGACGACAGCCTTTCCTATGCTCTCAATGCCTTCACGGGTAAGATGCTGGAAAGTAATCTTTCGGTTGTAGCTGTCCAGATTGACTCCATTGTAAGCCAATGCGTATTGATGGGTAGGCAGTGTATGATTGGTGCCACTAGCATAATCGCCGGCACTCTCACAGGCCCATTTGCCTAGGAACACGCTGCCTGCATTGATTACTTTCGTGGCCAGCTGTTCGTAGTCTTTTGTTGCTATGATAAGATGTTCCGGTGCATAGCAGTTGCTTAGCTCCATGGCTTCATCAGTGTCGTATACCAAAACCAGTTGTGAGTTCTCCAATGTCTTTGCCGCAATCTCTTTGCGTGGCAATTTCTGAAGCTGGCGGTCGGTCTCTTCCTTCACCTTGTCGAGCATCTCTTCTGAGTTGGTGATAAGCATTACCTGCGAATCGATGCCATGTTCAGCTTGCGAGAGCAGATCGGCTGCTACGAATGTGGCATTGCTGCTGTCGTCGGCAATGACACATACCTCACTTGGACCTGCAGGCATGTCGATAGCAACATCGTGAAGGCTTACTTGTTGTTTGGCCGTCATCACAAATTGGTTACCGGGCCCAAAGATCTTATAAACCTTGGGAATGCTCTCTGTGCCATATGCCATTGCACCGATGGCCTGTACGCCTCCAGCTTTGTAAATGTGCTCAACGCCAGCAATGCGTGCGGCAGCGAGAATGGCTGGGTTTATCTTTCCTTCCCGGTTGGGTGGTGTGCAAAGCACAATTTCCTTACATCCTGCTATCTTTGCAGGAGTTGCCAGCATGAGAACGGTAGAAAACAGTGGAGCGGTGCCTCCAGGGATGTATAGTCCTACTTTTTCTATTGGGACGCTTTTCTGCCAGCAATCCACGCCTGGAGCTGTTTCTATCTTCTTTCCTTCAAAGCGTTGTGCTTCATGAAACGCGGCAATGTTGTGATGGGCCAGTTCCAGAGAAGCTTTGAGTTCAGTAGAGATGGTTTGGAAAGCCTCCTCGATCTCTTCCTCACTTACGGCAAGACTGTCGAGACTAACATGGTCGAATTGCTTCTCATAGTGCCTCACGGCTTCGTCGCCATGTGCTTTCACGTCGTCGAGAACATTTTTGACGGTGGCGTTGAGTTGAGACAAATCAAAGTGAGGCCTTTTAACAATGTCCGGCCACTGGCTTTTTGAAGGATATTTGATGATTTTCATAGTTGATACCTCTTGCTTGTTGCTATTCGTCTACAAAAATACGGCTTTTTCTTCTAATTATCAAAAAAACTAATGGCATTTATTCAATTTGAGTTATGAAGGTACTAGAATAGCCTTTTTATGATACCCTAACATGTCTATCCTTAGGTCGTATTATTGGTTGGATGTGGTGTTTGGGGGTTGAGAGTATGTGAAAGCACAGTTTCTCTGATAGTAATTCTAAAAATAAAAAGAGGCAACCCTCAGATGAGAGCTGCCTCTTTATATGCATAGTGTGTAATTGATTACTTGTTCTTTTCCATGTCAGCCTTCAGCTTGGCAAGTACATCGAGGTCGCCCAGAGAAGTACCAGCTGCAACGTTGTTGATGACAGGTGTATCGCTCTGTTTGCGGTTGCTGGTTGCGTGACGACGTGGCTTCACCTCGTCGTGGCCCTCCTCGAAGGTGCGAGAGTGGGAGAGGATGATACGATGGGTCTCCTTGTTGAACTCAATCACCTTGAACGGCAGTTCCTCACCGAGCTTAGCCTGTGAGCCGTCCTGCTTAGTGAGGTGCTTAGGAGTTGCGAAGCCTTCACCGCCCTCGTTCAGGGTGATGACAGCGCCCTTATCCATCATCTCAGTGATCTTGCCCTCGTGAACAGTGCCGGGCTGATAGAGCTCCTCGTACTTGTCCCAAGGATTCTCCTCGAGCTGCTTGTGACCGAGGCTCAAACGACGGTTCTCCTTGTCAATCTCGAGCACGACAACATCGATGTCGGCACCCACAGTAGTGAACTCTGAAGGATGCTTTACCTTCTTGGTCCAGCTCAGGTCAGAGATATGAATCAGTCCGTCTACGCCTTCCTCAAGCTCCACGAAGATACCAAAGTTGGTGAAGTTGCGAACCTTTGCAGTGTGCTTAGAACCAACGGGATATTTCTGCTCGATGTTCTCCCAAGGATCTTCCTTAAGCTGCTTGATGCCGAGAGACATCTTGCGCTCCTGACGGTCGAGGCTCAGGATGACAGCCTCTACCTCGTCGCCTACGTGCAGGAACTCCTGTGCAGAACGCAGGTGCTGGCTCCAAGACATCTCGGAGACGTGGATGAGGCCCTCAACGCCGGGCTGAATCTCAACGAATGCACCGTAGTCAGCGATGACAACCACCTTGCCCTTCACGTGGTCGCCCACCTTCAGGTTAGGATCAAGGCTGTCCCAAGGATGCGGAGTGAGCTGCTTCACGCCAAGGGCGATACGCTTCTTCTCCTCATCGAAGTCGAGGATAACGACTTTGATCTTCTGGTCGAGAGAGACAACCTCGTGAGGATCGCTTACGCGGCCCCAAGAGAGGTCTGTGATATGAACGAGTCCGTCTACACCGCCGAGGTCAACGAACACACCGTAAGAAGTGATGTTCTTGACAGTACCCTCGAGTACCTGACCCTTCTCAAGGTGAGAGATGATCTCCTTCTTCTGAGCCTCGAGCTCAGCCTCAATAAGAGCCTTGTGAGAGACAACTACGTTGCGGAATTCCTGGTTGATCTTCACAACCTTGAACTCCATGGTCTTGCCTACGAACACATCGTAGTCACGTATAGGATGGACGTCAATCTGGCTGCCGGGAAGGAATGCCTCGATGCCGAAGATGTCGACAATCATACCACCCTTGGTGCGGCACTTGATGTAGCCCTGAACAACTTCATCCTTCTCCATGGCCTCGTTGATCTTCTCCCAGCTGTTAGCCAGGCGAGCCTTCTTGTGAGACAGAACGAGCTGACCGCGCTTGTCTTCCTGATCCTCTACGTAAACGTCTACTTTGTCGCCTACCTTCAGGTCGGGATTGTAGCGGAACTCAGAAGCGGGGATGATACCATCGCTCTTGTAACCAATGTTGACCACTACCTCTTTCTTATCAATAGAGATAACGGTACCCTCGACTACCTCGTGCTCCTGAATCTTGTTCAGCGTGTCATCGTAGGCTTTCTCGAGATCCTGCTTGCTAACAGTGGAAGCTGCGCCATTCTCAAACTCGTCCCAGTTGAAGTCGTCTAATGGCTTAACGTTCTTGACGTCGTTAAAATTTGACATAAATAATTTAAAATGTTTTGTAATTAAATAAGTTGGACATTATGTTGATTTTTTCGGGCACAATTTTACTTATGCCTTAACAACGATGCAAAGTTACGAATTCTTTCCCGCTTTGGCTTATATTAAGGTGGAGCAAACGGAAATAATTACGTTTATTTAACTTTATTTGATGTTTCGTTGCCGTAATGTCCTGTGATTATCTCTTCCATTTTAGAATCTGAAGTCGAGTTCGCAGTCAACCATGTTGTAATCGTGCTTATCACTCAGCGCCCTGTTGAAGCGGCTCTTATCGTTGACACGCGCATACTCGAGATTGATTTGCAGGTTCTTGCTTATGAGGTAATTGAAGCCTGCCTCATAGTAGGTCTTTGCTGTGCCCCAGTCTGCTGATTCTCTATAGACATCGTAACGTGCTTTGATGTAAAGCTTTTGCTTGTTGATGGTGGCCAAAGGTGCGATAGCGAGTGCGTACAAGCCGTCGGCTTTGCTGCCTATTGCTTCGTTTACATTGGCATTGCTCAAATCGGCACTGCTCTTGTAGGTTGTGGTGAAAGCCTTACCGGTAGAGTGGATGTATTCCGAGCGCAGTGTCCAGTCGTTGGCCTTGTATTCAGCAGAGAAGGCATAGCGGTGCTGAGGAAGCTTGCGCAGACCTTTGTGTGTCTTGCCCTGCTCGTCGGTCCATGAGCCTTTGCGTGAATAAGAGCCTTCCCAACCGAAGGCGCCGATGCGCAAGCCCTTTACGGGCATTACCCAAACGCCACCGATGATATCCTTCTGTTGGTCTACGTCCTTGGTGTTAATGCCTTGACCGTTGTAGACACCAATCTGATAGTGTAACAGATAACGGTCGTTGGCGTTTTTGAGGAAATCACCTTGCAGTTGCACACCGATGTCACGTCCATTGCTGGCTACGGCACCGTCACGGTCGGCGAAACCAGCCAGCTTGCTTACGTTCTGGCTATAGCTCATAAAGCCTTGGTCGATTGGGTTCATGGGGTTCTCAAAGGTGAAGGCGCGCTTGAATTGTCCTGCCTTAATCTTCAAGAAATCGAAATGCTGCCATTCTGCGAAGACATCTACAACTCTGATGCCCTGCGTGAGGTCGGCCGTATTGCCATTGTACTGGAATTGCACTCTGGCTGCCCAGTCCTTGGAAGGATGCGCGTCGATGATTACACGTCCCAGACGAATGGCAAAGGTGTTGGCCTTGGCTCCTTCTTGACTGGTGTACTGATACTGCCCCATAGCATAGCCTGAGATCTTGATCATCTTAAGCCATGCGGGCAACTGATCTTCGGCCTGTGCGGAGGTAAGCACACAGATTGCGGCCAGTAATAAAAACAGTTTTCTTTTCATTGTTTGCTCAAATAATGTGCGTTCTTATAAGTTGTGAGATTGATTGCGATGCAAATGATGTTGCAAATTTAATAAAAAGTTATTGAACTTTGCAAATACTATATCACTTTAATTCCTCTTATTTAGGATAAAAGCGCCTAAGATGAGAAAAAAGTCAGGAAAAGTTTGGTCAATACAGATAAAAGTTCTACCTTTGCGTCCGCAAATCCGAAGACGACTGTTTGAGGATGGCTTTTTTTGAGGACGGGGTGTAGCGCAGTCCGGTAGCGCTCCTGGTTTGGGACCAGGTGGTCGCAGGTTCGAATCCTGTCGCCCCGACATTTAAGAAGATGCTGAATAACGGGTAACGTTGTTCGGCATTTTTGTTTTCTGCTATCTCTTACTTTTTGTGAGAGTTTGTAAGATACGAAAGAGGGTGTATCAGGAGCCATGCTCCATGATACACCCTCTGTTAATTCGTAAAAGCTTGAAACTTGCCAATTTTATGCCTCAGCGGGAGCAGCCTCGCCCTCAGCGGGAGTCTCCTCTGTGTTGGCCTCGGCAGCTTTAGCAGCTTCAGCCTCAGCCTTAGCGGCGGCCTCAGCAGCCTTTTTCTCAGCTACTTTCTTGGCAATGGTCTCGTTCACCTTCTTCTCAGCGTCGAGAGCCTTAGCGGCCTCTTCCTGACGTGACTTCTTCTGAGCGTCAACCAAAGCGTTGTTCTTCTGATCCTTAGCAGCCTTCCAGGCGTCGAACTTCTGCTGGCATGCAGCTTCGTCGAAAGCGCCTTTCTTCACACCGCCACGCAGGTGCTTCATCATGTACACACCTTCGTTCTTAAGGATGTTACGTACGGTGTCGGTAGGCTGTGCGCCGGTCTCCACCCAATACAGTGCACGATTGAAATTCAAATCTACGGTAGCAGGATTGGTGTTGGGGTTGTAAGTACCAATCTTCTCAGTAAATTTACCATCACGTGGTGCTCTCACGTCGGCGATCACGATGCTGTAGAAAGCATAGCCCTTGCGGCCGCCGCGTTGCAATCTGATTTTTGTTGCCATTTTGTTTTAAAAAACTATTTAAAGGTTTGAATTTATGCTGCCAACTCGTGACAGCGGGTGCAAAGGTACGACAAATTTGCTAATTATCAAAGACTTTGTCGTTTTTTTTATTTTTCATTCGGTTATTGATATGGGAAAAGGGGCTCTTGAAATGGTAATGGTGGAATGTTATTTTATCGAACTTGTTGATGCGGAAATGGTATATTATTGTTTGTTATAAATGTCCCTTATAAAGTAGACTGTCATTTTTTATTATGTTAAATCGCTCTGAGAATCGCTTCTTTGCCAACGACCGTCCTCCCTTGAGCAAATACTCAATTGTTGGAAAAATAATTTAAGTCGTTGTCTGTCAGTAATTTGTAAAATTCAAGCTTCGGTAATAGCCTTCATGGGCATGTTATTTCAGTGAAAACAGAGTGGCTTTTCGCCGATATGTCGCTGGCTTTTCGCCGATATGTCGCTGGCTTTTCGCCGATATGGCATCGGTTCTCCGCCGAAAGAGCATTGGCCTTTCGGCGATATGTCAATTAGGTATTGTTGTAAAATCGAATTATTGACGATGTCGGGACTTATTCAATTCGATTTTGTCTATTTGGGGGTCGTAGAATGTGTTAAAACAAAATCGGCGTTTTGTAAACTATTTTTTGATTGGTAGTTGTCTTCCTGTGGAAGTCTTTTCATGTTTGCTCCATACGCAGGGGCTCTAGGCCTTGGTGTAAGCTCAATAATTTGCTTACTTCTTCTGTTACGTTTCTCTATATAAAAAATGAGACCTCGACTCACGTCGAAGCCTCACAACAACACAAACACAAATCGCGGATAAATGATCCGCTATATTTCACATCATTAAATATTATATTCACATGATACCGTCTTCACGTAACTTTAACTGCCATTTCCATGCAGATCTCATCACGTCATCCAACGGTGTATCGGCTTTCCAGCCCAATACTTTGTTGGCTTTGGAGCAGTCACCCCAAATTTTCTCGATATCGCCTTCACGGCGGGGGCCGAACTTCCAATTGAGTTTTACGCCGGTAGCTTTCTCAAAGGTGTTGACAATCTCAAGAGTTGAATTGCCATGTCCCGTGCCGATGTTGAAGTACTCTATGTTGTCTCCATTGCCGTCAAGAACTCTAGCCATTGCGGCTACATGAGCTTTGGCCAGGTCGACAACATAAATATAGTCGCGGATGCAGGTACCGTCAGGCGTGTTGTAGTCATTGCCAAAGATGGTCAACTGCTTTCGGATGCCGATAGCTGTCTGCGTGACGTAGGGAATGAGGTTGGCTGGTACTCCATTGGGTAACTCTCCTATCAATGCTGACGGATGGGCGCCGATGGGGTTGAAATATCTCAGAATGATGCTCTTGATGGGAGCACCACTATGAATGTAGTCATAGATAATCTGCTCGTTGATCTCCTTGGTATTGCCGTAAGGAGAAGTTGCCTTTTGGTGAGGAGCGTCTTCTGTTACAGGAAGATTCTCCGGCTTCGGCTGGCCGTACACGGTGCAACTGGAAGAGAAGATAATGCCTTTGACGTTGTAGACGGGCATGAGCTCCAACAAGTTGACCAGTGATACGATGTTGTTGCGATAATAGAGTAGGGGCTTGTGGACACTTTCACCTACGGCCTTGCTTGCGGCAAAGTGGATGATGCCATCTATCTCCGGATATTTCTTGAAGACGCCCTCTGTGGCTTCCTTGTCGCGCAGGTCTACTTGCTCAAATGCAGGACGTGTACCTGTTATTTTCTCAATACCGTCAAGTACCTTGATGTTTGAGTTTGACAGGTTATCCACAATTACTACATTGTATCCTGCCTCGATGAGCTCAACTGCTGTATGTGAACCGATGAAGCCCGTGCCTCCGGTTACCAAGATCGTTTGTTTCATGTCTATTGTAGCTTTAATTTAGCTTTGCATTGCAAAGTTAACATTTGTTTCTGAAAGTTCAAAATATTATGTGGCAAAATATCTATAAATCTATTAAATTATTTGGTTGACCATTATTTGGGGCATGTTAGGGCTTATCCGACGTGTGCCGTTCAATGATGGTTTTAATGCCTTTGATCTTTTTCCCCTTGACGTTGCTCACCGTCTTTTCCGCCAGTTTTGCATTCACGGCCACCAGTGAATAGTGGTCGTACACGTCGATGTGGCCGATGTCACTGGCCTTTAGTTGGCCGGTCTTGCACAGGAAACCGACGATGTCACCTTTTGACAGCTTGTCTTTCTTGCCCTTTCCGATGTATAGTGTTGTCATGAGAGGTTGCAGGGGTGCGCATGGAGTTGCATCGATGGTATAGTCGTCGGCTTCGCTGATATAGGCAGGCAACTGCTCTTCGCTGTTGAGGAGAAAGAATACCTTGCCTTGCTTGTCCCATCGTGCGGTACGTCCAATACGATGGATGTAAGCATCCTGCGTTTCGGGAATGTGATAGTGGATGATGTTTTCAACATCTGGAATATCCAGCCCCCGGCTTCCAAGATCGGTGCACACAAGGATATTGGTACTGTGATTGGCAAATTGGTAGAGTGCCTCTTCCCGCTGCCGCTGATCCAATCCGCCATGGTAGGCGGAGACGGAGAATCCCTGGGTACTTAGGAAATGAGCGGTCCGTTCAACGCTCTCTCTGTAGTTGAGAAATACGATGCTGCAATGTGTCTGGAGGCTGAGCAGTAGTTTGTTCAGCGTCGTGAGTTTGTCCTTGTCTTCACTTCTTACGCAAAAGACTTTGATTCGTTCTCCTGTGTCTTCCTCTCTAAAATCGATAGTCTTAAAATTGGATGTGTCAAACAGGGAAGGGACTTCGGTGTCGGGTTTGGTCGCTGACAGGAATACCTTCCGGATGCTCGGTGACAGATGCTCGACGATGGAGGACATCTCCTGTTGGAAGCCCAACTGCAAGCATTTGTCAAACTCGTCGATTACCAGTAAGCGAATGGCAGAGTCCTCGAAGTTGTGTTTGTCGAGGTGGTCAAGCATGCGTCCTGGTGTAGCGAAGATGACTTGCGGATGTATGGCCCGTATTTCCTGATGCTCCTCCATGGTGGGGCGTCCTCCGTGGCACACGTAGCCTCGCAGTCCACTGCCAAGATTGCGGAATACCTCATAAGACTGAACAGCCAGCTCGCGGCCTGGAACCAGTATGATGGCCTGTACGGAGGCATCGCCCTGTTGGACAAATTGTGTAAGCGGAAGCAGATAAGCCAGCGTCTTACCACTGCCTGTAGGACTAAGGATAATCAAATTGTCGTGGCTTTGTATAAATGCCTTTGAAGCAGCCTCTTGCATCGGGCTGAGCGTGATGTTGAGCTTTGTGGTGATGTCTTGAATGTTCATTTGCCAATCAATTTGTCGATTTCATCAAATTCTTTTCCTTTGTTGAGATTGAGATAAATGGTATATAGGGGCAGTCCCCATTTGTCTTTCGCGTTGGGTTGCAGTGAGCGGTATTTCTCCAGGAAGGGCAGTGCCTCTGTGTAAAGCTGCAGTATCTGTCGTCTTGTTTTAGCGGAAGACTGCAAGTTCTTGTCGAGTGATACACCTTGATTGAATTTTGCGAGTCCTGCGTTGAGCCATGCTGTGGCTAAATCGGGTTGAGATTTTGTCAGTCGGCTACTGATAGCGAAACATCCGTCATAGTCAGCAGTGTTGAGCAACAATGTACTCTTAGCGAGGAGTACAGTAACGTTGGTGCTGTCAGCTATGAGCGCAGAGTCTGTATATGCCAGAGCCTTGTCCCAATCACCTTGACTGGAATAATAGTCAACGATGTGTGGATAGAAGAAATCGGATAGGGGATAGGCTTTAAATCCCTCGTCAAGCGTTTGAAGGTAGCGGGTTGTATCGCTTTCCAGTTGATATGCCGTAGCCAAAAGTTGAAGCATGCTCTCATGGTGCGTGGTGTCTTTGAGCGCATTATATGTATGGTTGAGAATTTTTCTGGCGTCTTTAAGTTTGTACCCACAATAAGCGGCCCAGTAGGCGGCCTGAGGCAGACGAGCGTCTTTCTGGGCATAGTGATACGGCTCAAACATTGGGTGTGTGGATGCATTAATGTAAACATTGAGCATGTCGTAGGCATGGCTATATTGTTGCTTGCCAATGAAGAACAACCCACCAAAATATAGATTCGGACGTAGTTGGTTGAGCAGGGCGCCGTTTTGTTTTCTCATTTTTGTCTTTACCCGGCCTTTCTTATCTGGACGGGCATCAATAGAATCGTATGTTTCCATATCGGTAAACATACGGTAGGCGGTATTGAACAGCAATGTTGTGTCGTATTTCTGTTTCAGGTATAGTTTCTCATTGCCTTGCTCGTATTGTTTCTGCATGGCATCAAACAAGACCTTCCATATCTTTGCATTATCCCGATTGGCAGAGTCTTTAAGCAAGGTGCGCATAGATTTTTCGGCATCCTCCAGTTTCTTGCCACTTTTCACCTGGTCGGCAGCTGTGGCTATTTCTTTTCGTTGTGCGGCGCAGGGCAGGACGACGATGAGAAAGAGAAGATAGAGTAGTATTTTCCTCATTGTTTAACTACGTAATTAAAGCAAAAGCGTCCCGTGTTGTTGCCTGTTGTATAACAAAGCCATGATAAAATATTCTATGACTCTGAATGCCAGACAACGGCACGGGCCGTTTTCAGATTGTATAGTATTGATTGTGTTGCAATCAATTGTTTGCACTTCCACCTACGATGTCAAGCAACTCACTGGTGATGGCAGCCTGACGGCTCTTGTTATAGTCGAGGTTGAGCTCCTTGAGCAACTCATCGGCGTTGTCCGTAGCGGTTTGCATGGCTACCATTCGTGCGGCATGCTCTGAGGCATTGCTGTCGAGAAGCGCGGTGTAAACCATCAAGTCAAGCAACTTCGGGATAAGAGACTTGAGAACAGTCGTCAGATCCGGTTCCACGATGAAATCGTCGTTGAGCGGCTTTACCTCATTCTCGGTCTGTTCTTTCAGTCTTCCTTTTTCCTTCAGATAGGCTTGTGCCTTAGCGGTTACCATGTTGCTGGACAAATCACGGTCATTGTAAGCACCGATGCTCTCCGTTGAAAGGTCTATGGGCAGGAAGGTGCGTTGTGTAAGTACTTGCGAACCTGCGCTTTTGAAGTGGTGGTAGATGAGCTCTACTTTGTCTACTTCGTGTTTCAGGTATTTGTTGGTCAGCTCTTCTGCTATATCCTTGCAGACTGCAGCGTTCGGCTTGTCGGCCAGCTCAATGAAGTCGCCGGCAGGCTTGTAACCCAACTTTACCACTTTCTCGGCTACCTTCCGTCCTATGGGATAGATGGTTATGTTGCTGATGCCTTGAGCCTTATACCCATCTATGGCCTGCTGCATCATGCGGATGACATTGTTGTTGAAGCCTCCGCACAATGAACTGTTGGAGGAGTACACAATAAGGGCCACCGATTTGAGTTCCTTTCGTTCGGTACTGAGGATTGATCTGGCATCCTCTGATGCGGAGGCAAGAAACGACTTCAGAATATGCTCCAGTAGGTTTTCATAGGGTAACATGTTCTGAATGGCAACCTGTGCATGATGGAGTTTCGACGAAGCCACCATCTTCATTGCACTCGTTATCTTACGAGTGCTCTGAACGGATGCGATACGGGTCTTTATCTCTTTTAATGAAGGCATAAGCTAACTATTTCTTGTATTGACCAGCGACATTGCCCATCACTTCCTCGATTACCTTTGTGCAGGCATCGTCAATTTTTCCGGAGCCTAAGGTATCGATGACATCTTTATGCTGTGTGCGCATTTGGTCAAGGAACTGATCCTGACAGCTACGTACTTCTTCTACTGGTACGTCACGCAGCAATCCATGCACGCCACAGTAAATGATGGCTATCTGTTCACCCACCGGCATAGGACTGTATTGGGGCTGGATTAGCAGCTGATTGTTCTTACGACCACGGTCAATGGTCATGGCAGTCACGGGATCCATGTCGCTTGAGAACTTAGAGAAGGACTCCAACTCACGGTACTGTGCCATATCGATTTTCAGTGTTCCAGCCACCTTCTTCATACTCTTGATCTGTGCCGAGCCACCTACACGGCTTACCGATATACCTACATTGATGGCAGGGCGGAAGCCTTGGTTGAACAGGTCGGTCTCAAGATATATCTGTCCATCGGTGATGGAAATCACATTGGTCGGGATGTATGCGGACACGTCACCGGCCTGCGTCTCGATGATTGGCAGGGCTGTCAGTGAGCCACCACCTTTGACATGGCCTTTCATGCACTCTGGCAGGTCGTTCATCTGCTCGGCAATCTCTTGCTGATCGTTGATGCGCGCAGCGCGTTCCAACAGACGGGAGTGAAGGTAGAACACATCACCCGGATATGCCTCACGACCAGAAGGACGACGCAAAATCAATGATACCTCACGATAGGCCACGGCTTGTTTAGACAGGTCATCGTAGACGACCAGTGCGTCAAGGCCGCGGTCACGGAAATACTCACCGATTGCAGCTCCTGCAAATGGTGCATAGTATTGCATGGCAGCTGGGTCGGCTGCGGTAGCACTTACGATGATGGTGTAGGGTAGGGCGCCGTGCTCTTTCAATGTCTGTACAAGTGCAGCCACAGTACTTGCTTTTTGACCGATGGCTACATAGATGCAGTACACGGGCTTGCCTGCCTCGTAGTTTCCTTTTTGGTTTATGATGGTGTCGATAGCCACGGCAGTCTTACCAGTCTGGCGGTCACCGATAATCAACTCACGCTGGCCCCGGCCGATAGGAATCATAGAGTCGATTGACTTCAGACCTGTCTGTAATGGGGTCTTCACGGGCTGTCTGTAGATGACACCAGGTGCCTTACGGTCAAGTGGCATTTCGAATGCACCGGTCAGGTCGATTTCTCCCTTTCCGTCAATTGGCTCGCCCAATGTGTTGACCACACGTCCGAGGAAATTGTCATTCACTCGGATGGAGGCGATACGATGGGTGCGTTTCACCTTCATGCCTTCCTTGATGCCTGAGGAAGAACCCAGCAGCACGCAGCCAACATTGTCCTCCTCCAAGTTCATCACGATGGCCTTGGTGCCATTTTCGAACTCAAGCAACTCACTGGCCTCAGCGTTGCGAAGTCCATAGACGTGAGCCACACCATCACCTACGGTGAGAACGGTGCCGATCTCGTCGAACTGTTCCTCTGCGTTGATGCCTTCAAGCTGTTTGAGCAGCACTTCCGACACTTCACTTGGTTTTATTTTATCACTCATGATAAATCACAATAAATCGGTAATTCGTTATTCGTTTTTTACTTGTCCAGTTCTTGAAGTACCTTGCTGAGCTTCGTCTTTACACTGGCATCCATGCGATAGGTGTCGTACTCGAGAATGAAACCGCCAATGATGGAGGGGTCCACTTCCGTGTTGAACTCTACCGTACCGTGGGTTTTGCTCTCAACCATTTTCTTCATCTTCTCCTCGATTTGGGGAGAGACGGCGGTGGCGGTGATCAGTGTTCCACGGGTTATCTTCTTCTCCTGACGGTAAAGCGTGATATACGAGTTTGCCATGAATTGAAGAATGTTCTCCCGGTTCTCTTTCAACACCAGTTGCAGAAACATTGTTGTGAGCTTTGTCAGTTCATTGCCGCATGCTGTCTGCAACAGTGCCAGCTTCTTGTCCTTAGCAAGCATAGGATTGTCAATGGTAAACCGGAGTTGCGGCACCTGCAGATAGCTTTTGGCTAGTGTTTGCATCTCGCTGTAGACCGCATCTTCCTGTTTGAGGTCGGTGGCACTCTTGAGGAGTGCACGCGCATATCTTACTGATATAACACCTAAATCCATACGCTCAACACTTATTTTTCAGACTGGCCGTTAACAGATACTTCATCAAGCAGTTTGTCAATCAATTCCATCTGCTTATCGTCAGACGAAAGTTTCTCTCTGACAATCTTTTCGGCAATCTTGACGGAAAGCTCTGCCACTTGTGCGCGAATCTCGCGTATAGCCTGCTGCTTCTCCTGTTCAATCTCTGCCTTGGCATCATTGATGAGCTCGGTGCCCTTCTCTTTTGCCTCGTCAGCTGCTTTCGCAACGATAGCGTCACGGGTAGCCGCTGCCTCTTTCAAGACAGCAGCTTGTTTCTCGCGCGCTTCCTGCAGAATGGATTCGCCTTCTTTCTGGATATTGGCAAGCTTCTCGTTGGCCTCATGCGCCTTCTTCAAGCTTCCATTGATGTAGTCCTGACGGTCCCGTACCATTTTGGTGATGGCCGGAAATCCCCATTTCCACAAGATGGCAAGCACGCAGAGGAAGACTATGGTCATCCAAAACAGCAAGCCTGTACTTGGCATTAATAAATCCATACGCAGTATTGATTTTTATTATTGATTAAATGCAGAGGAATGCCACAACAACAGCGAAAAGGGCAACACCCTCAATCAGAGCGGCGGCAACAATCATGTTGGTAAAGATCTTGTTGATTACCTCAGGCTGACGAGCCATAGCGTCCATTGCCTGACCACCGATACGGCCAATACCAATACCTGCACCAATAGCTGCAAGACCTGCGCCGACACCAGCGCCCAACTTACCAAGGCCTGCTGCTGCGGCCTGTAATAATAATGCTGAAATCATAGTTGTAATGTTTTATGTTTATTAATTATTGTCTAATGTCTTAATCTCATAGCCGTGAGCCGTTGCTTATCAACTGCATGACTTGTAAATCTATGACTGATGTTTATTATTAAATAATGTGTATTATTAATCCTTTGCTTTTGCCAGTCCGATGAAGATGGAACTCAGCATGGTAAACACCATGGATTGAATGAAGCATACCAGCAGTTCGAGACACATCATGAAGATGCTCATCACCACGCTAAGGGCTGACATGCCAATGGCAATACCGATACCCATCGTTGCTACTACAAAGATGATGCACGACAGTGATATGGCTATGGCATGACCTGCCATCATGTTGGCGAATAGTCGGATCATCAAGGCGAAAGGCTTTGTGAAGATGCCTACAAACTCAATGACCGGAATCAATGGGAAGGCCTTAAGTGCCATGGGAACGTCAGGCCAGAATATGTCTTTCCAGTAATGCTTAGATCCACTGAATTGAGTGATGATGAATGTGCAGAGTGCCAGGAAGAATGTGACCGTTATATTACCTGTCACATTACCTCCACCCGGTGGAAACGGCACCAAGCCCATCAGATTGCAAGTGAAGATGAAGAAGAAACATGTGAGCAGGTAAGGTGAATACTTTTCGTAGCCTTCTCCTACACCAGCCTTTATGATGTTTTCTTCCACCCAACTGACTAACATCTCAACCAAGCCTGTAAAACCTCCGGGGGCTTTGTCTTCCGGTTTGTGATGACGATACCATCGGGCGGGAATCAAAATGCAGAGCAACAGGAGTATAGCGTCAATAAACAATACGGCTACTGTCTTAGTGATAGATATGTCGAAAGGGAGCGAGATGTTGCTTCCTTGTTTCTCCACTATTTTACCTGCATGGTCACCTTTTGTCGCAATGGACAGATTGTAGGGACCATTGCGAAACCCTTGAGCATCCGGTTCCTCTGCGAACTTTGCTGTGCTAAATACATGCCATCCGGTTGAACTCTTCACGATTACCGGCAGGTTGATAATAATATGTTTCTTACCAATGTCTGTGACGTGCCATTCGTAGGAGTCCTTGATATGAGCAAGCACGACGGCGGAGGTGTTAGGTTTTTCACCTCCACCTTCTGCTGCTGCCATAGCCGGAATCGCTAGGAACAACGTCAGTAATAAGCATAATATGTGTCTAAAATTATTCATTTAACCTAGACCTTTTAATGTTTCATTATCAGTGTCAAAGCCATCATTAGAACATACATAGTGAAGAGCATGAGCACGAATGATTTTGACTCTGCTGTACTCCCAGAAATGAAGAAGATGTATACGACTGCAACACTCAGCACTGTAAGTATTCTGAATATAGCGTATATAAGGTAGAACCTTACAAGATATTGCGGGCCCTTGTCTTTCAGATATTGATAGCCTGCTATCCATCCTCCTCCTAAGATTATGAATATCAGCAGGCATACGACTATCGTGATACCCGATACCATATAGCAGTAATCAGAAACCACACAACCAGAGCAACCAGTGCAACGATGACAACGATGTCAGTCCAGTTCTGCCGGTTAAGGACATTGAGAAGGAGAAGCACCAATAGCGTTACTCCAACTATGATCCACAATCCTACCTTACGTATGAACTTCACATTCATTTCGTTTGCTTTATTGCTGATAGTGTGTTGTTGATGCTTTGTTGTTGATACTTTATTATTTGAGCTCAACACAAAGGTTTACTTCGTTTTTCTTCACTTCAACGAATCCGCCTTCAATGTCTATCGTATGGCTGCCACCGTTGGCAGCGTACTCCACCTTCCCATCTACAAGTGAAGATATGATAGGCGCATGGTTGTTGAGGATCTCGAAATTTCCGAGTGTCCCCGGTACCTTTACGGACTCCACATCTCCCTTGAAGATGACTCTTTCTGGTGATATGATCTTTAACTTCAACATACTTTATTGATTTATGCCTTAGCGGCTTCCATCAATTTCTTACCCTTGGCAATGGCGTCATCGATGGTGCCTACGTTCATGAATGCCTGCTCCGGCAGGTCGTCGACCTCGCCGTCGAGGATGGCATTGAATCCCTTGATGGTATCTTCGATACTGACCATGACACCTGGTATACCAGTGAACTGTTCGGCAACGGTGAACGGCTGAGAAAGGAAACGCTGTACACGGCGTGCGCGGTTCACAACCAGTTTGTCGTCATCGGAGAGCTCATCCATACCCAGGATGGCAATGATGTCTTGCAATTCGTTGTAATGCTGCAGTGTCTCCTTCACCCTTTGTGCGCAGTCGTAGTGATCTTTACCCACAATCAGCGGGTCAAGAATACGCGACGTACTGGCCAGTGGGTCCACGGCAGGATAAATACCCAACTGTGTGATCTTACGGTCAAGCACGGTGGTGGCATCCAAGTGTGAGAACGTTGTAGCAGGAGCAGGGTCGGTCAAGTCATCGGCAGGCACATAGACAGCCTGTACTGAGGTTATGGACCCGCGTTTGGTTGAGGTGATACGCTCTTGCATGGCACCCATCTCACTGGCAAGAGTCGGCTGGTAACCCACGGCGGAAGGCATACGGCCCAATAGAGCGGATACCTCGGAACCTGCCTGTGTGAAGCGGAAGATATTGTCAATAAAGAACATGATATCTGCAGCCTCTCCGTTCTTACCTCCATGGTCACGGAATTCCTCAGCAATGGTCAGACCTGACAGTGCCACACGTGCACGTGCCCCTGGCGGTTCGTTCATCTGTCCATAGACAAGAGTCGATTGGGATTTACTTAATTCTTCTGGATCGACGAGGGACAAGTCCCACTTGCCTTCATCCATGGCCTTTCTGAACTTCTCGCCATAGCGTATGACACCTGAGTCGAGCATATCACGAATAAGGTCGTTACCCTCACGAGTACGCTCACCAACACCGGCAAACACTGAATATCCATTGTGACCCTTGGCGATGTTGTTCATGAGCTCCATGATAAGCACCGTCTTACCTACACCGGCACCACCGAACAAACCGATCTTGCCGCCTCGCATGTAAGGTTCCAGCAGGTCGATGACCTTGATACCCGTGGGTAGCATCTCTTTGTGAGTTGACAGGTCCTCAAATTTAGGAGCCTTACGGTGAATAGGATAGGAGCCCTCCATGCTGAGAGGCTTCATACCGTCGATAGGCTGTCCGATCACATTCATCATACGACCGCGGATCTGGTCTCCGGAAGGCATCTGAATGGGAGCGCCCAAAGGCTTCACTTCCAGTCCTCGCTCCAGGCCGTCGGTACTGTCCATGGCGATGCAACGCACCGTGTCTTCACCAATGTGTTGCTCCACCTCAAGTACAAGGTCACGGCCGTCGGGGCGTTTCACTGTCATTGCCTCATAAATCTTAGGCAACACCTTTTCAGGATCTTGTCCTTGTGTGTCGAAAAATACATCGATGACAGGACCAATGATCTGTGAGATGTGTCCATTAATCTGTGACATATTTCTTAGTTTTAATATTGTTGTCTTGTATTAGATGCTCAGTGTTGTCTTGTATTAGATGCTCAGTTCATCAAGCACCTTAATAAGCTTCTTGTCGAATGGCTTGTCTGAGCGGATAGCCTCTGACAGTGGCACATATACAATTTCGTTGTTGCGGAGTCCGACCATGATGTTTCGTTGTCCCTGCAAGATAGCCTCGATGGCGGCTACACCGGTACGACTGGCCAAAATGCGGTCGTGGGCCGAAGGACGTCCGCCACGCTGCAGATATCCTAATATGGAGACACGTACGTCAAACTCCGGGAACTCTTTGCGTACACGCTGTGCATAGTACATGGCACCGCATTTCGGACTTTCTGATACGATGACAATGCAACTTTTCTTTGATTTACGGATACCACGCTCCATGAATTTCGCCAACTGGTCAACGTCAGTTGAGTCTTCAGGAATAATGGCAGCCTCAGCTCCGCTGGCAATGGCAGAGTTTTGAGCCAAGAAACCTGCGTCACGTCCCATCACCTCTACGAAGAAGATTCGCTGATGACTCTGTGCCGTGTCACGGATACGGTCTACGCAATCTACGATCGTATTAAGGGTGGTATCATAACCAATGGTTGTGTCTGTGCCATAGAGGTCATTGTCGATAGTGCCTGGCAGACCGATGCAGCAAATGTCGTAGTCTCTGGCAAAATCCATGGCACCCGTCAGTGAGCCATTACCACCGATGACAACAAGAGCGTCGATTTCTTCCTTTTTCAAGGTCTCATAAGCCTGATCACGACCTTCCTTTGTCATAAAGGCCTTCGAGCGGGCGGTTTTCAGTATCGTGCCGCCCTGCATGATGATGCCTGAGACATTCTCTGTGGTGAAAGGCTTCACATCATCTTCAATGAGGCCGTCATAGCCACGGTAAATTCCTTTTATGTTAAAACCATTACAGATGCCTGATCTGGTCACTGCTCTGATTGCAGCATTCATGCCTGGAGCATCTCCTCCAGAGGTAAGCACGCCAATAGTCTTAATCTTTGCCATTGCTGATAAATTGTTATAGTTACATTTTCACTTTTATGCCTTCAGGATAGGAATTGTCCAATCTCCTTTTAGGTCATGGCAAAGTTAGTGAATAATTTAAAAACTTCAAAGGTATCTTCCGTTTTTTATACACGTTTAACGATAAATAAAACATCGTTTTACTTTTCAAGTCTACCCATCAGATAAATGTGACAATATTTAACTTTAAGCCTTCCTTTCTTTATGTTTTTGTAACATGTTTTTGTTGGTAGATTGCAAGAATATAAGGTGGGAGTTGGTGAAATCTGTTTTCTTGGGTTGGAAATTGATGAAATCTGACTATGATTGTTATGGAAGTATGTAAAGAAAAAGCTGCGCTCAAGATGTCATCATCTTTAAGCACAGCTTTATTCTTATTTAATTTCGGACAATAATCAATGTCGAGTACTATTACTTCTGGATGAGTTTCTGTATATCCTTAGTGCGGCTGTCGTCCATACCGTAGAGTGCATAGTAGCACTGATAGAGGGGGTATGCCCAGTTGGCCTGTGCGCGTTCAGGATCAAGATCCTGTGCTTTTTCCAAATACCCAGCCGACTCCCGATAGAGAGACTTTTGCTCGTTGGGGTTGTTGTTGATCAACTGAGCTTTACTGTTGATGGCAAAGCCGAGGAAGGTGTAAGCCATTGAGCTCTTAGGATTGGCCTGAATGGCACGCTTGTAGAGATCGATGCATTCATCGTAGTTAGGCTTCTGGCTCTTGCCTTCCTTGTCAAGCAAGAGTCTTGCTTTAGTAGCAAGAGCAACGAAGTTGTTGGGATCGCTGGCAATTTTCTTGTCTACGAGCTGTGACAGTTCGTCGGTCTTGTTTAAGCCATTGTACATATCGCAGAGCAGGCTGAACACGGTCTCGTTGTTCGGATCGGCCTCGTAGGTAGTGCGCAGCTTGTTGACGAATGCCAGCGAGTCGCTTGCCGTCTTGAGGTTGATGCGGGCGATGCTATATTTCAGGTTTTCGGCATTCTTGCGCATAGAAGAGTCACGCATGGCCAAGTCAGCGTACTTCTCGGCCTTGTCGTACTTCTTTGCCTGACCTGCATAGAGGGCAGTGTAATATGCCACCTGACCGAAATACTGCTTTTCACTCTCCTTCGTAGCCTTGAAGAGCGGATTGTCGTCGGTATCGAGGTAGAGTCCCCAGTACTTCAGTACACCGTCCTGGTTGTTCTTCTGAGAGTAATAGTTACCTGCATTAACCAAGGCAATACGTGCATTGGTAAGTTGTGGACCAAGGGCGCTGGTATACTTAGGTTTCACTTTGCCTTTTTCGTTAGGCTCGGCATCGTATTTGACACATTCCAGACCATTTACCAAGGCATTGTAGGCGGACTCGTAGAAAGCGAGAGTGTCTAAAGGCTCAATCTTTCCCTTCAAGAGTTGAGCCTGGACGTTGTTCGTCTGAATAGTGTTCTGCTTGTCATAGGTCTGCAAGGCAAGTTTGGTAACATGCTCGTAAGCCTTGGCTTTCTCTTGCGCATTGGCCAGTTGGCTCAGATTCTGGTTCAGCAACTGTACAGCCTGTTTGTAGTCTTTTGCATCAAGGACTGCTTTCAGAGGCTCACTGTCGCCAGCAAAGGCAGCTGAGGTGCCGAGCATCATCAGTGCCGCAATCATTAATTTTTTCATAAGTTTGTGTATTTAAATTATGTGTATTCTTACTTCTCGAAATCCAGCGGCTGACCGTCGGTGTTGTCTCCATTGCTGTCGGGCTCACCGTTTGTATCAGCCTCTTGTTGAGACATTATCTCAGCGTTGCTGTCGTCTGCAGGGCTGTCGTGAGATGCCATTGAGTTGGTTGCTTCAGCAAACTGCGCCTCGCTCTGAGTCATCTTCTGATGGCTCTCTGCCTCGACGGTAGCTTCCAGTTCTGAGCTCATGACTTTACAAACGCTTGCAATGACGTCATTCTTCTTGGAAAGGTTGATGAGTCTGACGCCTTGTGTGGCGCGTCCCATGACTCTTACATCAGCTACGGCCATGCGAATGACGATACCACTCTTGTTGATGATCATCAGGTCATTCTCGTCTGTGACGTTTTTCAGAGCGACCAGTTTGCCGGTCTTGTCGGTGATGGCCATGGTCTTCACGCCCTTACCGCCACGGTTTGTCTTGCGGTAGTCGGAGATAGCCGAGCGTTTCCCGTAGCCATTCTCGCTCACCACCATAGCCGTTTCCTTTTCAGCATCATTTACAACAATCATGCCAATGACTTCGTCGCCATTACCATCAAGCATCATTCCACGAACACCTGTCGAGGCACGTCCCATAGTACGCACAGCACTCTCGTCGAAGCGCACGGCACGTCCGTTGCGGTCGGCAATGATCAGTTCATTGTGGCCGTTGGTCAGTCTTACGTCCACCACTTCGTCGCCTTCAGCAATGTTGAGCGCTTTGACACCGTTGGCACGTGGCCGTGAGTATTCTTTCAGGCAAGTCTTCTTCACGGTGCCGTTCTTTGTGGCGAATACCACATAATGGTTGTTGGTGAACTCTTCGTTCTCCAGTCCCCGTCCGCGCAGCCGCAAGAAAGCGTTTACGCTATCGCCTGCCTCGATGTTGAGCAGGTTCTGTATGGCACGGCCTTTAGACGTCTTGTCGCCCTCAGGAATGTCATAGCAATGCAGCCAGTAGCAACGTCCGAAGCGTGTGAAGATAAGCATGGTCTGATGCATGGTTGCCGGATAGATGTATTCCGTGAAGTCTTTTTCTCGTGTATGGGCACCCTTGGAGCCTACGCCTCCACGGGCCTGCTCCCGGAACTCCTTCAGGGGCGTGCGCTTGATGTAGCCGAGATGGCTTACGGTGATGACCACGGGGTCGTTGGGATAGAAGTCTTCGGCATTGAACTCATGCTCGTCGGGGATAATCTGCGTGCGACGCTCATCGCCGTATTTCTCTTTCACTTCCTGCAGATCGTCTTTCATCACTTTCTTGCAGAGTTCGGGGTCATCGAGGATCTGCTGCAGATATTCGATTTGCTTTTGCAGTTCGTCAAACTCCTGGTGCAACTGGTCGGTGCGCAGTTTGGTGAGCTGTGCCAGACGCATGTCGACAATAGCCTTTGATTGCAGTTCGTCCAGGTTGAAGCGCTTCTCCAAGTTGCGTTGTGCATCTGATGGAGACTCGCTGCTTCGGATGATATTCACCACCTCATCGATATTGTCGCAGGCGATGATGAGTCCTTCGAGGATGTGTGCACGTTCTTTGGCCTTGTTCAAGTCGTATTTGGTACGGCGAATGGTCACTTCATGGCGGTGCTCAATAAAATAGGAGATGCACTCCTTGAGCGACAACAGTTTCGGGCGGAGCTGCGAGTGGTCGTGCTTGTTGGGCACCAGTGCGATGCAGTTGACAGAGAAGCTGCTCTGCAGCGCCGTCATCTTGAAGAGTTTATTAAGGATGATCTTAGCGTTGGCATCTTTCTTCACGTCGACGACGATACGCATGCCCTGACGACCGGTCTCATCGTTTACGTTGGATATACCTTCGAGCTTGCCCTCCTTCACGAGGTCGGCAATATATTCGATAAGTTGTTGTTTGTTGACGCCGTAAGGTATCTCAGTCACCACGATCTTGTCATGGTTGTCGTCGCTTTCTATCTCAGCCTTGGCGCGCATCACGATGCGTCCTCTTCCGGTGGTATATGCTTCTTTTACGCCTTGCAGACCGTAGATGTAGGCACCTGTAGGAAAGTCAGGCGCAGGAATATACTTCATCAGTCCCTCTACGTCTATGTCGGGATTGTCGATATAGGCGCAGCATGCGTCAATGACCTCATTGAGGTTGTGTGTGGGGATGTTGGTAGCCATACCCACGGCTATACCGTTGCCACCATTGACCAAGAGGTTAGGGATCTTGGTAGGCATCACGGTGGGTTCCTTCAAGGTGTCATCGAAGTTATTGGTCATGTCGACGGTATCTTTATCGATGTCGTCCATGATATGCTCGCCCATCTTTGACAGACGGCACTCCGTGTAACGCATGGCGGCAGGAGAGTCGCCGTCAACGCTACCAAAGTTACCTTGTCCGTCAACGAGCTTATACCTCATGTTCCAGTCTTGTCCCATGCGCACCAAGGCCCCGTATACAGAACTGTCACCGTGAGGGTGGTATTTACCTAATACCTCACCTACCACACGCGCACACTTCTTGTAAGGCTTGTCGCTCGTATTGCCTAATCCGAGCATGCCGTAGAGTATGCGGCGGTGTACGGGCTTGAAACCATCTCGTACATCGGGAAGCGCACGTGCCACGATGACCGACATAGAGTAGTCGATGTAAGATGTCTTCATCTCCTCCTCAATGTTGATTTTCATGATCCGGTCTTGATCAATAGTCAAATTTTCGTCCATTTAATAATGTTGTCTTTTCGTTTAAATTCGATTTTAGGGCTTTTCCTTGCGTTCTAAGCCATTTTCTTTCTTTTTCAAGTTGTAAAATTACGGCTTTTATTTGACATGACAAGCGTTTATTTCAAAAAAAACGCTCTCAGACGTAAAAAAACAACGTGGTCAGCTACATACATAGACAATGGAACAATAGAGTTCTGTGGCCAAAACATAGAGGACGACCAATTGTTTTAAGCATTTGGTGCCATGACAAACGCATTGGAAGACGTCGTGATAGTTATGGAGTATGCCGCTGAATAAGCCATAGGCTATGCTTACCGTCCCAGCCATGAAGGCAAGAATAGGGATAAAGGCTACGGAGAAGCTGCTGGGTATCAGATGTCCTGTCACGCTGAGCAGTACGGCGTGAAAGGGCAGTGTGAGCAGCAGTATGACAGCAGCCTCCACGACCATCAGTCCGATGGCCGCCTGTAGCCCTGATTTCTGTTGCGCCTCAAGCGGAAGACGTTGGCACAATGCTTTTACGGCCACCCACAGTCCACTGGCCTGCCAGCAGCCTACGGCAATGTCGCAAAGTAGCAGCCACACTATCAGTGGCTTTGCCTGATTTTCGACAAAGGTACCGAAGAACCACCTGATGCCGCTGTCGCTGAGCAGTGAGTGCATGTAGGAGGCGGGCATGGCCGCCGTCCACAACCATGACCCTAAGACAACGGCCACCTGCGACAGGACCAGTGTCAGGAGCAACTTCGATAATAGGTGTTTACTCCTCATCAGGATGCAGGTTGTCTATGTCCAGGATGCGCAGTTCCAGTGCACGCACCACCAGACGGGTAGCATTGACGCCGATGCCGCCATTGCCATTAGGAAAGAGCTTCTGTACGAGTTCGTTCTGCCTTTTCTCCAGGCTCTTCACGCCAAATGGCATTCCGCGAAGGTTGGTGATTTGGTCTTTTGTATATCCGAGGGCCAGATGACGGAGAAAACGCTCATCGTATTCATCGATATCGTAGTTAATCAACGCTTCCTGGCGCATGAGCTCGTTGTCTACGCTCTTCTTAAATCGCTCGACGATCTTTTCCAAGATGGGTTGGTTGAAGACAAGCCGCTTGCCGTCCATCACACTTGCCACATCACTGCGTGTGAGCAGTTCGCCGCTTTTGAGGATGATGCCGTCGCAGCCGGCATCCAGGGCATCTACCCAAAGTTTCTCGTTGAGTATCTCCCCCGTGAAAATCAGTACCTTCACTGCCGGATAGCTTTGTTTTGTGTGACGGCATATCTCCACACCTACCGTTGTCGATCCGCCCAGTCCCAAGTCGAGGAGCACGAGGTCGGGGAGTTGTTGTTTCATCAGCTTCCAGTAACTCGCCTCGTCAGGAGCGGTACCGATGATGTGGGCCTCGGGTATGTCTGTCTTTATGATGCCTTCTGTGCCTTTCAGTTCCAGGGGCACATCTTCAACGATGATGATATTAAAGTCTTTCATGTTGTAATTGTTATTATTGTCTTGATATATAGTCATTTATTTTGCTTGTAACGCTCTTGGTCAAGATTGCCGTAATAACGAAGGGGCATCGTGATAAGCACTGTTGTCGACCCCCCGTCTGATTTTGCGGAAATGCCACAGGCGCGAAGATTGGTAGCTTCTCCCATTTCCCTTATGATTTGTCGACACAACAAAAATCTCATGTCAACAGTTTGTGGCGTAAACAGATTGTTGGCCTCTGTTTCTGTTAACGGCAGCTTGCTCAAGTTTATTGTCAGTTGCATATATTGGTCGTTAGTCTGACTGATGTGGCAGACGGGCTTTTCGCCTTTGTTGCATCGCTTGAGGATGTCGAAGAGATAGTCGGTGACATCTTTGTCAATGCGTTGTGGCAATATTTGTCTTGTAGCTTGCTCTGAAAGTATCTGATAAAGGTCGTGATAGTAGTCCACTACTTCCTTGATGGCGTTGAGATTCTTTTCCGGACTGTCTATCAGCTGCCTGATGCGCGAAGGATAATACATGGTCTCGTGCTTTAATGATGACAGGCAATTGTCTAATACACTGTTTGATATGTACAGTTTGTCATTGTCCATTCGGAGCCTGTTGAGCTCGTCGTGCGCCAGTTCGGTTCGCGTTGCCATATCGGTCTTGCTTTCGATAGACGTTTTCAGTGCTTTCCTGATTTGTCCCACCACTTCATTGAGGCTGTCTTTCTGTTCAGCGAGCAGGTTGAAGTTATGAAAGTCGCTCAGTTCCTCTATTCCTTTGAGTTTCTCTTCATCTGATGCTTCTGACAGCAGCAGTCTGTTCATCTTGTTGATGCGTTCCACGCAGAAACGGTAGTTCAACTTATGGCGGTAATAGAGGAAATAGTAGGCTGGGAAGATGACCATGAGCAGAATTACCAACAGCACGACAGCCACAGTCTTGTTGGCATTGTTGCGTTGCATGGAGCGCACGTAGGCAGGCAGTTGGCTGTCGGCGCTGGCTTGTCTGAAGAGCCGTGTGTATAACTGGTTGCTTTTGTGATAGAGGCCCCATTTGTGCAGTGCGAGAGCTGCCACAGCAGTCTCATTGCTGACGTCGAGCATTGTCGTGGTGTCTTGCTGGCTGACGTATTTCTTACAGCTGTCAGCGAAGCGCAGTGCCTTGTCGTATTCGCCATTGACGTTGGCCATATAGGTGCTGTCGGCATAGCCGCTGGCTACACGGTGACTGTCAACAGGCTGCGTGGCATACTTTGTGCCCTTGGCACTGACGGGCAAGAGGCCGAAGGTGATGATGAGGGCAATGATCATCATTCTTACCTTGCCCAATGGCAGGCGGAAGAAGATACGTGTACCTTTTCCGAGCTGGCTCTCTGCTTTGATGAGGCATGAGCTGAACAGTTTGCTCATCTTCTTATACTTCTCTATGATGCCATTGCAGTTTTTCAGGCCAAAGCCGTGACCACCGGTATAAGTACGGTCGAAGATGTGGCTCAGCGTCTCTTCGTTCATGCCTTGTCCGTTGTCTTGAATGCTTATCTCGACGTAATCGGGCGTTTCCTGTGCCGAAACAGTCACCTTGCCGCCCTCGGGTGTAAACTTACGGGCGTTGTCGGCTATGGTGTTGATCATAAATAAGGTGAGTATGCGGTCGGCCTTAACCGTGCAAGTCGTGGGCACCACTTCAAGCGTAATGCCCTTCAGTCGGAATCCCATTTCGCTGTGCCTCACGATGTCGAACAGAGATGACAGGGGAAAGTTCTCAATGTGGAGGCTCACTTCTCCTTGTCTCATCTGTATCCAGTGTGTCAGGATGTTATTGTAGTCGTTGATGCTGTCAGTGAGTTCTGCAATATACGCCAGCCTTTCCTGATGCAGCTGGCTGTTGTTCTGATCACTCATGAGACGGTTTACCTCATTGACCATGCGGTCGATAAAGGGCAGGATGCTGTTGACAAGTTGCACTTTCGCCCGCTGCTCGAGATTGCGTTCTTTGTTTTGAGTGAGGTGGAGCCGTGCTACGTCAGTCTGCTCGCTGATTTCTTCGTATTCTTCTTTTTTCTTATTGTCTTCCATGGCGTTGCGCTTCTGCCATTCTTGTAAAGGTTGAAGCATCTCGTTCATGGAGAACATTTGGTCGCTCTTGCGGCGCATACGTGCGAATGACAGCAACAGCAGACTTACCACGACTAACATGAAGATGACAATGGCAATCATTAAACTCAGGAGTCGTGACGATGAATTCAATTGGGCTGCACGTGCTTCCAACTGCCGGTCCTGTCGTGTCTGTTCCTGCAAGTCAAGATAGATATTGCGATTGATGTCGCTGTTTCGTTTGTCGTTGACAGCAGAGTAGACGAGGCTTAGCTGCTCTCGAATGGAGGCAACGAGGTCGGGTGCCTGTTCGATGGCTTTGTTTTGGTACAAGGCACGCTGTAGACAGATGAGCGCCGAACGGTAATCCTTTATTTGCCAGTAGCATTCTGCCAAAGTACGGTTGGCACCTGCCGTTTGGTATACGTCGCCATAGTCGGCGAAAATAGTGAGCGCTCGTTGTGCGAGGTTGCCTGCTAAGAGGGAGTCTGGCATGAGGTCGGTGTTGACAGCTACGATGAATCCCAGATTGTTGTTGATGAGTGAGTCTCGTTGCGCGGTGTCCTGCAGGTGTTCGCTGAGCGACTGCAGGGCCTGACCCTCCCAGTAGGGCAAGTGCGAGGCCTTGGCAATCACGTAACAGCGCATGATGTATTCAAACTCATGTTGCTTTAGGTGAGGATCGCTGTCGGGCAGCACTCCGCCGGAGCCAATATTGTAATAGTAGTTAAGTAGCTGGGCCGTGTCGCGCAGAATGGTGCCGTAGGGTGATATGCGGTTTATCATGTTGGCACTCTGTTTATACAATCCAACATAATAATAATAGGTGGAGCTCACGATGCTGAACTCCGACTGGGCATAGGCCAGTCGTTGCAGTTGATGCTTATTGAGTGATTTCTTTTCTTCCTCAATGCGTTGTAGTCGTCGCTGTGCGCGCTCCTGATATTCATAGAAGTCTTTGTTGCGGCTTTCCCGTTGGCAGAGGCGCATATTTTGTATGTCGGCAATGGCCAGTTCTATCTGGTTAGCCGAAGTGGCTGTTATCTCGTTGAGTCTGTTGTTGGCCTGTTCATAGTTCATCTTTACGATGTCGACAAAGGCCAGGTTGTTGAGTGCTTCTGCACGGCCGTCGCGATAGTGGGTGGAGGCTTGCAGTGCTGCTTCTGCGTAATATCGGGTTGAATCCAAGTTACGGTAATGATATGCGTAGGCCGCCTCGTTCAGTCGGTCTACCTCGGCATCTTCCTGCTGTCCACAGCCTGTCAATAACAGTGTGACTATCAGCATTGAAGCCATCAATGGTGTCAGTATTGATTTCAAATCCTACTGGGCTTCGATATTAGTGGTTCAGTGAGGCGCCTGTCGTTGATGCGCCCTGTTGTTGGGCAAAGTTACTAAATTTATTTGTTTGTACGCTTTTTCTAATAGATTTTTTGCAAGCTCACAATAGCGAAGGCCTGTGGACTATGGCTTGATAACTTTGTCCATTTGTGAGTTTGTGGTTGCTGAATCGTATTTATTCACAGTTGTTAATTATTGCAGAAATTAACTTACATAATGCAGTCGTGAAATTAGCTCTGTTTTATGGCGAATTTGCCTCTAAATCGTAAATGGGAATTATATAAATCGATGACGGATTGACTTTTCGGCGTAAGGTCATTGGCTTTTCGGCGTAAGGTCATTGGTTTATCGGCGAAAATAGAACGGCTTATCGGCGTAAAGCCGACCCGATTTCGCCACTATTATAGGGTTAATCCATCGACTTTTAATAATTAATAAGTGTAAATCATTGATTATAAGACAGTTGCGTATAGCGCTCAAAAATGGCGTGTTTGAATCCGTATTTAGGTTCGCTCGTAAATACGGCCGCTATGGTGTTAAAAATTAGGAAAGATATTGACAATGCCGCTGCATGGTAATGACAATTCTCAGATACGCAGCAAACAGGCTTTTTCCGCATGATTCTTCCATTGGTACGTGATAGATGAAGCTCCAGATTCCTCCATTATGCGAATTATTCCTTCCAAAGCAATCAGTGTCTCAAATATTATTTGTACTTTTGCCACGTCGTGCTGATGAATGACTAATTTGATTGCTACCATCAAGTTAAATGACTTTGCCGGCTTGGACAAATTTTGAGCAACTTGTAGTATGCGTGACATCTACGTTATAAATACTAAGACTAATTTTGTGTGAATATAAGGTTATCAAATGGAAATTAAGAACATTATCTTGCTGACAAGTCTGGCTTTGTTGCCGGTATCATCTTCTGCACAAGTCAGGATAGGCTTTTCATACGATGCAGCCGGCAATCGAGTGATGTAGTTGAAAGCCTATACGCATATGAAGATTATAGAGAACTTCGACGAGACCTACGACGGAGGCACCGGCAACCTGCTGTCACGCAAGCGGAACGACAGCCTGCAGGAATCCTTCGGCTACGACAATCTTGAGAGGCTTTTATCCGTTGTGGATGAGAACGGCACAAAAGTCTTCGATGCATCCTATGATGCCTGGGGCAAGCAGGTGGTAACGCTCAACACCATCGGTCTGCACCGGGGCTACACTGGCCACGAGATGCTCAGCGAGTTTGACATCATTAATATGAACCAACGGTCACTGTCGCGAAGCGGGGAAAGTAACGGCCGCTTGTACGATCCTGTTCTCGGCCGCTTCTTCAGCCCGGACAATTACGTGCAGATGCCGGACAACAGCCAAAGCTTCAACCGCTACAGCTATTGTCTGAACAACCCGCTGAAGTATACGGACCCGAGTGGTAATCTCTTCGGCATTGACGACGCCATCATAGCCTTTGCAGCTTTCAATATGGCCAGCAGCATGATGCAGGCAGCCTTTGAAGGCAAGAGCGTGTGGAAGGCCGGAGTACTAAGTCTCTTGTCGTCCGGTGCGAGCTATGGTATAGGAGAGTTATTTAAAGGGACGGCTGCTACCTTCGGCAATGAGCTGTTGCGGGCAGGAGCCCATGGACTGGCAAGCGGAGTGTAATCGGTCATGGGACTAAGTAATAATTGTCTAATACATCAAATGTCTGCAATCATGATACTTTGATATCTTAAGAGCGAAGTATGGTTTATTGACACAAAATAAACTGAAGTTTTATTTTGTCATTCCACTCGATTGCACTAACTTTGCAGAAACCATTATAACGCATATGAACTTGAAAGTACGCTTAGCCGCAATGAACTTCCTCGAATTCGGAGTTTGGGGAGCTTATCTTACTTGTATGGGTAATTACCTGGGAGTTGCTGGTCTTGGTTCAGAGATTTCTTGGTTTTACGCCATTCAAGGTATAGTGTCTATTTTTATGCCCACACTGATGGGCATTATCGCAGACAAATATATTCAGCCTCAGCGCTTGCTGGGGATCTGTCATTTGTTAGCCGGCTTGTTTATGTTCTCATTATGGTTTATGGGCATGAGTGCTGGTTTTGGCCAGCAGATCTCCAATAAACCTATGTTCATAGCGCTCTATACGCTGAGTGTCGCTTTCTACATGCCGACGTTGGCCCTGGCCAATACGACAGCATTTACGATATTGAAAAACAATGGTGGTGACACGGTCACCGACTTCCCGCCCATCCGTTCGTGCGGCACGGTGGGCTTTATCCTTGTCATGTGGTTTGTCAACTGCGCGACTTGGAACAATGGCAGTTTCGGCCTCACACTGAGTCAGGACCTGCATAAGTTCCAGTATACTTACAACCAGTTCTTTGTGTCGGGCTTGTTGAGCCTGGTGATGTTTCTCTATGTGTTTACGTTGCCACCGTGCCGGCTTGCACCCAATAAGACAACCCAACGGAAATCGTTGTCAGAGACTTTCGGACTCGATGCCTTCAAGCTGTTCAAGCAACGGCGCATGGCTTTGTTCTTCATCTTCTCAGCCTTGCTTGGCATGTCATTGCAGGTGACCAACAGTTTTGCGGGTCCGTTCATTTCCAGCTTCCAGGGCAGTTCCGACCCGGCCATTGCCACTTCGTTTGCTGCCAGCAACGCTACGCTGCTAACCTCCATTTCGCAGGTGAGTGAGGCATTCTGCATCTTGCTCATTCCTTTCTTCCTCAAGCGTTATGGCATCAAGGGCGTCATGCTTATCGCTATGTTCGCATGGTTCCTGCGCTTTGGTTTCTTCGGTCTGGGCAATCCGAGCATGCCCGGTGTACTGCTGTTCATCGCTTCCTGCATCGTGTATGGAGTAGCTTTCGATTTCTTCAATGTCTCCGGTGGCATCTTTGTTGATCGTGAGTGTCCGGAGAAAGTCAAGGCTTCAGCGCAGGGTCTGTTCATGTTGATGACCAACGGACTGGGCGCTACCATCGGCACGCTGACAGCAGGAGCCATCGTCAACCACTTCTGCGCATGGCAACAGGTGGGCGATTCTACTTTCCTCATGGGTAATTGGCAGGCTTGCTGGTTTATCTTCTCCGGTTTTGCTTTGGCAGTGGGCATCACCTTTGCCTTGGTGTTCCGGTCGCCCCATACGAAGGCAGAGTAAGAATTTGAGTATTTTGCATTGGGGTAATTACAATAATTGATATGGCCAGAGTAAAATTAACATTCAATATGGCAACAGAGGTTGTCGGCAATAAGGAAGGCGGACTGCTCATTGTTACAGATCAGGATGAGACGCGTCAGGTTGCCATCCCTTGCGATGAAAGGACCCTGAGCACGTTTGTCCATCGTCTGGGTAACATGGGAACCGACGAACAAGATCTTGCCGATGTGATGGTCAAAATCTTGGAATGGCAGACCGAACTCGACCTTGAGATCGTCATAGACAATGTGAAGAATGGTCGTTATCATGCTATTGTCAGCAACCGCGCGACGCTGGCGCAGTTGCCTTTAAGGGGTGAAGATGCCGTCTTGCTCAATTTCATCAGTGACGACAAGATACCTCTTTATATGGAGCAACATCTCTTTGAGAAGCAAAGCTCGGAGTTTAATGCCAACGCACGTGGTATTTCGTTACCCGTCAATGCCATAAGCGACGAGATGCTTAAAGAGGCATTGAGAAAAGCCATTGCTGACGAAAACTATGAGCTTGCCTCAAAAATTAATGAAGAAGTGAAGCGGCGTGGCCTTGACTTGAATGATGCGTCCGCACCAGATGATCGTGAGGAATAATGAAAGAAGTAAGATATTTTTATGTTCCCGATGCTGGAACGGCCGGTGAGTTGCCAGAGCAGGAAGCACAGCATGCGCTGAAAGTGCTTCGCCTGAAGGAGGGTGATGACATGGTTCTTATGGACGGCAATGGCGTTTTTTTTCAAGCTAAGGTAACGGTGGCCTCAAAAAAGCATTGTCTTTACACTATTGTAAGTCAAGAGCCCCAGCAGAAGAGCTGGCGGGGCCGTATTCATCTGGCCATAGCTCCTACCAAGATGATGGAGCGTATGGAGTGGATGGTTGAAAAGTGCGTGGAGATAGGTGTGGATGAGATCACCTTTCTTGATTGTCAGTTCTCCGAGCGCCGGACACTACGCACGGATCGAATAGAGAAGATAGTGATTGCAGCCATGAAGCAAAGCCGCAAACCGTTTAAGACAGTGGTAAATGGAATGACCAGCTTTGACGATTTCGTGAATGCCCATCATGAGGGCAATCTCTATATCGCACATTGTTATCAAGAAGTAGAGCGCCTTGATTTGTTCGGTCAGTTGCAGACAGCAGACCCAGAGACGGATATCACCGTGCTGGTTGGTCCGGAGGGTGACTTCTCTATTGATGAGGTGAGAAAAGCTGTAGGTCGTGGCTATGAGTCGATAACGTTGGGCAACAGCCGGTTGCGCACAGAGACGGCGGGCATGATGGCAGTAGCCATGTGCCAGATCTGCAAACGGAGGTGAAATCGATAAACAACAAATATACGATGAATTGGACTAAAAAGGTCGTAAAGACCATGCTTTTGGCAGTTCCATTATCATTGATAATGACATTTACTGCTTGTTCGGGTAATGATTATCTGAATGCAATACCCGAAGAGAGTACCTTGCTGATTTCCATGAATCCGACCAAGCTGACGGGTAGTGGGAGCCCCCTTATACTCAAGTCGCTTCTGCATATCTCCAAGCTCAATGATAGTGGTCTAGATCTCTCGGCTAATGTTTATTTCTTTGAGGATGCCCAAGCCAATATCGGCGTTTGTGCAAAGGTGGACGACAGTGATAAACTGTCCGACCTGCTTAAGCGGGCCCATCTGGGTCTGACCGAGCGTCGTGGCTGCCATTTTGCAGCTTTGCCCAGCAACTGGGTCATCGGCTTTTCAGACAAGGCTGCTCTGCTCATGGGCCCGGTGCTGCCTGCAGCACAGCCGGAGATGATCACACTGATGGCCAAATACTTAAACGCCGACGAGGATGACGGTGTGAAGAACTCACCACTTTATGACAAGCTCGACTCTATCGAAGGCCCCATGGCATTGGTTAGCCAGGCGCAGGCATTGCCAGAGCAGCTGGTAGCTCCGTTCACCATTGGCGCGCCTAAGGACTGCGATCCTTCTGATGTGATCGTGGCTGCCAGTATGGAGGTCAAGGGTAGTCAGTTGTTGATGAAGGGACAGACTTACTCGCTAAAGAAGGGTGTCAACGATGCTTTGCTAAAGGCTCAAAAGGTGTACCGACCCATTAAAGGTAACTATGTTGGAGCCATGTCTAAAAGCGATGTCATGGGCATGTTCCTCAATGTCAACGGACAGCAATTTCATGCGCTTATCAGTCAGAACCGTGGTATCTCAGCGATGCTGGCAGGCATCAATGCCGCAATCGACATCGACAATATCTTGAAAAGTGTGGATGGTGATCTGACCATTCTGTCGCCTACGCTCGCCAAGGGCAGCATGTCGATTATGATGGCTGCCAAGCTCAGCAATGCCAAATGGCTTGGCGACGTGGACTACTGGAAACAAAGTGTGCCAAAGGGCGGCTTCATAGGCGACTGGGGAAAGAATTGTTTCTATTATAGGGACAATAGCACCTCTTATTATTTCGGTGTCACCCCTGACTTACAATACATGAGTGGTTCGAATCCCGATCAGGCACGCTCGAGCATCAAAGTCAGCGCGCATCCGATAGACAAACAATTGCAACAGCAGATTGTCGGACAGAAGCTGGTGATGATCATCAACTTCGGTGCATTACAAGGTTCGAAGGCTGAGGCCGTGACGGCTCTGCTAAAGCCTATGTTTGGTCATGTGAATACGATTGTATATACAATGAAATAGTATTTAGATAGAAGATGAATAAAATTCAGTTTTCATCGGTCATTCCTCAGGTGTTCTCCCAGCGCGCCGACTTGCAGTCGGAGGTATGGGGGCAGGACATCAGTTTTGAGAAAGGCCATCTCTACCTTGTCGAGGCAGAATCGGGCAAAGGTAAGAGTACTTTTTGCAGTTATGTGATGGGCTTCCGTCACGATTATGAAGGTCGCGTTCTATTTGACGACAACAATACCCTCGATTTATCAGTGCTCCAATGGGTTGACATACGCCGTGCGCATATCAGTCATCTCT
The DNA here is from genome assembly GCA_900319905.1 of uncultured Prevotella sp. Classification (GTDB taxonomy): domain Bacteria; phylum Bacteroidota; class Bacteroidia; order Bacteroidales; family Bacteroidaceae; genus Prevotella. Next base: position 2,934 of record ONQB01000004.1, on the reverse strand, counting down.
TTCAGGAGTTGCGTCTTTTCCCAGAACTTACGGCTTGGGAGAATGTGCAGATAAAAAACAAGCTTACAGGCTTCAAGGACGACAAACAGATCAAGGAATGGTTTGAGCGACTGGGCATCGGCGATAAGTTAGATGCAAAGATTGGACGCATGTCGTTTGGTCAACAGCAGCGTGTGGCCATGATCCGCGCTTTGGTGCAACCCTTCGATTTTCTTTTTGCCGATGAGCCTATCTCTCACCTTGATGATCACAACTCGCAGATCATGGGCGACATCATGATGACTGAGGCAAAGAGACAGGGTGCGGGCGTCATTGTGACAAGTATTGGCAAACACATGAACTTAAATTACGAAAGGACGGTGAAGCTATGAATCTTGTTTGGAAACTATTGCGACAGCATATCAGCGTACCCCAGTTTGTGGGGTTCTTCTTTGCTAATCTCTTCGGCATGCTCATCGTGCTGCTTGGATATCAGTTTTATTTGGATGTCACGCCTGTGCTGACGGCTGATGATGCCTTCATGAAGTCGGACTATGTCATCGTGGAGAAAAACATTGGAACGGGAAGCACACTCTCCGGACGCACCAATGCCTTTAGCCCCCGTGAGGTTACCGACCTCCAGCAGGAAGGCTTTGTCAAGAAGATAGGTGTGTTTACATCCACTCAGTATCAGGCTACAGCCCACATGGGCGTTGCCGGTACGCCGGTCCTCAACTCGGAATTATTCTTTGAGAGTATACCTGACGAGTTCATCACAGCTCCGAAAGGTACCTGGACTTATAAGCCTGGCGACCAAACAGTACCTGTCATTTTGCCACGCAGTTATATTGCCATGTATAATTTTGGTTTTGCCCAAAGCAGACAATTGCCAAAGATAAGTGACGGACTTGTGGGAATGATTGATCTCGACATCTTCATCCAGAACAATGGCAAGGGTGGATCTTTCAAAGGTAAGGTGATAGGCTTCTCCAGTTCTGTCAATACCATTCTCGTGCCGCAGGCCTTCATGGACTGGAGCAATGCAACCTTCGCGCCCGGTAAGCACAATGATCCCACGCGGGTTATCCTTGACGTAAACAACGAGCAGACTGACAAGATGACCAAGTACTTCGACAAGAAAGGTTATGAGGTTGAAGACAATAAGCTGGACACAGAGAAGACGACTTACTTCTTGCGTATGATGGTGTCGATGGTGATGGCAGTCGGACTGGTGATTTCTTTGCTCAGCTTCTATATTCTCATGTTGAGCATCTATCTGCTGGTACAGAAAAACTCGGAGAAACTGGAGAACCTGCTTCTTATTGGCTATAGTCCGCAGCAGGTGGCAAAGCCTTATCAGTTGCTCACGATTTTCCTCAACCTTGGTGTGCTCATCATTGCATTAGGAGTGCTGGTGATTGCCAGAATGTACTATGTCAACATTATTACCATGCTGTTCCCCGATGTTGATCTGGGAGGCGTGTTGCCGTCAGTTTTGCTGGGCATGGGCTTGTTTGTACTGGTGAGCGTGTGCAATATCATTGCAATCAGAAGAAAAATTGTTAGCATCTGGAACAGAAAGGAATGAGATACGAAGGTGATAACAGACAACAGGGACTCTACGACCACTATATGGTCGGGGAGTCCATGGGCCTGCTCGACTGGCTTATGGCAAATCTTCATGAGAGCCGCACCAAGATAAAGGCTACATTGCAAGGACAAGGCATCAAGGTCAATGGAAAGGTTGTTACTCAGTTTGACTTTCAGCTGGAACCTGGCATGAAGATTACAGTCAGCAAGACCAAGCGCAATCATTTGTTTAAGAACCACTACATCCGGATGGTTTATGAGGACCGTTATATCGTGGTGTTGGAAAAGAAACCTGGTATACTCTCCATGCCGGCAGGGCACAGCTCGCTCAATGTCAAGTCGGTGCTGGACGATTATTTCCGGCAGAGTCGGCAACATTGTACGGCACATGTCGTGCACCGACTCGACCGTGATACGAGTGGGCTGATGATGTATGCCAAGGACAAGCAGACGGAATTGGCTCTGGAGTCGGACTGGCATCACATGGTCTACGACAGACGCTATGTTGCGGTGTTGTCAGGTGCTGTGGAGAATGATGAGGGGACCGTAACGAGTTGGCTCAAGGATAACCGGGCTTATTTCACTTATTCCAGTCCAGTAGACAATGGAGGAAAACTGGCTATCACTCATTACCGTGTATTGGATCGCTCGCAGCTGTATTCTCTGGTGGAGTTCCAACTGGAAACGGGACGTAAGAATCAGATACGTGTGCACTCGGCTGATATAGGTCATCCTGTCTGTGGCGATGTCAAGTACGGCAATGGCGACGATCCGCTTGGACGTCTCTGTCTGCATGCATACAAGCTGTGTTTCTATCATCCTGTCACGCACAAGCCGATGGAATTTCAGACGGATATTCCTCAGTTGTTCAGGTCTCTCTTTTAAGTCTCTCATCGTTAACAATACTCAGCAAACCATCTAATATTGTACTGTTATGGACAATGTGATTTACTATATCTTGGCGTTGCTTGTCATCGTCATCGCGATAGTTGTAATAAAGAAAGTTGCCGGATGCATTATTAAGAGCATCGCCTTTGCCATTGCTGTGGGCGTGCTTCTCCTTATCTATTTTGGTCTGCTGCGATAAAGGCGGATTCAGATCTTCGCTGTGACTCTTTAACTGAGACATGCAGATTATATAAGTAGGGTAGGGCAGAACCAAAAAGCCCTCCTTACTTCTTCATTGCGTCACCCTAAATGCCCAAATGGTCAAAAAGAGGCTTTAATGACAGTTGGGCAGGAGTCAGCATCATTGTCTTGCTGATGATTTTGTTATTTAGTGGTAATCTCAAGCGTATAGTTGTGATGGTTTTCGCAATTTTCAATACAGCATCTACACTCATTCCCATCTTTATCTCATGAATG
>ONQB01000003.1 GCA_900319905.1 uncultured Prevotella sp. | reverse complement strand
CTTTCCTCGTGCATAATGAACTTAATTCCAATCATCTCGCACTTATAGCGGAGATAGTCTGCCAGTCTCGCAAAAGGCATCTGAACAAACTTTTGATTGCTCTTCTTGCCCATGTCGGAGTTTTGTTTCCATCCGGCATTGTAGCCTACAACCAGCGTTCCTATGCGGTTCCGCACAAGTGTATCGACAATCTGACGGCTAACCTTCTGAAAGGCGTCCTCAAAATAGCGGTCTCGTTTGTCGTACATACGAGTGATTCTTCTTGTCGTTCGCTTTATGCCTTGCAGACTCTTGATAGACTGCAAGTGAGAGAGCGTTTTGTTAAAGTGGTTATTGTAAGATTTGAGATATTTGCCGCTATAAATCGTGCAGCCTTCAGACGTAACCATCGTAGCAAGATTATCAAGTCCAAGGTCGATAGAAGCATATTTCGCCTTATCTACATCGGCTTGCTCTATTTCCTTTTCATAAACAATCTCAACCTTAATGTTACGGTAGTTGGGCAGCAAACGCACCTGGTGCACCGACTTTAGATTATCGCCGTATTTCTCCCATTGCGGGATAGCAACGAGTAAATCCTTGGCAAGTCGGATTCTTCCATCCTTAATACTGCATGACTGATTGGTGTAATACAAGTTGAACATACCTCCACGCTTTCGATAATGAGGCATCTTTGGCATGCCTTTGTATTTCTCGGGATGTTTCTTCCAATCCTTTATACTCTTGCAAAAAGCCTTGATATTCTTATCGAGAACACGCAGAACCTGCTGAGAGCATTGAGATTTCAGCAACTTGTAGTTGCACTCGCCTTCGAGGTTAGTGGTCTTTTTCATGAGCTTATCCATGTCATTATACCACAGCCACGTACCGTCGGCATCCAGCTGCTGACGGAACAGATACAGAGCCTGGTTGTACAGATTGTTTGAAATTCTAAACAACCTGTCAAGCTCTTCTGTGTGCCTTATGTAGAACTTATAGACTAATCTCATTTTTCAAATCCTCTTCCATTATTTCGAGTTTCTTTTTTCTCCTTCGTGAATACATCCGCATAGCGAAGCAATGAAGCATCGAAATGATTTCCTCGAATATCTCCGTCTCGTTTGCCTTGTCGTCCGTATCATTGATAACTATTATCTCGCATCCAAACTCGCCGAACAGTCTCTTGAACATATCGAACGAGATGCGAGAAAGCCTATCTTTGTACGTAATGTATAACCTGCTAACTTTGAAATTCAGTATCTCGTCAAGAAGTTGCTTGAACTGCTTACGGTCAAAATTCATTCCGCTCGCAATGTCCTTATAAGACTTACTGACCTTAACGCCATTCTTGTTGCAATAGTCAATCAGAGTCTTTTCTTGATTATCAAGGTCGGTTTTTTGTTTTGCCGTCGATACACGTGAATAGACTACGTTCATTCTTTCGGCGGCAAGCCCAGCCTTGCGATATACATCATCATCGTTGTAGTCATACGTGCCATTTGGCAACGATACGACTCTTATCTCTTTCTTCTTCACGTACTGCACGAGCGTTTGACGCGATACATGCAATATCTTTAACACTTTAGCACTCTTCATATCGCAAAGATAAGAAGAATAATTAAAATAACAAAATATTTCTACATAGTTTAAATGCTTTTTATTATCATATACTGTGCCGTTTGAATCATAGAGAACACATAGCGGCGCAGTCCCGCAAAGACCGGTGAGAAACGGCTCTTGCTCAACGTCCTGTCAGGTGCGGCTGTGTAGCAGAAGCTCTGCTTGGTGGCTGGCTCATAGATATAACAATGACGATTATCACGCGCCACAATCTGGTTGTCGGCCGAATAGAACACCACATTGCGGTGCACCTTGAGCAGGTCCACACCGAAACCGTCGTAGTTGTAGCTCACACCCATCAAACCGAGCAACGTAGGCATGACGTCAACCTGCATGCCAAGGCCGTTGTATTTCATCGGTTTGATGCCCGGACCAAACATGATAAGCGGAATATGGTTGTAGCTCTCGGGCAACTCAACATCACTCTTGCCCACCATCTTACCATGATCAGCTTGTATCACGAAGATGGTGTTCTTATACCACGGCTGCTTCCTGGCTTTTCTGAGGAAGTCGCCGATTGCCCAGTCGGCATACTCCACTATCTGCGTCTCCGGATCTTTGGTGCGCGCCTTAAACCATTCGGGCACCACATAAGGCGGATGGTTGCTGATGGTAAGGATGGTAGCCATGAAGGGCTGCTTTCTCTTCGCCTTATTGTTGAGCTGTTGCAGGGCAAAGTCAAACTCGAAATGGTCACTTACGCCAAAGCTGTTGACCACACTGTCCTTGGGATAACTCTCCTGTGAGAAGATCTCTTTGTAACCATTGGTCAAGAAAAACGCCTTCATGTTGTCGTATTGTGCCTCGTGTGTCATGAAGAACATGTTGTCGTAGCCCAACTGCTTCAGCACGGTGGGCAGTCCCTTCCGATGGGGCGTCACGGTGCCTTTCATCAGGTTGCGGAACATCAGGGCCGGGAAGCTGTAGAGCGTGGCTGTCATGCCATGATTGGTATGGATGCCGGCACTGTAGAAATTGGTGAAAGCCAATGAGTGCTGATAGAGCGAGTCGAGCGTAGGTGTGAGCGGTTGTTGCTGTCCGAATTCCTTCATCAGACTGGCCGACATCGACTCCATAAGGATAATCACGACATTGGGCCGCTGAGCCATGGTAGGCTTGTTGACCACCGTCCGTTTCATCACGTCCATGCTGTCGACCTTTCCGCCAATGCCGTACGTGGTACGTGTAAAGGCGATGGCCTCGTTGTAAGGCATGAGCGAGAGTTCCTTATTCTCCTTCCGCATGTCGTCAATGACCGACGTAATCAGGTTGAATGCCGGATTGATGCCCAACTGGTTGAGGAAGGCATCGTTGCAATAGTAAGCCTCGCTGATCTTGATGGGGTTGTAGCCCGTACGGCCACGGATGCCGAACACACACAGCAGGACCAGCACGATGCTGACGACCGCACGGACCGCATAGTCTGTCTTGCGCATCTTTTGGCGTTGCGGCAAGGCTATAAGACCTGCGATATAGTTGTGCTCCAGTTGTTCCAGCCACCAGATGAAGACGGCGGTGACAGCAATGTACCCTACGATAAAGAACCAGTAACTCTTTTCCTCAAACAACATACCGAAAGTTGTCGAGACGTAACCGAACCAGCCAAAGATGCTCGCATTGATGTTCTTGAAGAAATAAGCAAAATAAGGAATGTTGGCCGCCGACGCCGCGAAGGCCAAGGCAAAGCAAATGCTGCACCACACGGTGACACCACGCCGCAGACAGTGCGAGCTTCGGCCCGCCACGGCTGCTGCCATCACCACCACCAGCGGCACAATCATAATGTAGCACGCTATGACATTGTCAAACCACAGACCACGTAGAAACGCAGGCCAGATCGAGCTTGAGGTAGTGGAAATCAACGGACGGAGTGAAATGAACTCCATCAGACGAAACAAACTAAACACTACTAAGGCTGACACGTGAATGCTCACAAGCCAGCCTATGGTACGCACAAATCTATTCATGATCTAATCATAGGTTTTAGGAAAAAATCTCTCTATTAAGTTACATCTATTCAGTTATACAGTGACATGCGTCAGGACAATAATCAGCAAGCTTCATCAACTTCAATCAGCAGGCAGTGTGCTATTGCTCTTGCCTGTCACGCTCCTTCACCTTGCCGTTGACCACTATAAACCTGCGGTCGAACTCCTCCTTGGTACGCTTCCAGCGGTTGTGCGTCCATAGGTAATATTGCGGCGCCTCACGTACCGAAGCCTCGAGCATTTCAAAGAACCGACGTGTAATCTCGCCATCGGGCAAACTCTTCGGGTCGTCAGTAATCGGCACATACTCTACATTGTAGTAACCACGACGGGGACGCGTCATCTTCACAAAATACACCACATTGTCCATCTTCTTGATGATGCGTTCGGTACCGGTGAAGACCGGCGTCTGCGGATGGTTGAGGAACGGCAGCCACAGATGAATGTTGCTCCACTTAGGCGACTGGTCAGCAATGTAGCCACCCAGGCTGTGTATGCCCTCCCGCTTCCAGTTGAAGAGCTGGCGCAGAATGTCTTTCTTCGGCGTGGGCATGCCCGTTGGCGGATACGACCGCAGCTTAAGAAACAAATGATCGAAGGCCTTGCTGTGCAACGGGTCGTAGATAAGACACACGCGACGGCTCTGGTTCATGTCCTTGCCCACACGCGACAACCATTCCCAGTTGCAGTAATGACCCAGCACACCCGCCGTATCGCGACCCTTCAGAAACCACTGCTCGTGCACCTCAGGGTTCTTCACCTTAAATCGGCGGTTCAGCTCCTTGTCGCTCATGCTCAACAGCTTGATCGCCTCAAAGAAATAGTCACAGAACCAACGGTAGAACTGCCGCTCTATCCGCCGTATCTCATTCAATGACTTCTCAGGAAACGACGTCGTGAGGTTGCGGCGCACCACATCACGGCGATAACGGATGACGTGGTAAAGCATAAACGACAAAACGTCGGAACAAGCATAAAGCACACCCAAGGGAAGCAGGCTTATGGTATAGAACAAATAATAAACAAGTTTTGTTGTCATGTCACGTAACGATGAGTTGATAAATCTGTCACAACGCTTTCCTACGACAGCCTGACCCTCCCGGCCGCCATCGCCCAACTGGCTGCGACAGTGCAAAGGTAACAAATATTTCTGGTTGATGAAACACAAATAGGCTACTAACTATTCATTGACGACAATGTAAAAATACATTTAACGCGTTTAAAAAGTATTGTGTACGTGCACAACAAGTTGACTTATATCAATAAACTTGGAACATTTACATAAACAGTATTAAAATAGTTGCGTGGTAACGGGGAAAGCACTAACTTTGCATCGTGATTAAGAAAAACACCAGTCACAATGCTTCCGAGCATTAGAACGATTGGTTATCACATGGATAAGATTAGGTTAGTAGATTGTTTCATATAGGTTTTTAGTTTTTAGGTTTAAGAGTTAGTTTTTAGGTTAGCACAAATCCCCATCTTTCAAGCGTGGAAGATGGGGATTTGATTTTTTATCCGTTTTCAGTCTCTCCAGTACATCAATGACAATTTTGATACATCCCCACACTGGCACAGCGGATCCTTGATGGAAATGGCTACATTTCCAAAGAAATGAGTTTACAAAACATTGTCGGGATTTTAACCTCGTTTTGAGACTGAAATAAGACATACTCGTCAAGATATTTCTTGAAAATCGAGAAAGCGTCGCCTTTTCGGCATATTGGTATCGCCTTATCGGCGTAATGCCATCGGCTTTTCGGCGTAATGGTATCGCCTTATCGGCGTAATGCCATCGGCCTTTCGGCGTAATGGCGGTGCCTATTCGGCATTTTCGAGGGGTAAAAACGGTGATACTTAGGACACGATATATATAAATAACTGATAGATAATAAGTTATAAAGTATCACAAGAATGGCTATTTTTGGACACAAGTATGGGTTCCTTCAAGAAAATAGCCGCCACAAAGTTAAAAAAACACCAAAAATATTGACAAAACAATGTATACCAAACAACGTTAGTATGAGGCACAGACGGCCTTATGGCATCCGCTGCCGACTGACATTTCGTTAATGCAGTGGCGGACGGCCACAAGGGCCGCGCCCTGCAAAAATACGATTTTCAGAACATGTATTACCACTTATCTTTTGTCACGATATTGTCTCTCCACTGATGGTCTTTCGGGAAGTCCTCACCGTTCCAGGCTTTCACCTGCGTCCACGGCTGTGCGGCATCGGTCCAGAAGGGATCGGTAGCAGGCAGGCCGAGCGGCATGAAGGCCAGTGTCGTCATGTAGAGCGAGCCATTATTGGTGTACCAGTCAGCAACATTAGGCTGGTGACCGCAGAAGCCGATGGTGAGATAGCCTTTGCTGTTGAAGTTGTTCTGGCTGTCAAACATCCGGTGCAGCACCTTTGTGAGTGCGGCCCTTACCTGTCCGTTGCTGAGCTCCTTTGGCAGAGTCTTGTACCAGGCCATGAGCGCCAGGGGCTGCATGACAGCCATGCGGTAGGGAATGGAGCGGCCAAAGACGGGGAAGGTGCCCTCGGGCGAGATGAGCCGCTCAAGGATGATGGCATACTTCTGACAGCGCTTCAGCTCGCGGTTGTAGTACTGGCCGTAGTCGAGCCGAGTGTTGGCCTTGGCATCGACCATGGCCTGCAGTGTCTCAAGATACATCGGGTGGAACACATAGCTGCTGTAGTAGTCGAAGGCGAAATGAGGGCCGTCACTGTACCAGCCGTCGCCGACATACCACTCTTCCATCTTGCGGCAGGCGCTGTTGACGCGGTACTGGTCGTAGTCGCCGCCGGCCTTGGCTATGAAGCTCTCAATGGTTGAGGAGAAGAGGAGCCAGTTGGTATAAGGCGGGTCGATATGACGCAGCTTCTGAAACTCTTTGATGTAACGTTGCTTGGTCAGCGTGTCAAGCGGCATCCACAGCGTGTTGTAAGCGCGCAGGAAGCTCTCGGCAATGTAAGCGGCATCCACCAGGTTTTGTCCGCCAATGCCCCAGCACAGATAGTCCTTGCTCGTCGGGTCGACGGCATTGCGGTAGCTGGCCAGTGCCCACTCACGCAGATTGTGGCGCATCTCGCTCTCAGGCGTATTGTCGTCGGGCAGACTCAGCCAAGGCGCTATACCGGCCATGAGCCGGCCAAAGCACTCCATGTAGAGCACCTTCTTGTTACGATTGTCGAAACTGGGACTGAACTCTGTGAGCATGTTCTGCTGCAGTTCACCCTTTGCCATGTTTTCCAAAACGGGCTGTGCCATCTTATAGGCCAGCTGACACCAATAGCTGCGGTCGTCCTGCTGTGTTTTCTTGTTCGGTACACGTGCCTGCAAAGAAAGAATGCACATCAGGCCAACCATCAAGGCTAGCATACGGTTTTTTATCATCATTATTTGTTTTAGTTGGGTTATCAATGCAAAGTTACAAGATAATTGGCACAAGTAGACAGCCATACGGGGAATTTATTGTAAATTTGCACTATAAACCATACAATGATAGAGATGAACACTAAATGGCGTATTCCCTTTTGGATTGTTTTTCTTGTAGCCGTCATCACGCTGCTTCCTTTTCTTGGCAACACCGACTTCACTACCAAGGGAGAGCCGCGTGAGGCTGTCGTAGCCCTGAGCATGCTCAATCAGCACAACTGGATACTGCCTACGAACAATGGCGTCGACATTCCTTACAAGCCGCCTTTCTTCCAATGGTGCATTGCACTGTTTTCTCTTCCCTTCGGTCACATCACGGCCTATACCTCACGGTTGCCGTCAGCCATAGCCCTCATCATCATGCTTTCCTGGGGTGCCGTGTTCTATGCACGCCGTAAGAACAGTCAGGTAAGCGTGCTGGCTGCCGTGCTCACCCTCACCGCCTTTGAGGTGCACCGCGCTGGCACCAACTGCCGTGTCGACATGGTGCTCACCTTGTTCATTGTCGGAGCGCTCTATCAGCTCTACCGCTGGTGGGAGCACGACTGCCATCAGCTGCCATGGTGGGCCATCCTCGCCATGAGTGCGGCCACGCTCACCAAAGGTCCTGTCGGCATCGTGCTGCCCTGCTTCGTGATGACGGTGTTCATGACGGTGATGACCTGGCGCCAACAGGGCAGTTACAAGTCGCTGGCGCTGCGTCTCGTGGGTAAGTTGTTGCCGGCCGCCATACTGGCCTGCGTGTTGCCGGCACTGTGGTACTGGGCTGCTTACCAACAGGGTGGCGAGAACTTCCTGTGGCTTGTGATGGACGAGAACTTCGGTCGCTTCATGGGAAAGATGGCACATGTCACCCATGCCAATGGCTGGTACTACAACCTGCTCACGCTCATCACGGGTTGGCTGCCATGGACGCTGCCTGTGGTCTTATCACTCTTTGTGCTGCCCTGGAAGCAGTTTGCCCGACAGCACTTCGCCGACAGCGTCCGTAAGGCCGATGCTCTGCAGGTGTTCACTTGGCTGGCCTTCCTGCTCATCCTCTTCTTCTATTGCATTCCCAAGAGCAAGCGCAGCGTCTATCTGCTGCCGTGCTATCCCTTCATGGCCGTTCTCTTAGCCGAATATCTCGTATGGCTCGTCAAGCGGTCGTATGCGCCCATCCGCATCTACATCGGTCTGCTCTGCACCATTGGCATTGTGCTCACCGGTCTGCTGGTTGTCCTGCGCGCCGGTGCCGTTCCCGACACGCTGTTCCACGGCCATCATGCCGCCGACAACATCGCCATCGTGCATGCCCTGGCCTGTCAGCCGCTGTCAGTGGCCGACATTAGCTGGATCTCCATGCCGCTGATTGGCTGCTGCATCGGACTGCTCTGCCTGCTCCACCGTCGTGTGGCAGCAGTCACCGAACGGCCCGTACTGGCCTCGCTCACGATGACACTGCTTCTCTTCCTGGCCTTCGACGGCTACTATAAGCCCACCATCATGAACACGAAGAGCCTCAAGCCCTTTGCCACACGCATTGGCAGGCTGGCTGCCCACGAGCCCCTCTATGCCTATACCGGACCCTCAGAGCGCGGCGACGATGCCTTGCGCTTCTATGGCACCGACTTCTTCCTCAACGACCGCATACGGCAGTTCGACCACGACCTGCCCACCAATGGACTGGTGATGGTGCCGGCATCGAAAGTATCGTTGCTCAAAGACAACTACACCGTAAAAGCACCTCACTACGAATTCAAGGAAGTGTATCGTTCGGCAAGACGCGAGACAGAGTTCAAGGACACCATCTACGTCTTCCGCTTTCAGGGAAAGCAAAAGAAAGTAGGGAGATAATTTCGCATTGCCGCTACACAATGCTATAACGGTTATTCAATCACAACGGTTGTCATTCTTAGGATGACAACCGTTGTTCTTTTCAGCAGGCATGTGACCCGCATTCCTATCCATAAGGCTACATATCGTTCAAAGAGAACCCTTTGATATCAAACTTGTAATGTCCGAACGATGATTTCGGCATTGCCGTCACCTTTTCTTTTAGTTTGTCAAAGTGTATGCGGTCGGGATTGCGCTTCACCTCAGCAATCAACCCTGTGTGGTTGAACTCATTGAGCGCCACAAGGTCAATCTCATTCTTGCCTTCTCTGTCCCACCAGTTGCCGATGGTAGTATATTTTCCACTTTCCATCAGCTTGTCCTGGAAATAACGTTCAAGCGTTCTGCCGGAGAATTGAGCATATTGCTCTCCGATGTATTGTCTCAGTATTTCCAATTGTCCACGTTCCACCAACGACTGGTAGGGATATATAAAACGGAACCAAAACCTCAGGAAGTTGTCACGTATCTCATAAATACTAATCTTACTCCCAGGTTTAGCCAGTATGGGCTGCAGCTTGACAATCATCTCGTAATCTTTGTCGAGCTTACTCAAGAACGTCCCCGAATCCTTCTGTAAGGCACCGTCAATCTCACTTCTCCGCGTCAACCCTGCGGCAATCAGTTGCAAGATTGAAAAGTATGTACCGTATTCTCCCTGAAATTCATTCACTAACAAGTCGTGACCCTCGGTAAGGAAATAAGAGTCCTGGCGACAGACAGCGTCCAGCATCTTTTCTTTGGTCGTATAGCCGCCGTCAATGAGCAGTTCGATGTATTTCGCCACACCACCCGTCAGCATATACAAGCACAAGAGGTCCTCGGATGTGAAGTTGGGATTGGCGTCAGCAAGAATCTGCTTCAGCGTCGCTATTGAGAACGGTAGGAGAATCATCTTTGAGGTAGGACGACCATAAAGCGGCTCCGACTTATCTTCGAATATACGCTTCATGAGCGTATAGATGCTGCCGCATGCAATGAGATTGATATGGGAGTCGGCGTGATAGCGATCCCAAATATCCTGAAGGTCGCTGAAAGTCGAACTATTGACCCTGTACAAGTCCTGAAACTCATCAAGGATTAAGGTAAAATGGCGGTTAACCGACTCTTTCATCACAATCTCAAACAAATCTCTGAAGTGTGTGATGTTGCCATACACATGCAGACCTATCTGTTCTTCTAAGTTCTTTTGGAATTTTCTGCATAACATGGCCTCATTGTCGCGCGACACAAACAGATAAGCATATTCCTTATCAGCCAAGGCGTGTGTAAGCAGAGTGGTTTTACCAATCCGTCTGCGTCCCATCAGCACCATGAAAGATGCATGCTCACGTGATTTCTCCTCATTGTCTTTAAGGAGCTCAATTTCTTTAACCCTATCGTAAAATCTCATATTGACAAATGTAAATGGTGGTTTATATAAACCGTGGTTTACATTTGCAAAGATAGTGCAAGCAAGTGGAATGACAAAGGAAATTTGATTTTATTTTCCTTTGTTGAGCATTGCCTCACCGAGATGGAGAAATATGCCAGCCTATTGAAAATCAAGCATCTGCCAATACAACAAGAGCTGCATCATCGTCCAACGGACAACGGATGCAGCTCTCGTTTATGTCAATAAAGCCTTTGCTTACTTACCCAACTTCGCCTTGAGCAGACCGGGAAGCTCGTTGGTCTCCTTGGCTACGGGCACGCCGACGGCCTCCAAGGCTTTTATCTTACCTTCGGCAGAGCCTGAGCCACCGGAGATGATGGCACCAGCATGGCCCATCTGCTTGCCCGGAGGTGCCTGACGACCGGAGATGAACACAGCCACGGGCTTGGTGACATGGGCTTTGATGAACTGGGCCGCACGCTCCTCGGCATCACCGCCGATCTCACCAATCATGGCAATGGAGTCGGTGTCGGGATCGTCCTGGAACATCTGCAGCAGGTCCTCGAAATACAGGCCCACCACAGGGTCACCGCCTACACCCACAGCCGTAGAGATGCCCAGACCCCCTTGCACGAGGTCGTAGACCACCTCATAGGTCAGCGTACCACTACGCGAGATCACACCGGTGTGGCCCTTCTTAAAGATGTTGGCAGGCATGATGCCCACCATGCTCTTCTCAGGTGAGATGAGACCGGGACAGTTGGGACCTATTACTTTCACACCCTTGATGCGTGCATAGCGCTGTGCCTCTACGGCATCGAGCACAGGCACGCCCTCGGTGATGCACACCACGAGTTGGATGCCGCTGTCGATGGCCTCGAGCATGGCATCCTTGGCAAAGGGAGCCGGCACGAAGATGATGCTCGTATTGGCACCCGTGGCGGCTACGGCGTCCTTCACCGTGTTGAACACGGGAATGCCGTCCACCTCCTGACCGCCTTTGCCAGGCGACGTGCCACCCACGACCTGCGTACCGTATTCCTTCATCTTGGCAGCATGGAAGCTGCCGTCACGTCCGGTAATGCCCTGAACGATGACCTTTGTATCTTTGTTGATAAGTATACTCATAATGATAATTCCTTTAACGATAATGACTGTTGCGATGCATCATTGCTGCTGAGAGAGCGCCACGGCCTTGTGGCCGGCGTCTGCCATAGTCGTGGCCACGGTGAAGTGCGAGCCCTTGAGTATCTCGCGGCCCTCAGCCTCATTGGTGCCGGTGAGACGGATAACGATGGGGATGTCGGTCTTGATGGTCTTGAAGGCCTCAAGCAGACCTTTCGCCACGTCGTCGCAACGCGTAATGCCACCGAAGATGTTGACCAGCACGGTGTTCACATGCTTGTCTGACAGCAGCAGGTTCATGGCATCCACAATCTTCTCGGGATTGGAGCTGCCGCCGATGTCGAGGAAGTTGGCGGGCTCGCCGCCATAGAGCTTGATCATGTCCATCGTGGCCATGGCCAGACCGGCACCGTTGACCATGCAACCTATCTTGCCGCCGAGGTTGACATAGCTGAAGCCATGGTCCTTGGCCCACTGCTCTTTCTTCTCAGCCTCATCGGGTTCGAAGAGTTCCTTCACGTCGGGATGGCGGAACAGGGCGTTGTTGTCAAACGTCATCTTTGCGTCGATGGCCTTGAGCGTGCCGTCCTTCAGCATCACGAGGGGATTGATTTCCACCAGCGACGCATCTTTCTCGGTAAAGAGCCGGTAGAGCGACTTGAATATCTTTGCAGCCTGCTTCACCTGTGCCTTGTCGTCGAAGAGTTTATAGGCAGCCTCATTGGCCTTGAAGTCGGCCATGCCCACCACGGGGTCGATGATGACCTTCTCGATCTTCTCGGGTGATACTTTGGCCACCTGCTCAATGTCCATGCCACCAGAACGGCTGAGCATCATCATCGGGCATTTGGAACGGCGGTCAACGAGAATGCTGACGTAATACTCAGCGGCGATGTCGACAGCCTCGCTCACAAGCACACGGTCGACGGTGAAACCTTTGATGCTCATACCGAGAATGGCTTCGGCATTGCTGCGGATCTCTGCCTCGCTGCTGCCGAGCTTCACGCCACCGGCCTTGCCGCGACCACCTGTGTGTACTTGCGCCTTCACCACGGCCTTCTCGCTGCCGAGCTTCCGATACGCTTCTACGGCCTCGTCGGGCGTGCGGCAAAGAAAATGCCGGTCTACTGGCACGCCGTACTGTTCAAAGAAGCCTTTGGCTTGATATTCATGTACCTTCATAGCTGATATATTAAAGAATTAATAAGTCTATATGATCTGATTGCTTTGTTCGTAATAATAAGGCAAAATTATATTATTTTTTTCACACTACACGCTTTCCTCAACAAAATATCGCGGCCGGCGCTTGATTTCGATAAATATTTTACCCACATACAAGCCGATGATACCCATTGAGGTAGTCATGATACCTCCGATAAACCACAACGAGATCAGCAGTGAGGGCCAACCGGCATTGGTCTCGCCCTCGAAGTAGCGCACCAGGGCGAAGACGATCATCACCAGGGAGATGAAGGTCATGAAGACGCCGATATAGGTGATGGCTTTCAATGGTGCAATGGAGAAAGACGTGATGCCGTCGATGCTGAAAGCCAGCATCTTGCCAAGAGGGTATTTGGACTCACCGGCCAGGCGTGGTTTGCGGTCGTAGTACACATAGCCTTCCCTGAAGCCCAACTGTCTGACGATGGCACGCAGAAACAGGTTGCGCTCAGGATATTGCATGAGTGCCCTCACGGCCCTTTGCGTCATCATGCGGAAGTCTGCATGGTTGTAGATGACCTCCTTGTCGAAGCAGCGCATCAGTTTGTAGAAGGTTTGGGCCGTGAAGCGCTTAAACCACGAGTCACTGGCGCGGCTCTTTCTGACGCCGTATATTATATCCTTGCCCGCCTTCACCTGCTGCACCATGTCGACAATGCTGTTCTCGTCGTCCTGCAGGTCGGCATCGATGGCCACGATGGCGTCGCAGGAGTCCACGCTTTCCTGCATGCCTGCCCACAGCGCATTCTGGTGTCCCTCGTTATGGGAAAGCTTGATGCCATGGACAAACGGCTTGGTCTTGGCCTCCTTCACAATGATCTGCCAGGTACGGTCGCGGCTGCCGTCATCGACCATCAACAGCGTGGCCTCGGTATCGGTCTCCTGACGCAGCCGGCCGATGAGCTTTTCCATCGTAGACAGCGTCGAGGGCAGCACTTCCTCTTCATTATAACAAGGTATGACGATTGTCAGTTTCAACATTTCTTATGGATTTTAGTCAAATAAATGGTGATTATGCATCATCGCCGGGCGGGTCGATGAGCAGGGTCTTGGCCATCTCCCACATGACGATGCCGGCCGTCGTGCTGACATTGAGACTGTGCTTGGTACCGAACTGCGGTATCTCAAGACAGCCGTCACTGCAGTCTACGACCGATTGCTGCACTCCTTTCACCTCATTGCCGAAGATGATGGCCTGACCGTTGTAAGGCTCTCCGTCATGCGACAGGGCGGCGATGTGCCGTGGCAGGTCCTGCAACTTGGTGGAACCCTCCACCTGCTCAACGCTCCACACAAAGAAGCCTTGGCGGTGTAGCGTCTCCACCGCCTCCCGGGTGTCCTGGAAGTAGCGCCAGTCCACACTGTCCTCGCCGCCGAGTGCCGTCTTGTGTATCTCCGCATTAGGCGGACAGGCAGTGATGCCGCACAGGTAGACCGCCTCCACACGGAAAGCATCGGCTGAGCGGAACACACTACCCACGTTGTAGAGCGAACGCACATTGTCGAGCACCACGATCAGCGGCAGCTTCCGTGCTTCCTTAAACTCCTCCACCGATAAACGGTGTATCTCTATCGTCTTGAGCTTGCGCATACTTCTTACTTCATTCTTTAGACATTACTTCCGTATTCGGACATCTTCAGCGTAATGACCGGACTTCTGAACTTCCGGACTTCCGGACTTCTAAACACCTCACTCCTCCTTCACCTCATATGCCAGTGCATACGCCTTGATCTGCTTCACCATAGCCAGCAGACCATTAGAGCGTGTGGGCGAGAGGTGGTCGCGCAGTCCGATCTTGTCGATGAAATAAAGGTCGGCATCGAGGATCTCCTTCGGCGTGTGATTGCTCAGCACCTGGATGAGCAGGGCGATGATGCCCTTCACGATCAGCGCATCGCTGTCGGCGGTGAACACCAGCCGGCCATCCACCATGTCGCATTGGAGCCACACGCGGCTCTGACAGCCGTCGATGAGGTTCTGCTCGGTCTTATATTTATCGTCGAGGGGTTCGAGGTCATTGCCCAGATCAATCAGCATCTGGTACTTGTCCATCCAGTCGTCGAAGTCGCTGAACTCAGCCACCACCTCGTCTTGCAGTTCATTAATCGTTTTCATCTTTCTAAATGTTATCTTAAGGTCTTATGATTCCTCTACCTTTTCAATCTTGAAGAACTTGTCGTTCTCCCTCACCTTTCCGGGCACGGGAATGCTGACGAGCCATCCCTGCTCAGCCTGCTCCACGGGTTTGAGGTCGTAGCGTATCTCGTCGGCCGTGAGATACATCGCACCGGTGGCATTGCCGGTGATGAGCAGTTTGTCGCCCAGCTTGAACGTATTGGCCTGTACGGCCACCTCAGCCACGCCGAGCCTCGAGTAGTACTTCGTCACCTTGCCCACGAGCACCTTGCGCTCAGTGGCCAGCGATCCGTAGTGGTCGTTCCACTCACCCATGGTCTGTCCCTGGTAGTAGCCGTCCCAGAAGCCACGGTTGAAGACTGTGGCCAGCCGCTTGTCCCACTCGTCCTTACGCTCCTCGGTGAAGGTACCGTCGAGCACTGCCTTGATGGCCTCCTTGTAGCAGGTGACTACGGTGTAGACATACTCAGGACCACGCGCGCGGCCCTCAATCTTGAACACCCTGACACCGGCTTTCATCATCTTGTCGATGAAACGGATGGTCTTGAGGTCCTTCGGACTCATGATATACTTATTGTCTATCTCCATGGCGTTGCCCGTCTCGTTGTCGGTCACGGTGTAGCTGCGGCGGCATATCTGCACGCACTGCCCGCGGTTGGCCGAGCGGTTGGCGGCATGCAGGCTCATGTAGCACTTACCCGACACAGCCATGCACAAGGCACCGTGGCAGAACATCTCAATGCGGATGGGCTGTCCCGATGGTCCGCAGATGTGCTGCCGGAGAATCTCGTCGTGGATATGGCCCACCTGCTTCATGTTCAGCTCACGCGCCAGCACACTCACGTCGGCGAACCGGGCATAGAACTTCAGCGCCTCCACGTTGCTGATGTTGAGCTGTGTGGAGAGGTGCACCTCCATGCCCACCTCGCGGCAGTAAGCCATCACGGCCACGTCGGAGGCGATGACGGCCGTCACACCGGCAGCCACGGCTGCATCGATGATCTGGTGCATCGTGTCCATGTCCTCGTCGTAGATGATGGTGTTGACCGTCAGATAGGTCTTGATGCCATGCGCACGGCAGGTCGTCACGATGTCGTGCAGGTCGTCAAGGTCAAAGTGATTGGCACTGTGCGACCGCATGTTGAGCTGCCCCACTCCAAAGTAAATAGAGTCGGCACCAGCCTGAATGGCGGCGGCAAGCGACTCACGGCTGCCTACCGGCGCCATAATCTCGTAATCGTCTGTTGTCATGTTCATAAGTGCAAAGATACTGTTTTATTTCAAAATCTATTCAGTAACCTTCGATTGTTTTTGAAATAAAACAGTATCTTTGCAATAATAGATAAGAAAGATGATGAAACACATTCGTTTTCATTCCATATACAAGCTGTTGGGCCATGGCACGATGGTCGTGCTGGCTGTTGCCCTGGCAGGCTGCGGCAGGCAGTCGAAGCCGAAGACCGCCCAGCAGGTGTTCACACCCGACGTGGTGATCAAGACCACACCGGTCAAGGACCAGGGACGCAGCTCACTGTGCTGGATGTATGGCATGCTGGCCACCATCGAGAGCGAGCGCCTCATGCGGGGCGACTCGGTCAACCTCTCGCCCGACTACCTCGCACGGCTGTGGCTCAGCGACGAGGCACGCGTCAGTTTCCTTACACGGAGCACCAAAAAGATATCAATGCGGGGCATGATGACCATGGTGCCACACCTCATGCAGCAATATGGCATGCAGCCTTACGATGACTACCATCCGTTCGATGCCGTCAACTACCAGGCGCTCTGCCGGATGGCTACCCGCGTGGCACGGGCGTCGGTATCGCTCAGGATGCTCAACAACCGCATGACCGACATCCTCGACAAGCAACTGGGCTATCTGCCACCGAAACTGTACATGCTCGGTATGGCGTACACCCCGCGACAGTTTGCCGAAAGTATTCTCCTGCCTGGTGACTACCGGGCGCTGACCAGCTTCAGCCACCATCCCTTCGGACAGTCGTTTGTGCTGGAAAGTCCCGATAATAAGATGCTCGACCGATTCGACAACATTCCCATCGACCAACTGATGCGGGTCATCGTCACCGCCCTGCGCAATGGACATCCCGTGTGTTGGGAGGGTGACATCAGCGAACCGGGTTTCGACTTCAAGAACGGTGTGGCCACGCTGACCTACGACGACCAGGACGTGACGCAGCAGACCAGACAGCGTGCCTTCGAGCATTTCCTCACCACTGACGATCACTGCATGGAACTGTGCGGACTGGCTCACGACGAGGCAGGACGACGCTACTTCATCGCCAAGAACTCATGGGGACGGAACAATGCGTATGGCGGTTTTATGTATCTGAGCTATAACTATGTTAAAATGAAAACCATCGCTGTGATGGTTCCAACCGATTACCAACATGAACAACACTGATGTGTACTCGCAGCTGTGGCACCGGCTGCTGCCGCTCTACGACAAGGAGGAAGCGGTGGCCATCGCACGACTGGTCTTAGACACGCTGTTTCAGCTGTCGCTCACCGACATCGTCATGGGGCGTGCCGACGAGCTGTCTGTGGCTGACCGTCAACGTCTCAATGACGTAGCCGACCAACTGGTGAAGGGCATGCCGGTGCAATATGCGCTCCACGAGTGCGTCTTTTGCGACCATGTGTTCCATGTGGCGCCCGGCGTGCTCATCCCGCGGCCAGAGACGGAGGAGCTGTGCCGGCAGGTCATTGCCGACAATGCCACGCTGCCCTGCCCACATATGCTCGACATAGGAACGGGCAGTGGATGTATCGCCATCACGCTGGCCCTCGCCTTGCCCAAGGCGAACGTGGAGGCTATTGACCTCTCCAAGGAGGCGCTCGCCATCGCAAGCGACAACGCACTGCGGCTGGGCGCCAAGGTGACGTTTGCCGAACGAGACGCACTGCGGCTGACGGCGGCACCACAGCCGCTGTGGGACGCTATCGTCTCCAACCCGCCTTATGTGACGGAGAAGGAACGTACGGACATGCGACGCAATGTGCTGGACTACGAACCGGCACTGGCGCTCTTTGTGCCCGACGACGACCCGCTGCGCTTCTACCGGGCCATCGCGCATTATGCCACGACGGCCTTGCGCAAAGGTGGACGGCTCTACTTCGAAATCAACCCGCTCTATGCCGATGAGATGGCAACGCTGCTCCACCAACAAGGCTTCAGTGACGTGGATATCCTGAAGGATGCGTTTGGCAAGCAACGCTTCGCCTGTGGAAGAAAATAGAGAACGACTGATTACTTACGCTGCTATGTTTACAAAAAAAGGAAATAAGACGATGGACGAGGCGAAGGCACTGTCAACGCTCGCTGCTCTGTGTGCCAAAGCCGAATATTGTACAGGTGACATGGACGACAAGATGCGCCGGTGGGGACTCGACGAAGAGGCCCGCCAACGGGTGATTGACTATCTGGTGAGTCATCAGTACGTGGACAACGAGCGCTACTGCCGGGCGTTTGTCAACGACAAGGTGAAATACAATCATTGGGGCCGAAACAAGATTGCGCAGGCGTTGTGGCAGAAGCGTGTGCCGGAGGACATTGCCACGGCTGTACTCGACGAAGTGCCGGAGGAGGATTACCTCGATGTCCTGCGCCCGATGCTCAAGGCCAAATGGCCTACCATCAAGGCAGATACCGACTATGAGCGCAGCATGAAGCTCATACGCTTTGCCATGGGACGTGGGTTTGAATTGGACACCATCAAAAAAGCGCTGCCTGAGAGTTAAAGAAGCGGCGGGGACATGGGGTTGTCGTACCAGCCACGGAAGTTCGGCGAGAAGCCAACGGAGATTCACATAAATCTACTGATTATTTGAGTTATCCCCTTTGAGGTCCGGTATCACCATTCTACAACGAGGTTATTGATTATTTGCAAAGAACCCCCTTGGGGGTTCCGGTAACATAGCGAGGGGATGAGCAAATGAGCGATAGCGAATGCAGCGATTCCCCTCGTAAGCAATGCAACAGCAAATTAATGCGCTACCCCCTTGTGGGGTTGCGGAAATATCAAATACAACGCATCCGTGAAGCATCCTTCGATTGGACCAATATTTAACATTGCCGCAACCCCGCAAGGGGGTAGCGATTTATTTTGTCCCAACCTTACTACGAGGGGAAGAGGTTCGCTTCGCTCACCTCATCCCCTCGCTATGATGCCGGAACCCCCAAGGGGGTTCTCATGATGGAAGTTCACAAAATCTACAACGAGATTATTGATTATTTGCATGAGAACCACCTTTAAGGTCCGGCATCACCATTCTACATATTGATTGCCCCTTGAGGCTTCTTGCTTTATAAAACAAAAAGGAGTTAGAAGTCAGGGACCACTCAACCACCGGATGGCAGTTGAACTCCCTGCTTCTAACTCCTCACTTGCTATAGATGAGCCTTACTTCCAGATGTTCATGCCCTTGGACAAGGCACTGCTACCAGGTGTCTCAGGAGCATCTGTCACATTGTCCTGACGATAGCCGCCATCTGACTGCTCTGTGAGGCCACTTCCAGCCATGATGGTCTGTGCCTCACTCATTACTTTCACATTGGTTATGGGTCTCTTATATATTTGCTTGTTCATAATACGCTGATTTTAAAGGATGAATAGTATTGTATTGTTTATTTCACGAGTTGTTTCTTACCATTGACAATCACCACGCCCTTGTAGTTCTTGTCAACACGCTGTCCTGCGAGGTTGAAGCGTACGTCGCGGCCGTTGGCCTTGTCGGCAGCAATACTGTTAATGCCGGTAGCCGTGCCGTCAAGAGCGAAGAAGTTCTTGGCCGTTGTACCGCCACTGATGGACAGATAACCCTTGTAAGCAGGAACGGTGCTGCCTACGGTTGCCGGGCAGAAGCCGACAGTGCCATTGTTGTTGGCCAGGATATAGACCGTCTTTGCCTTGGCCACTGACGTAGCTTTGGTATAGAACTTCAGATCGTTCTTAGAAACGGCAGCTTTATCAGTGGTTGTCGTGAAGGTGTAATCACCCTGATTGCCCTTCAGTACCACAGCCGTATTACCAGGAACGGCAGTAACCGGTGTGAGCGTGATAGCATCGTCTGTGGCGCTGTAAGCCACGGTATAAGCCTTGACATCGGATGTCTTGGAGAAGTCAACACTGCGGGCTGTGACGTAAGTAGCCCAGCCGGCGGCAGTGATGGAAGTCTTCTCTTCGCCCTTGGTCTGCTTCAGAATGATGGAAGAAGCATCAAGTTCCTTGGTAGAATTATAAGTCTTCAGTGTGCCATACACATACACTTCGTCGCCACGGGCGATGTCGTCAGCGCTGGTGATGTCAGCACCTTTCAATCCCATGCCCCTATACACTTCCAGCTCGTTATCAGCTGCAGCATCGGCAAGATAGTAATTGAGATTAGTGTACTTGCTGTTATAAGCATCGGTACGGGTTACGATACCCTTGACAAGAACAGTCGTGCCGTCAGCTGTTGTCAGTGCTGTTGTCAGTGCATCAGCCACGCTGATGGCGTTGCTTTCATCGAGTTTGGTGAAGGTCTGCTCGACAGCCGAGCTCATTTCAGCATTTGCATCCAAAGTCACAGCCTTCACGGTGGTCGTAGCGGTCAGGTCAAACGTGACAGTGTTCTTATCGGAGGTTGTAGCAGTCGTTGACGATACAGGATCGCTGCCGTCCTTGGTATATTTGATGAAGCAACCCTCGTCGGCAGTAATCGTTACGGTCGTGTTGTCAAGGAAGGCAGTCGTTCCGGTGATAGTAGGTACGTTAACACTGGGCTTCACAATGCTTGTGATGTAGTTGCCTTGTCCCATCTCAAGTGTTTTGCCGTATAGTGTAAGTACTCCTTTTACGGTTACTGTCCATTCCGGCAGCAGTTGGTCTTCGGATGTAAACTTGGCATTGCCAATATTATTTCCTCTATAAATTTCGAGTTGATTGGTTGTAGTGCCATCATCAGAAATGTAGTAGGTGGCGTTTCCGTTGCTTGTATCTATCTTATCAATTTTAGAAATGACACCCTTTACATATACTGAATTAGAAGGCAGTGTTCCTGCTGCGTTCAAGGCAATGGCATCAGCCACCGTGTAAGGATTCTTCTCAGTGCCATCTCCGGTGAGGTTGGGAGTAACAGTGATGGTGTACTTTGCACTTGATTCTGTATAGCTTTCATTGCCGGCATAAGAGGCTGTGATGGTAGTTGAACCAATTTTTGAAGCATCCACAAGAACAGCACCATCATTGTCAACGACAGCAATGCTCTTATCGGAAGAAGAATAATTGATGGTTGCTCCATCAACAGCAGGCGAAAGCGTGGCTACGTTGGTAAACTCCAATCCGTCGGTTTGGCCTTTCTTGAAAGTTTTGTCAGAACCATCAGCAAAAGTCAGGGTAGTAGTAGTCTTGCCAGCATCGGCTTTCGTATAGGTGACTTCAACTTTCGTAGCTCGAACCTGATTATTAGAAGCTTTCAACGTGAAAGAGGCAGCATCACCAGTCCAAGTACCTGTTGTACCAGAGAATGAATAAGTTCCTGTAGATGGGTCTGTAAAACCGTCTGGACCATATTTATTTTTTTTACTAGTACTAGGAGCAGCAGTAGTACAAGTAAAAACTACTTTGGTAATGTTACCGACAGTTGAAGAAATCTCAAGCGTACTGCTTTTATAAAAGCGATAATCACTACCGTTACCATAAACACCGGCACCGGCGTATGCATTGCTGGTACTATGTAAAGTGATGCCATCTTTTGTGATAGACACATCTTTTCCAGCTGTTCCATTATCAGGGCCTTTGTCCGTTCCAGCATTAAACGTGACTGTTGTCTGTGCCCCCCCCCCCCGATGTAAAGATCATCGCAAGGAGCAATGTTAAGAGAATGTGTAGTTGTTTAGTCATAATGTTAAATAAATTGTGAAAGATGAATTATATGATTATATTGTAATTGTCTATTGACCATCCATATTAGGATGTATCTTCCTGCACTTTTCAGCATGCAAAGATATATCATCTGAATGACTTTCAATGCTCAAGCATATTAAGATATTGCTAAAAAGCAATTGCTTAGCTGTAGTGCCTCTTCTATATTGCCTTACTCTCTTACTACTTTGCAAAAATAATAAAAAAATCAAAACGAAAGAACTTTTCCATAGAAAAATAAAGGAAAAACAATGAAAAATAAAGAAAGGCGAAAAATAATCGCGATTTCTTTTTGATTGTTCCAAAAAAGACGTACCTTTGCAGTTACGATTGTCCTATGGTGTAATGGTAGCACTACAGTTTTTGGTTCTGTCAGTGGTGGTTCGAGTCCGCCTGGGACAACAAATAATCCGCAAATGCGCTGTTCATCGGCATTTGCGGATTTATTTTTTGCGCTCATTTTAATTGACGTACAGCAGTCCTAACGGTCCTGTTGTGGTGGCCCGGTAACGTGTGAGTCCCTTGTCGCCCGCCGAGGTGCTGTTGGTACAGTTGCCTCCCGTATTGAGATTGTACTGCCGGTGACAATGGGTGCACGTACCAATGCCCGCACTATTGACGACAATGGAATAGTTGCGCAGAGGCAGGGAGTTGTAGTCGAAGCAGTTGGGGCACTGCGCGTCGTAGGCATAGAACGTATAGTTGCCCGACACATCGGTGGAGAGGTTGCTGTAGCCCACATAAAGGCCGTTATTCATGCCGATGCGTGAGGCATTGCCACGTTGCGTATCGATGGCGTTGAAGGCACTCACGCTGCTCTGCCCCTGATTGGACGAGAAGCTGTAAGACGGACGTGGCGAACTGACAAACGTGATATGACAGTACACGCCCGGTGAACTCGGATTCATGGCCGACTGCAGCGTGGCGTCCTGATGGGTGCTGTTGTCAATGTAGAGGTTGCAATGGTAATCGCTGTAAGTATAGTCGTTGCCGGTGCACCCCATGAGCGCACAGACAACGGCCGACAAGGCAGCAACACCAAAGAGTTTTATCTTCTGCATAGTAAGTTGATGTGCTACTCTCTTCCCAACAATTTGTTCTCAGCCTGCTCCACCCGCTCGAAGTGGAAGTTTTCAAGGCTGTGCTGCATGAGGGCAGCAATCTTGTCGTTGCAGAGGTTGCCAATCGATCCCTCATGGGTGTGGTGGATATGATGGTCGGCCTTGAACGTGCCGGCCTCTATCTCCAGTCCCACCTTCTTGTAGGCATCGCGGAAAGGCATGCCGTCGGCAGCCAGGCGGTTGACCTCCTCGACAGAGAACATCGGGTCGTACATGGGGTTGTCGAGGATATGCGTGTTCACCTCCATCTTGTTGATGATGTAGGCAGCCATGCGCAAGCAGTCATTCAGTTCGTCGAAAGCCGGCAGAAACACCTCTTTGATGATCTGAAGGTCGCGGAAGTAGCCTACGGGCAGGTTGTTCATGATCATCATGATTTGCTGCGGCAAGCTCTGTATCTTATTGCTCTTGGCACGAATCAGCTCAAAGACGTCAGGGTTTTTCTTATGCGGCATGATACTCGAACCGGTGGTGCACTCCTTTGGCAATTTGACGAAGTTGAAGTTCTGACAGTTGAACAGACAGGCGTCGAAAGCCATCTTAGCCAGTGTGCCTGCCACGGTGGCGAGTGCGAAGGCCACGTTGCGCTCCATCTTGCCCCGTCCCATCTGCGCATAGACCACATTGTAGTCCATGGAGTCGAATCCCAGGAGGTCGGTGGTCATCTGCCGGTTGAGCGGGAAACTGCTGCCATAGCCGGCTGCCGAGCCCAGCGGGTTGCGGTTGGTCATGCGGTAGGCAGCCTTCAGAAAGAGCATGTCGTCGACCAGACTCTCTGCGTAGGCACCAAACCACAGGCCGAAGCTTGAGGGCATGGCGATCTGCAGATGGGTGTAACCCGGCATGAGCACGTCTTTGTACTGGTTGCTCTTGGCGATGAGCTCATCGAAGAGCGTCTTCACATTCTCCACCACAAGGCGCAGCTGGTGGCGGGTGAAGAGCTTGAGGTCGACGAGCACCTGGTCGTTGCGTGAGCGGCCGGAGTGAATCTTCTTACCCATGTCGCCAAGCTCGCGGGTGAGCATGAGCTCCACCTGTGAGTGCACATCCTCCACGCCGTCCTCGATGACGAACTGTCCGTCCTCACAGGTCTTGTAGATGCGGCGCAGGGCATCGAGCAGTTTAGGCAGTTCGTCGTGGCCTAACAGTCCAATGCTCTCGAGCATGGTGATATGGGCCATAGAACCCAGCACGTCGTATTTGGCGAGATAGAGGTCCATCTCACGGTCACGACCCACGGTAAACCGTTCTATCTCCTTGTTTACCTCAAAGTTTTTTTCCCAAAGTTTGTTCGACATAATAAAATGATGATGGTTGATTATTTGTGAGAAGGTCTGAAGTACGGGGTTTTGGGGGAAGTCCAGAAGTCCGGAAGTTCCGAAGTCCAGTCAAATGCATAAGTATCTGACAAACAGGTATTGCTAATGTAATGACTGGACTCATAAGTATCTGACAAACAGGTATTGCTAATGTAATGACTGGACTTTTGTTTTGGAAGTCCAGAAGTTCGGAATTTTGGAAGTCCTGAAGTTCGGAAGTACGGAAGTCCAGTCAAATGTATAAGTATCTGACAAACAGGTATTGCTATTGTAATGACTGAACTTCCGGACTTCTGTACTTCTGTACTTCTAAGATTCTGTACTTCAGAACTTCTAAAATTCTGTACTTCTCTACATTATTCGTATTTGATGGCCTGCAGGGCGTCGGCAATCTTCTCAATGCCTTCCTGCAAGGGTTTCTTCACCATGCCGGCAATGAAGGCATTGAGCTCAGCCTTGATGGTGAGCTTCATCTTGCTGGTGGTCGGTGTGACGGGCAGCACCTGCACCCAGAAGTTGAAGGGCACGGGGCTCTGCTTGGTCTCAAACTTAATCATCTTAGGCTCTTCGCGGTCGACGATGACCATCGTCACGGCTCCCATCGGAGAGGAGACGGTGATGCTGTCGCTGTCGAACTGCAAGTCTTTGATTTTGTCCTCAGGTAGTTTGTCCTTCACCTTGCTGATGTTGTTGAGGTCGCTCAGCATGTTGTATACGGCCTGCTGCGGATAATCAATCTGCCGGATGCTGCTTTCTATAGTTGTCATAAGCTGTTATTTTTTCCAGTTGGCAGGGTCTTTTCTCCATTCTTTCAGCACGGCGATGTCGTCTTGCGACACATAGCCTGTCTTGGCAGCTATCTCGATGGTGTGCTCGTAGTCGCCCAGTGTGACGAGCTTCACGCCAGCGGTCTGGAAAGCCTCCTCAGCTACGGGGAAGCCGTAGGTGTAGCTGGCCACCATGCCCACGACCTCGAAGCCGGCGGCACGCAGGGCATCGACAGCCTTGAGTGACGAGCTGCCGGTGGAGATAAGATCTTCGATGACCACCACCTTGGCACCCTCGGGCAGACGGCCCTCTATCTGATTCTTCGTGCCATGGTCCTTCGGTTTGGGTCTGACGTAGGCATAAGGCAACTGCAGCAGGTCGGCCACTGCCATGCCCATGGCGATGGCACCCGTTGCCACACCTGCCACGGCCGTAGCCTCCGGGAAGTTGGCAATGACAGCATGGGTGAGCTCGGTCTTGACAAACGAGCGCACCTGAGGATAGCTCAGTACCAGACGGTTGTCGGTGTAGATGGGTGAATGCCATCCCGACGCCCATGTGAAGGGATCGTTGGGTTGCAACTTAATGGCTTTGATAGCCAGCAGCTTTTCAGCAAAAGCATGTTTGAGGTTGTCCATAGTGAATGATAATGTTATAGTCTATGTTTATTATGTTGCAAACTTACATAAAATTATGCGAATATAGAAACGTAAAGGCAAAACAATTGCACAATTTAAGAAAAAGCACCGCTAAACATTACTATATTATCCTTGTTCTCCTTGGCAGGTAACAAAAAAGGCTGTGCCGAAAGTCTGTACTGACTTAAGGCATAGCCCTTATCTATAATTGTGTGTGATTGATTATTCCTTAAACGCTTCTTTCTCGGCAGCCGCGATTATCTCTTCCCGGCTTTGCGCCTTTGCGCTGATGTCGCTCAAGTCGAACTCATCGGCCTGTTGTTGGTTGTCATTCTCCTCAGCAGGTTGCTCGAGTACGGTCTCATGACGTTCGTCGGCAGCGCTCTCATCCTCGGTGTATACCTTCTCACGAAAGGCTGTCTTATGTTTGTCTTGGTCATCATCGGTGGAGGTCTTCATGAAGGCCTGTGTCTCATCGATGTTGGGAATGGCATGCATGGGTTCTTCCTCCATCTTGGTACGCTCACCCTTGGCTGCAAACACCTGGTCGATGAACTGCGGCTTGGTCTTGAGCTGTTCCAATGTATCCTTGGAGGCTTTCTGCTGACTCTCCTTCTTGGAGAAGCCATCGCCCTTGCAACCCTCAATACCCTCAAGCACGACCTGATAGCAGAAAGTGGGACTGCCACCGTTGTCTTTACCGCTGCTGATGAACTTGTATTCTAGTTTCACCTTGTTTTTCTGGCTCCACTCAATGAGTTTGCTCTTGAAGTTGACCTCTTTGTAGGCCACCTTGTCGATGTTGATCATCTGACTGAGGATGCGCTTCTTGAGGAAGACCATGCAGGCATCGTAGCCGCGGTCGAGATAGAGTGCACCCACCAGGGCCTCAAAAGCGTTGCCGCCAAGGTAGCTGTTGTGGGAAGCGGAATGACCGCTTGATAAGATCAGTTTGTTGATGCCCATCTCCTGCGCCAGTTTGTTGAGCGTCTCGCGTTGCACGAGCTTGGAGCGTGTGTTGGTAAGAAAGCCCTCGCGCTTGCCTGGAAAATGACGGTAGACAATGTCGCCTACGGCAGCGTCGAGAATGGCATCGCCTAAAAACTCAAGCCGCTCATTGTTGACGGGCTTGCCTTTCTTGTTGCGGTGCATCACGCTCTTGTGCATCAACGCCAGTTTGTAGTAACTGATGTTGTGGGGATAGAGGCCGATAATATTAAACAATGAAGAGTAAAGCTCCTTTTCTTTGCGGAAAGGGAGCTTTACCCTATCAATTATGTTGATAATCATAAAAGATTTATTCAGCATATTTTTTGAAGATGACACATGCGTTATGACCGCCGAAGCCAAAGGTATTGGACAGGGCAGCTCTCACGACACGCTTCTCAGGCTTGTTGAACGTGAAATTCATCTTATAGTCCAACTCTGGGTCATCGTCGCCTTCCTCATGGTTGATGGTAGGCGGCACAATGTCGTTGACCACACTCAGCACGCTGAACATAGCCTCCGCAGCACCGGCAGCACCAAGCATGTGACCGGTCATCGACTTCGTGGAAGAGATGTTCAACTTATAAGCGTCATCGCCGAAGAGATCTTTGATGGCCTTGGCCTCAGAGAGGTCACCCACGTGTGTGGATGTACCGTGGACGTTGACATAATCGATGTCCGAAGTCTTCAGTCCGGCATCCTCAAGGGCAGCCTTCATGACGAGTTTGGCACCGAGACCCTCCGGATGCGAAGCCGTGATGTGGTAAGCGTCGGCACTCATGCCTTCGCCAGCCATCTCAGCATAGATATGCGCACCACGAGCCTTGGCATGCTCCAATGTCTCGAGAATAAGACAAGCGGCACCCTCACCCATGACGAATCCGTCGCGGCTGCCGCTGAATGGACGGCTGGCATGCTCAGGATCATCATTGCGTGTGGACAGAGCCTTCATCGAGCAGAATCCACCAAGACCGCACTCCGTGATAGCCGCTTCAGCACCTCCGGCCAGGATGATATCCGCCTTACCGAGACGCAGCAGGTTGAATGCATCGGCCAGGGCGTGCGATGAAGAAGCGCAGGCACTCGTCGTCACATAGTTGGGACCATGAAATCCAAAGTGGATACTGATCTGACCCGCTGTGATGTCGGAAATCATCTTGGGGATAAAGAATGGGCTGAACTTCGGGCCATCGTCGTGGTGCTGTCCATAGTACATCACCTCGTCCTGGAAAGTCTGGATACCACCGATGCCGATGCCATAAATGACACCCACACGGTTCTTGTCTATCGTATCAAGATCCATCTTCGAATCGGCCACAGCCTGCATAGCAGCAGCCATACCGAGCTGCGTGCAGCGATCCATCTTGCGCGCTTCCTTGCGGTCAAGATAGTCGGCAGCCTTGAAGTCTTTCACCTCACAAGCAAACTGAGATCTGAACTTGGAAGCATCGAACAATGTAATAGGAGCGGCACCGCTCTTGCCGGCCAACAGGTTGGTCCACGTCTCTTCAGCCGTGTTGCCTATTGGGGTGAGCGCACCCATTCCCGTTACAACTACTCTATTTAATTCCATTGATAGCTATTGATATTAAAAAAAAATTTAGCGCTTAATGACCGCCTTATCTCGTATCATTAAACGCTAAACGTCATGTCACCAACCTTACTTAGCGTTCTCCTGAATGTAGTTGATGGCGTCCTGCACAGTCTGAATGGTCTCAGCCTTATCGTCAGGGATGGAAATGCCAAACTCTTTCTCAAACTCCATAATGAGCTCTACAGTGTCGAGTGAGTCAGCTCCAAGGTCATTGGTGAAACTTGCCTCGGGCTTAACATCTGCTTCATCAACACCGAGCTTATCAACGATAATAGCCTTAACTTTAGATTCGATTTCTGACATAATTGTAACAGTTAATATTAATTATTATTTTATTGCTTGTCTATTGTTTGTCTATTGTGTGAACAATGTGTGTAACAAAAGCGGTTGCAAAGTAACTAACTTTTTGGCAATTACACAAATAAAAAGCGAAAAAAATGACTTCACACTGCACAAACAATATTGTTTTGTGCATATTTTTACTCCTTTCTTGCTTGCATACTCGGAAAATAGTTACTAACTTTGCACTATATCTATAAATCAATCATATTATGTCATTTACACAGCATTGCAATGAGATCTTCAACAAAGCCATTGATGATTATCATGTCAAAGACAATATAGACACCCCTATTCAAAATCCATACACGCACGATTCGATAGAGAACAGGCTCTATCTGAAATGCTGGATTGATACCGTGCAATGGCATTTGGAAGACCTCATCCGTGACCCTCACATCCAACCGCTCGACGCACTGACACTCAAGCGGCGCATCGATCGTTCCAACCAGGACCGTACCGACTTGGTGGAACAGATTGACTCTTACTTCAGACAGTACTACTCCGACGTCGTACCCTTGCCTGACGCTACCCTCAACACCGAGAGCCCCGCATGGGCCGTCGACCGGCTGTCCATCCTCGCGCTGAAGATCTATCACATGAGAGAACAGGTTAACCGGGAAGATGCCACGCCTGAGCATAAACAGCGCTGCCAAGACAAACTCAACGTGCTGCTCGAACAACAGGTAGACTTGTCAACGGCCATCGACCAACTGCTCGACGACATCAAGAATGGACACAAGTACATGAAGGTGTACCGCCAGATGAAGATGTACAACGATCCCAGCACCAACCCCGTACTCTATAAAAACAAAAAGGCGTGAAAACCGAGCACATCCTCATCATACGTTTCTCCGCTATTGGCGACGTTGCCATGACCGTGCCGGTGGTCTACTCACTGGCCACGCAATATCCTGAGGTGCGCATCACCATGCTTTCACGTCCCTTTGCCAAGCCGCTCTTTGAGAACTTAGCACCCAACGTGGGATTTATGGAAGCTGACATCAAAGGTGAATACCATGGCATCAAAGGACTCAATGCCCTCTACCGAAGACTGATAGCCAAAAACTTCACTGCCATCGCTGACCTGCACAACGTTCTGAGATCAGACTACCTGCGACTGCGCTTCAACTTAGACCAATACAAGGTGGCGCATATCAACAAGCATCGCTCTGACCGACGCAAGCTCATACAACAGAACTCCAAGGTGCTGGAACCCATACAGTCAGCATTCGACAACTACGCTGAGGTGTTCAGTGATCTGGGCTACCCCATCACCTATAACTTCAAATCGTTGTTCACTGCCGAGCAAGCCAGTCTGCGACAGCTCGCACCTGCCATCGAGGAGAAAAAGGCATTTCAGCAGTGGATTGGCATCGCTCCCTTCGCAGCCCACAAGGGTAAGGCTTATCCCCTCAACCTGATGGAGAAGGTCATCGACGGACTGGTACAGCGTCACCCCTCGTGCCGCATCTTCCTCTTTGGAGGCGGACAAAAGGAAAAACAACAACTTGAAGAAGTGAGCAAGCGGCATAAGAACTGCAGTGTAGTGCCCAGTCTGCTTCACAACCTTCACGACGAACTCGTGCTCATGCAGCATCTCGACGTGATGGTGTCAATGGACTCGGCCAACATGCATCTGGCTTCGCTCGTGGCCACACCCGTCGTAAGCGTCTGGGGAGCCACACATCCCTATGCAGGCTTCATGGGATGGAACCAAAAGATGGACAATGCCGTACAGTTGAACATGAGGTGCCGTCCCTGCTCCATCTTCGGCAACAAACCCTGCCAGCGCGGTGACTATGCCTGCCTGACGGCCATCAAGCCTGATGTGATTATTAATAAGGTAGAGGAAAATCTATAAGCTCTCTGAATAGCTTATCACCATCAATGAATCCCGGGAACCATCCCGGGATTTTTTTGTGGCCATCATACAGCAATGGTGGCGCAATATGAGCGGATCACAGCTATGCATCATCCAATATTCAAAGTACTATGCTCAAAGTTAATAAGAAAGGACCGGCTGTCAGCTTCCAGGACCAAACCTGTGGATAAGTCCGTTGATAACCCTTGGATAACGGTGTTGACAACGTTTTTTTATCCACACCCTTCTGTTCATTCTATAAAAAGAGTGGATAAGAAAGATATTACTCTTGGTAATACACTGTCTTATCCACTCCGTTACAATCTTATTAAAATATTATTATTCAGTACTTTAATGACAGGCTCCAGCAGTTATCCACTTTTCCACACTGCTATCTTAATCTTCTTTTTATTTTCTCTAAATTAAATCTTATATAAATAAAATAAAGAAAGTAGTTTCAAGCCATGGTAGCATGGTAGCATGGTGACCATGGATGGCTATGGATGGCTATGGGTGGCTATGGGTGGCTATGGGTGGCTTGCGGCTTCACTGTATCACGTCTACGTTGTGCTTATTGACGATCCATACGCAGTCATAGCCCTGCTGACGCTTTTTTCTGGCCAGTACGCGCGCTTGTTGCATGGCATTGGCAGATCGTTCGAGAACGGTGTCTTTGAGCGTCCTGGGCCACGTATAGCCTGTTACCTGCCATACCGACCGTCCCCACCCAAAGGCTTCATCGGTAGGCACGCAGAAGGATGAGTATTTGGGATAGTCGTCGCGAATGACGATGCAATACGCTTTATCCACACTTCCTCGCGTTTTTTCCACTGCTTGTTGAGCCAATTCCATACCGGGCAGGGAGGTCTTCCATGCCCAGTACCAGTGATGAATGTCTACCAACACTGCTACGACAAGATAGATGGTGAAGGTCAACTGCAATAGCATAACATGTCTATGGCTCTTCACATTGACTGCGTTGTTGCTTGAACCGGAACCGTCTCTGTCCAGGCACTCTTTAGGGTTGTTCAGGTATTGTTGTGTGAGCCATCCCACCAGCAGGGCAGCCATGCCGAGTGAGGCATAAGCATTCATTAGACTCATGGCGATGAGCAGGTTGGGTGACTCTGTGATGACAATGGCGGCGATGATGCCATAGAACGTGCGCTGACGCCAGATGTTGCGCCGTAAGAACAGCTGCAGGAAGAAAGGTACCGACAGTACCAGTGTGACGGCTGCCCATGCGAGGTTGCGGTTGGGCTGATGGAAGACAGACAAAAAGTCGGTGGCTGTCCATGTGTAGCCCAACCATTTGCCGATGCCGCTGATTCTTGAGAAGAGGCTGGTGAACTGTTGTTCGTATTCTTCATTAAGCGGGTTGTTGTTGGGCAGCGACAGTCTGACGATGCCATAGACGATGGCCAGTGCGATGCCGTAGGCGAAGTGACGCATAAAGGTACGGCGGTCGATGCGTCCGAAGGCCCAGGCAATGACGGGTGGTACAACAGCCCACGCGATGCCATTGTCCTTGGAGAACGACGACAGCACCACCAGCAGCATCCACAGCAGGTACTTGCGGCGGCCGTCGTAGCGCAGGTAGGCCCATACGGCCATCAGTCCCAGCAGGTGACAGGTGCTTTGATTGGTACCGTCGCAGCTGAGCGTTGTGGCGAGCGTGCAGGGTGAGAAGAAGAAAAAGGCTGTGGCAATGCTTCGTGGCAGGACGCCGATGTGAAGCTGTCGGCAGATGACATATATCAATAAGGTACTGCCGAGGTGGGCTGCCCATATCTCTATATGGCTAAGTGTGGGGAAGAGATGGTAGTCGATGGCATTGATATAGCCCATGATGGAGTCGCTGGGTCGCCAGGTGGAACCCATGGGCAGGAGGTAGTGAAGGACATCGGGGTCGTAGTTGGGCGACGACAGGGTTGTGAAGTCGTCGAAGGTGGGCCTGATCCGCAGGGCTGCCGCCAGCAGGGCGACAGCACCTATGCAGACCGCCAGCAGATAGGGATGCAGGTGGTAGGTGTTACGCATTGGTAAAAGATGATAGTGATTAGGGATTATCTGACGATGGCAATCTTACACACCACGCCTTTCTCTCCTTCGGCAGTGGCCACCTCTACCATATAGATGCCGCTGGCCACCCGTTTGCCGTCTCTGTCGAGTCCGTACCATCGGTATTGGCCGTTGTTGGCCTTGCCTTCATAGACCAGTGCACCGCTAGAGGTGACAATCTTCACGTCGGCATCCTCATCCAGGCCGGTGATGGTGATGGCACCGGTGTAGTCGGGTTTCACCGGATTGGGATAGGCGTAGACGGTGTTCTTAGTCATGCCCTCGTTGGAGGCTGCTGACTGTGTGGTGTAAGAGCACAGGCCATTCTCCGTACCGAAGAACACTTCTCCCGTCTGTTCGTTGACGATGACGGAGTGGACGATATCAGAGAGCAACGGACTGTTGTCGACTGTGAAATGCTGCAGCTGATGGATGTTGTCGGCACTGATGAGGTAGACGCCGTTGCCGTTGGTGGCTATCCACTTCCGATTGGCTGCGTCGACGGCGATATAGGTAATGTCGACCCCTGACAGCAGGTAGTCGGCGTAGTCGGTACCATCGTTGCGCGGCACCTTTACTTGTGTGAACACAGGGCTCTCGGCTGTGATCTGGTCGGGAGATAGCACGAGGGGTCCTGCCGACGTGCCCACCCATATATTGCCTTCATTGTCCTCGGTGATGCAGCGCACGCCACTGCTGATCTCCACGCTGGTACCGTCTTCATTGACAAAACTGTCGTAAGTGTTGATGGCATCGGTGCTGATCTGATAAGCATAGAGCGAGGGAATGGTCCAGTTGTTGTTGACAAACCACAGCAGGCCGCGGCTGTCAAACTTCATATCCATCAATGTACCGAGGCTCTTGTTGGTGAAGCCGTCTTGGTTAAGGCGCATGAGCGTCGGTTTGGAGTGTGACACCCATTGTCCGTCGGCCGTATATTCAATGAGCGACTGCGTGGGAGCCTGGCTGTTGAGTATCCACAGGTTGCCGTCAGTGTCGTATTTCACGCCATAGACGAGCTGGTAATTGACGCTTTTATTGTTGTAAGACTGTATGAGGGAGTTGTCCTTGCTGTAGTATTTGACAAACTTTCCGTTGAGGTATTCGTAGAGTCCGCTTCGTCCTCCGGCCATCACGTGGTTGCTGTTGCGCGGGTCTACGTCGAGCGCGAACAAGTCCCAGTAGCGGCTGCCGGTCTTGTCGGCGATGCTGTCGTTGGCATACACGGTCCATTCCTTGTTGCTGAGGTTGTATATCTGCACGCTGGCGGGTGTGTTGTAGAAGAACGGTCCGTTGCAGGCGTAGAGTTGTCCGTTGACGATACGCATGAAGCCGAAGTAGTTGTATTTGGGTCCGCCCGGCTTCAGACTGCTTACTTGTGCCAACAGCGTCGGGTCGATGGTCTTATTCTGTTTGGTGTAGTTGCCCACGCGTGTCCAGTTGGACGGGTCCACGAGATTGTCGGTGAGCAGTCCACGGTACAGGCCTTTGGTGTTGCTGGCAGCATAGAGATAGTTGCCCTCAACGTAGCTGTACATGACGTTGAAGCCCAGCTTATACGTGTTCTGGAACTCACCGTTGGCCACGTTGACGCTGACGATGCCAAAGGCTGTGGAGAGATAGGCGTATCGCCCTGCCACATTGACGCTGTTGATGGTCTTTTCCTCAGTCATCGTCGTGTTCATATAAGCCGGCATGTTGGTGATGTTGCCGTTGGCTGACAGCAGGTCGATGTTGTAGTCATTGTAGACGATGACCAGTCTCTTGGCGCTCTGACACCATGCGATGTGTGCGATGGCGGCATCGGAGAGGCCATTGACCTTGTCGTAGGTTGTGAGTTGTCCGTCGCTGGAGCTGTAGCTGTAGAGTGCTTGCGAGGCCAGCACATAGAGCGTGCCGTCAGCAGTGTGTTCTATCTCGGTTGGCGAATCATAGCTGAGGTAGTTGCGCCATTGGGCATGGGAAAGGGATGAGATGGCTAAAGCCAAACAAAGGAGGCTATTGCGTATTATTCTGTTCATGCGACTGAATATTGCTAAGTGAATAATATTATCATAACGTCGTATTATCTAAAATATTTTTGTTCTTCCTTGGAAACATGCATACCCCGTGGTCACTAACGGTGAGGACCGCGTCATAGTCTTCGTCAAAGGCTTTGTCGGCAATGCGTCTCAGCGACTTGCACTGCAAGGGTCGTATCATTTCTGGGGTGTAGTCCACCGCGGTGTCGGTCCATTGCTTCGGCCATGTGTAGTGGGTGAGCATCTCAACGGAGTTGCCCCAACAGAAAGCATCCTCGGCATTGGCACAAAACGTGGAATATTTATAGCTGTTGTCTGTCAAGGTGATGCTATAGTTTCTGTCGTTGCTACCTGACTTGATATGAAAGTTATTGCTCAATAGCGCCAAAGCCTCATGACCCAATGTGAGCTTCTTCTGCCCAGATTGGTACTTTGCCTCTATATGGTGGGCATCAATGGCTATGATGGCCATCACGCTGCAAAGCAAACAGGCATAGTATTGCCGTTGGATGGACCGACGGCGTGGGAGGCGGTCAATCAGATAAGCCCAAAGAATTGCCATCTGCACGGTAGCTCCGTAGACATGCATGTTGCTGAACCGCGTGATGAGATGAGGGGACATGGCTATGAATACACAAAGGCAGATGCCTGTCAGGAGCTTTATTTCCTTTTGCCGGGCATGAGCCAGGAGAAGGACAGACAGAGGAGAAGCCAATATGAGGGAAAGGGCTGTAGCCAAATAGTTATGGTTGTACATCAGGTAGACGTTGTCCACCGGAAACAGCAGGGTGGAGAACATCCTGTACAGTGACTTGACAAAATCAATGGGTGTCGACGTGGTGTAGACATCGCTCACAGTGCCATAGTGTGGGAGTGAGAACCTGACAACGGCATATAGCGACGCAGCAGCCATGCCGATGACTATGTGTCTGACCGTCAACTTGTTGTTTGTCTTTCCAAGGCTCCATACCAGCAGGGGTGTTACCACAAACCATGTGATGCCATTCTCCTTCCAGCCATGTCAACACTATCTAACCGGCTAAAGGCAGGTAGAGTTGCTGCTTGGAAGAGACGTCCTTGGCTTCGTATAATCGTGTGAATTGCAAATAGGCGATGAGTCCAAGCATGTCAAAGCACAGGCAGGCTACTTGATTGATGTCGTCTGTATCGAAGACAGTACCTAACATGGCCGGAGTGATATAGAAAAGAAGGGTTGTGGTATTGACGGCGGTCAGACTGTTTTTCAGCTGACGAAGAAGAAAGTAAACAATGAAGGTATTGGCGAGATGGAAGCTATAGATGATGATGTGGTTCAGCAGAGGAAACAGCTGTTGATGCGCTTCTATGTAGTGTCCGTACAAAGCATCGAAGGGTCGCCACCATGAATCGAAGGGGAAAAGACGGTCGTGAAGGTTCTTGGGATAAGGGGCCGTGAAATAGATGAAGTCGTCGCCGACAGGCATGATTTGTACAACCATATACAAGGCCAATGGTGCGGTCAGCACGATTATGATGAGCAGCCAATACTGACTTATCCATGGATTGTTAGCTTTTGGGTGATTCATGTGGTTGGTATTATTGTTTTAGTTTGAAATCAAAGAAGTCTGACTTTCTCAATTTGGAATGTTGTGGGATTTAGATGATACCAAGCTGAATAGAGGTGGGAAGATCCAAAGTTGATAAGCATGCCATATTCCGTATGAGTAATACGCATGTAGTTCCAAAGCTGATAAATGTGTGTTTCGGTAGTATGTTCAACAGCTTTCAGTTCTACAATAACACCATCTACTACCAAGTCCATTCGGTAGGTTTGTTTGAGCCTTACATTGTCCCAAAATATTGGCAGTTCTTTCTGACGTTCTACTCTGTGACCGTCTATTGTAAGCAGATACTCCATTGCTGCCTCGTAAGCAGATTCCAATAATCCTGGATGATACTTAGCATGTACCTTCATCGCAACGCCTGTAATTACACGCAACGGTTCTAATCGTGCATTGTGTTCTTTAATAGCATCCATAGTCTTTAGGTTTTAAAGAGAATAATTAGTATGGTCTGCGTCAGTCTAATTTTAAATTTCATTTAAAGTCGCTTGCGGCGACCCAAGTATTAGGTCGGTCATGCGCCTTTACCCCTTCTGCTTTCGTCATAGGGACATTTGCCTAACTAGGTTGTCTTGTGATGATTGCATATTCTTTGTTTTATGGGTCGCCGCAAGCGGCTTGAAATGAAATTTAAAATTTTCCTTAGAATTAAATTTAAAATTATCAAGCCGTATTGTTTTGTCTCTTTTAAGACAAGTTCAAAAACAGACAAGCATACATTATTAGTGATGTTTTAAAGGTGAATGGTATGTATGGTCTGCGTTAGCCTAATTCTAAATTTAATTTTAAAGATAATTTTAAATTTCATTTCAAGCCGCTTGCGGCGACCAAAAAATAGAGGAGCATCAGTGGTGGTTACTTGCCCTCACCTCTTTTTGTATGCGAAAGCAAAAAGGCTATGAATGCTGATAATGATTGGCCGTCTGTCAATGTAGCAATCCACACTTCCATCAGTCTTCCGCTTTCAGCCAGTCCGCCAGTTTTTTCACGGCGCGGGCACGGTGGCTGATCTGGTTTTTGATTTCCTCACCCAGTTCGGCGAAACTCTTGTTGTAGCCGTCAGGAATGAAGATAGGGTCGTAGCCAAATCCCTCATGACCATGCTTCTCGTAGGCGATATGCCCGGTCACCTCTCCCTCAAATTGATATTCGCGGCTGCAGACAGGGTTGCCACCCTCCATCTGAATGAGTGAGATGACGGTGCGGAAACGGGCCTTGCGGTTAGGGTTGTCACCGAGTTTCTTCAGCAGTTTGGCCATATTGGCCTCGCTGTCGTGGTCGGTGCCTTCGGCATAGCGGGCCGAATGGACGCCCGGCTCACCGCCTAACGCCTCCACTTCCAGACCAGTGTCATCGGCGAAGCAGTCGAGGTGGTAGTGGTCGAAGATGTATTCCGCCTTCTGGTGGGCATTGGCCTCGAGCGTCATGCCCGTCTCGGGAATATCCTCGTGACAGCCTATGTCGCTCAGTGATACGATTTCAAAGTCGGGGCCCAATATCTCCCTGATCTCTTGCAGCTTATGCTGATTATTGGTGGCAAAAACTATTTTCATGCTTGCTGATTGTTGTTTGTTTCCTGCTCGTTGGATGTGGTTGCTTGTTCAAGTGTTTTCTTGTGATGCTTATTCACCTTTATCTTGACGTGGTCGAAGCCTTCACCGTACACGCCGATGACGCTGCTCTGTGAAACAAAAGCATCGGGGTCGATCATCTTGATGATGCGGAAGATGGTGGTGCTTTCCCGCTTGCGGGCGAGGATACACAGCACCTTCATCTCCTGTCCGGTGTACCAGCCATGGCCATCGAGGATGGTGATGCCTCGTTCGAGCTGCGTGCCGATGGCATGGGCTATCTCTTTCGACTTCTTGGAGAAGATCATGAACTGTACGCTCTGCCGCTGGATGTTCATGACGTGGTCGAGCATGAAGTTCTCCACCACCATGGTGCACAGACCGAACACCACCTTATGCAGGCGGCTGATGATGTCGCCGAACTGCGGGAAGAAGAAACAGCTGCCGATGATCAGAAAGTCGACTGCCATCAGCACCTGTCCTAACGACACGTCACGGTATTTGTTGACGCAGGCGGCGATGATGTCGGTGCCGCCCGTTGATCCGTTGTTCATGAAGACGACGGCCAGCGCCGTACCGGTGAAGCAACAGCCGATGAGCAGTGACATGAAGTCCTGGTTGGAACCCAGTATCTTGATGTAATGACCAGCCGTATCGACGGGCATGAGCATCTGGGCGAACTTCAGCAGGAAATAAAGTGTGAAGATGGCGTAGATGGTCTTTACCATAAACTTGACACCGAGTATCTTCAGCGCTACGACGAGCAGGGCAAGGTTGATGATCATGTAAGTGTTCTCAAGCTTGAAGCCCGTGGCGTAGTAGATGATGGCTGACATACCCGTCACACCGCCCGTCACAATCTCATAGGGCATGAGAAAGAGGGTGAAGGCGGTGGCATAGATAAGAAGGCCAAGGGTGATGCCTATGTAGTCCTTGGCCTCATTCCACAATACACGATGGTCAATAGCCATAACTATTTATTTCACAACGATATTGATGATACGTTTAGGAACAACAATCACCTTGATGATCTGCTTGCCGCTGACATACTTGTCGCAGCGCTCATCAGCCAGTGTCTCTTTTTCAATGGTGTCTTTGTCGGCATCGGCAGCGAAGGCCTTTTGGAAGCGGGCCTTGCCGTTGAAGCTGACCGTCATCTGCATCTGGTCTTCCTGCAGATATTTCTCATCCCATGTGGGCCACTTGGCGTCGCAGACAGTCGTGGTGTTGCCCAACTGGTGCCACAGCTCCTCAGCGATGTGGGGCGTGAACGGAGCGATGAGCACCACCAGGTCGGATAGCACCTTGCGGCTGTGGCATTTCTGCTGGCCAAGCTCGTTGACGCATATCATGAAGGCTGAGATAGACGTGTTGTAAGAGAACGTCTCAATGTCGCCTGACACCTTCTTTATCAGTTTGTTGATGCTCTTCAGGTTTTCGGCCGAAGGAGCGTCGTCGTTGACGAGGAACGCATCGGAGCGGTTGTCCCAGAACAGGGCCCACAGCTTCTTCAGGAAGCGGAAGCAACCATCGATGCCATTGGTGTCCCAAGGCTTGGATGCCTCGACAGGACCGAGGAACATCTCGTACAGACGCAGGGTGTCGGCACCGTAGTCGCGCACGATGTCGTCAGGGTTGACGACGTTGTACATCGACTTCGACATCTTCTCAATGGCCCAGCCGCATACGTACTTACCGTTTTCGAGTATGAACTCAGCGTTCTTGTACTCCGGACTCCACTGCTTGAAAGCCTCAGTGTCGAGGATATCGTTCTTCACAAGGTTGATCCACACGTGGATGGGCGTTACATCCTTATATTGCTTGCGCAGACCGGCACTCACGAAGACGGGCTTGTCGACGGTGGACAGTTCGTTGACACGATACACGAAGTTGGAGCGGCCCTGTATCATACCTTGGTTGACAAGCTTCTGGAACGGCTCTTCCTCGCAGCTCACACCGTAGTCGTGGAGGAACTTATTCCAGAAACGGGAGTAGATAAGGTGACCGGTGGCATGCTCCGTACCGCCGACGTAGAGGTCGACGTGACGCCAGTACTCGTCGGCGTCCTTTGAGACGAGCTCATGGTCGTTGTGGGGATCCATGTAGCGCAGGTAGTAAGCGCTTGATCCGGCAAAGCCCGGCATGGTATAGAGGTCGATGGGGAACACGGTCTTTTGGTCAATCTTGCTGTTCTCCACCACTTTCTTGTTCACGGTGTCCCAAGCCCATTTCGTGGCGCGGCCCAATGGTGGTTCGCCGTCCTCAGTGGGCTTGTAAGCAGTGATCTCGGGCAGTTCCACGGGCAGACAGTCCTCGGGTATCATCTTGGGGATGCCGTTGTCGTAGTACACGGGGAACGGCTCGCCCCAGTAGCGCTGACGTGAGAAGATGGCGTCACGCAGACGGTAGTTGACCTTCACGCGGCCGATGCCCTTCTCGGTGACAAACTTCTTAGTGGCGGCGATGGCCTCCTTCACGGTCAGTCCGTTGAGTGAGAAGCCGTCGATGCTCTGGTGGCCCTCACGCGGCGAGTTCATCACAATGCCTTCCTTGGCGTCGAAGCTCTCCTCCGACACGTCGGCACCCTCGATGAGCGGGATGATGGGCAGGTTAAAATGCTTGGCAAAGGCATAGTCGCGGCTGTCGTGGGCAGGCACGGCCATGATGGCGCCTGTGCCGTAGCCGGCCAGCACATATTCGGAAATCCAAATGGGGATGCGGTCGCCGGTAAAGGGGTTGATGGCATAGCTGCCACTGAACACGCCGGTGACGCGACGGTCTGACATGCGGTCGAGCTCAGTGCGGCTCTTCACGTAGTCGAGATATTTGTCTACTTCTGCCTTTTGGTCGGCTGAGGTAAGTTCAGGCACGAGCTCACTCTCCGGAGCCAGCACCATGAATGTGACACCGAACATTGTGTCGGCGCGTGTAGTGAAGATGGTAAACTCACTCTTGCGCTCCTTGTCGCCCTCGGGCGTGACGCTGGTGAACACCACCTCCGTACCTTCGGAACGGCCTATCCAGTTCTTCTGTGTCTCGGTGATGGAGTCGCTCCACTGTATGGTATCGAGGCCGTCGAGCAGGCGCTGGGCATAGGCCGAGACGCGCAGGCACCACTGGCTCATCTTCTTCTGTACCACGGGGAAGCCGCCACGCACGCTGACACCTTCCACTACCTCGTCGTTGGCCAGCACGGTACCCAGTCCGGCGCACCAGTTCACCATCGTCTCGCCCTTGTAGGCAATGCGGTAGTTCATCAGCGTGTCGCTCTTCTGCTTCTCGTCCATGGCCTTCCATTCATCGGCGGTGAAGTGGAGGGTATCGTCGGTCTGTGCCACGTCAAGACCCTCGGTGCCCTGTTGCTCAAAGTGGGCGATGAGCTGCTCGATGGGCTGTGCCTTCTTCAGACGGT
This sequence comes from uncultured Prevotella sp., assembly GCA_900319905.1. GTDB lineage: Bacteria > Bacteroidota > Bacteroidia > Bacteroidales > Bacteroidaceae > Prevotella. The sequence goes on along the minus strand of ONQB01000003.1, from coordinate 145,172 downwards.
TGTCGTAGTAGGAGTTGAACATCTTCTCGAAGGCCCATTGCGTCCAGTGGTAGTATTTCGGGTCGCAGGTGCGCACCTCGCGGTCCCAGTCGAATGAGAAGCCAATCTTGTCGAGCTGCTCGCGGTAGTGCGCGATGTTCTGCTCGGTGGTGATGGCCGGATGCTGACCGGTCTTGATGGCATACTGCTCGGCGGGCAGTCCGTAGGCGTCGTAGCCCATAGGATTGAGCACATTGAAACCCTTGAGACGCTTGTAGCGGGCATAGATGTCGCTTGCTATATAGCCTAAGGGATGACCAACGTGCAAACCTGCACCCGATGGATAAGGAAACATGTTGAGCACATAGTATTTGGGACGGCTCTTGTCTTCCGTTACCTTGTAGGTCTGGTCATCGACCCATTGCTTTTGCCATTTCTTCTCAATCTCTTGGAATTTGTAGTCCATATTGTAAAATGCGTGTTGTTATATTATATGATGCAAAGGTACAAAATAATTTAGGTAATTTGCAATAATAAAAAAAAAATAGGCCTACAAAACAAGGTCTTGATTACAATTTGCTGAAATTTTCTCTAAGACTATGTTTTTTGTCCAGCAACTTCTATGAGATCAAAATACATCAATCGTGTTGCCAATGGGCTTTCTGGCTTCATCTTCCTATATTCCTTTTCCTGCTCTTCTGTAGAAAAGAGCATGGAGAAACCATTTCTTTGATAGAATCGAATATTTTCCGGCTTATTATAAGAATCAACAAGCAAGAATCTACACCCCGAACGATATTCAGGGTCTATGAGCCAACCTTTAATAAAATCAATCACTTGGCTTCCTAAGTGATGGTCTTGAAAGTCTTTATTGACACCAAGTCGACCAATCATGACAGCTGGATATGAGCTATATTGCTTTTCTCTAGGAATATTTTTCTCTACTTTCTTTTTTCTTGAACCAGGCAGTTTCTTGATGCTTTCATTGGATATAGTGAAGGCACAAGCTACTTTCTTAACGTCTTCTTTGACAAAGCAATAATTTTTGCATAGCAACTCATTTGATTGTAGAAAGGCATCTTCAATGAAAAAGTTGTTCAGATCATCATCCCCACAATCAAAAACTCCAAAAGTTTTATTCACCTTTGGAGTATATTCATAAAGCGAGCAATCTTCGAGAATGATCATAAGCGTTTGATTTTTGCTGCGATTCTATGCGCCATAGCAATTTGTTTAGAGAAATCTACGCTCCCCCTCTTCTTTTCGCTTTCAGCCATTCTCTGTTCAAAACGGTCTGCGGCTTCACCACTAAGTACTGGTACTGATGCTATTTGTAACGCCATAATTACCTCCTTTTCTTTTTGCTGCAAATTTAATATTTAAATTTTATTTTAGCAAGTTTTTCTCATGTCTTTTCTTGTGGGTTGCATTCCCATGCTTCACAGCTGTCCTGCCTCCACGAGTCTGACCACACGTTCGGTCATTCTGTCCACGCCATTGGGGTCGTACTGTTTTTTCAGGCTGGCTCCAAAGACCCATGCAAAGGCTTGATAGAAACCGGCTTTGATGGGGCCCAAGAATGCCCTGATGAGGTCGTAGCTGGTATTGTTGCATTCACGGTAAACCAGTTTGATGAGCAGTTTACCTTGTGAGTATGTGAGTTTCTTCATGCGTGGCTTATATTCCTTGGTAATGCTGGCCTCCACGCGTTTCATGTGCTCGTCTCTGGCTTTTTTGTTGGGCAACATTTCCAGATAGTCGCCTGTCTCAATGATGATTCGGTTCACTTCCTTGGCGATGGGCAGCACTTTCTTGACGTTGTAGACGAGGCGGTTGTAAGCCATGCGCTGTCGGTCGTTCTGGAAGATAGGTTGGGGGTACACCCATATGTTGTTGAGCTCCACATACTGTATGGAGTCTCGGTTTACGAGTACCTTACCCACTTTCACCATCGGTATGAAGGTGGGGTCGTCCATATCCACATCACGGTCTTCGGGATTGATGTGGTTAGGGTCGTTGATTTGTGCAGCCGCCATGAGCGGCATGATGAATAAGAAGATTACAAATATTACTTTTCTCATCATGATGAACAGGGTGTATCCAAATTGGTGAAGTCCAGAAGTCCGGAAGTTAGGAAGTTCTGTCATTACTAGTGATATCTTATTATCAGATACTTATGTGTATTTGACTGAACTCCCGGACTTTTGGACTCCCGGACTTCTCCAATTTTGATACACCCTCCTTTATCAAATCGCAAAAATATATGACATTATGCGTTTACCTGGCTATCGAGCTCAGCACCAGCCTTGAACTTAGCGACCTTCTTGGCTGCGATTGTGATCTTCTGGCGTGTGGCGGGGTTGATGCCTTCACGGGCGGGGCGCTCTGTAACGGCAAAGGTGCCAAAGCCTACGAGCTGAACTTTCTCACCTGCTACCAGTGCATCCTTAATAGCCTGAAGGGTAGCGTCAAGAGCCAGTTTGGCATCTGCGTTGGTAAGATTTGCCTGCTCTGCAATCTTCTTTACTAATTCTGCTTTCGTCATAGTTGTAAATATTATGTGTTAATGATTAAATTGTGCGTTGGTATTGCTGTAACTGTCAAATAACTCGACAAATATAAATCAAATGTTTTATAGTACAAACTTTTTTAGGGAAAAAATGATTGAAACAATGAAAAAAAGCCGTAAAACCATTGTTTTATAGGCAAATTATGGTCTTTTACAGTACTTTTTTAGTAATTTTGCAGCATTGTCGCCGACAATCATTTAGGTGGCTTAAATTAAGACATTACAGACTTCTATATCACATCACAACAATGTTTAGAATACCCGTTATTACCCGCAACCTGCTTATCATAAACATCCTCGCCTTCATGGCCATGCTTGTGTTCCGACAGATGGGCATCGCAGACCTCAACAGTCTGTGTGGTCTTCATTTCTTCATGGCGCAGGACTTCCATGTCTATCAGCTCGTCACTTATATGTTCATGCATGGCGGCTGGGAGCATATCATTCTCAACATGTTTATGCTTTGGATGTTTGGTGCCGTCATGGAAAGGGTGTGGGGCCCTAAGCGGTTTATTTTTTATTACATTTTCTGTGGCATTGGTGCCGGTCTGATGCAGGAGGTTGCTCAGTTCTTCTACGTATGGCTGTTTGGTTTCAACCAGCCGATGGGCTTTCTGGAGTCCTTCTCGGTGATGCATCATTTTGCCGCTGACCTCAATAGCCTGACCACTGTGGGTGCCTCGGGTGCCATCTATGCCCTGCTGCTGGCCTTTGGCATGTCATTCCCAGATGAGAAGATGTTTATCATCCCCATTCCCGTGCCCATCAAGGCTAAATGGATGGTGATGGGTTCCATTGCCATTGAACTGTTCTCGGCGCTTGCCACCCCGGGGTCGCAGGTAGCGCATGTGGCCCACCTCGGCGGCATGCTCTTCGGCTTCTTCCTCATACGTTACTGGCAGAAGCATCCTTATGCTGACTATGGACTGCAGGGCGGAAGGGATATCTTCAGCAATATGAAGGACCGTTGGGAACAGCGCAAGGAAGGCTACCGTGGTTGGAACCATAAAAAGCAGAATGAGGAATGGCACAGCTCAAATCCTGACTGGGACTATAATGCACGGAAGAAGGCCACACAGGACGAAGTAGACCGTATACTTGACAAGATACGAAAGAGTGGTTACGACAGCCTTACCAGTGAGGAAAAGAAAACGCTCTTTGACCAAGGTAATAAGTAAGCATTACCGTGCCTTGTTTAACTTTATATGTCATTGATAAATAGATGAAGCAACTTTCTAAGATTACTTTTCAGTTGTTGGCTGGTGCAAACTGCGCCACCATCATCCTGATGTTCTTAGTAGGCAATGCCGACATGATCAATCCTGTCAGCTTTCCCCGGTTGAGTAATATTGGATTGATATATCCCTTTTTTCTCTTTGTCAATCTCCTGTTCTTGGTGTTCTGGCTGTTTGTTAAAGCCCGCTATGCCATCATACCCTTTGTAGGCTTCGTCATCTGCTTCGGCGGTGTCAGAAAATACTGTCCGCTCAACCTTCCGGAAGACCCTCCGAAGGGTTGCATCAAGGTGTTGTCGTACAATGTGTTGAACTATGTGGGTATGGACGACCACGATCGCTCCAATGCCATCTTGGATTACATCCGTAAGCAGGATGCTGACATCGTGTGTCTGCAGGAATCCATGCCTTCGTTGATTGGTCAGGCAGTCATCGACTCCGTGCTTCGCCCTGTCTATGCTTACACCGATACCGCGAAGCATGGCAGCGACTTCATGACCATCTTCAGCAAATACCCTATCCTCTCACGTGAGCATATCGACTATGCGTCGACGAGCAACATGAGCGTGGCGTTCCGCTTGCATGTGAAGGGACGCGACGTGATCGTCATCAACAACCACCTTGAGACCACCGGACTCAGCAAGGAGGAAAAGCAGAAGTTCAAATACCTGCTCAAGGGCGAGCTGCAGGCCGACACGGCCACGGCTACCTCGAAGTGGTTTGTGGGACATCTCGGACAGCAGACCAAGAAACGGGCACCGCAGGCCGAGGCCGTGGCGCGCTTCATCGCTTACCATGCAGGTACACCGATGATTGTGTGTGGCGACTTCAACGACTCCCCCATCTCCTACGTCCATCGTACCATCGCCAAGAACCTGACCGACTGCTATGTGTCGACGGCCAATGGCCCCGGCATCAGCTATCACTACTCCGGTTTCTTCGTGCGCATCGACAACATTCTGTGCTCAAGCCACTTTACTCCCTATGGATGCCAGGTGGACAAGAGCATTAAAAAGTCAGACCACTACCCCATCCTCTGCTGGCTCAATATGCGGTAGAAAGAAACCCAGAAGTCCGGTCTATACCTGATTGGTAGATACTTAAGCCCATGACTGAACTCCCGGACTTCTGGCCTTTCGGACTTCTGATACAGCCCATTTGCTCCTTATTTATTGTTTTTTAGCAAAAATACAGCCTTAAATTCCGTAAGATAATAAAAAATCACTAACTTTGCACATATTATATGCACATTGAACGCTCATAGAGATAAATGGCACAGAAAGAAACAATAAAAATAAATAACCAACAAACAAAATGCAAAACAAAGGAATTGTAATCACGACAGCCATCCTTCTGACGCTCGTGAGTCTCTTCTATTTGTCGTTCCCGATTGCCACGAGTTATTATGACAGTCAGGCTGCCAAATTGAAGGACCCCATTGCGCAGCAGGACTACAAGGACTCTGTGAAGTACTTGGGCATCTACAGCTATCAGAAATGTCTTGAGACACAGATTGGCCTTGGACTGGACCTGAAGGGCGGTATGAATGTCATTCTGGAAATTTCAGTACCCGACGTGGTGGAGAATCTTGCTGACCACAAGACCGACATCGCCTTTACCCGTTCTATGGCCGAGGCCCGCAAGGAGCAGCAAGCCACACAAGGCGACTTCATCACGCTTTTCATCAATGCTTATCACAAGAATGCTCCTGGCCACAAGCTCGCTGAGGTGTTTGCCACACAGGAGCTGCAGGGCAAAGTCTCTCCTACCAGCTCTGACGCTGAGGTGGAGAAGGTGCTGCGCCAGGAGGTGAGCTCCGCCATCGACAACTCTTTGAACGTTGTGACCACACGTATCGACCAGTTCGGTGTGGTGCAGCCCAACATTCAGAAGGTGCAGGGCACCGAGGGCCGTATCAGCGTTGAGATGCCTGGTATCCGCGAGCCGGAGCGTATGCGTAAGCTCCTGCAGGGATCAGCCAACCTCGAGTTCTGGGAGACCTACAACGCCGACGAGGTGCTGCCTTATCTGCAACAGCTCGACCAGCGTCTGGCCAATGGTGACCAGGATACTGCTAAGGTCGACACCGCTGCCAAGGCTGCCAAGGCTATCGCCGACAAGGAAGTGAAGGCTGCAAAGAACGCTAAGCCTAAGTTCCAGATCAAGGGCGCTGACAAGAAGCAGAATATAAAGGCTACACCCGACGATCAGCTGGCACAGGCCAAGAAGCAGCACCCGCTGCTCGCCATGCTCCAGGTGACCGGTCAGGGCCTGAGCGTCTGCGGTTACGCCAGCGTGCGTGATACCGCCGCCATCAACCGCATTATCTACAGCCAGCTGGCCAAGCAGGTGCTGCCTACCGACTTGAAGCTCCTGTGGAGTGCCAAGCCTGCTGACGGCATCCAGGCTAAGAATATCTTCGAACTCCATGCTTTGAAGGTCACTACCACCAACGGACGTGCTCCGCTCGAGGGTGACGTGATTACTGATGCAAAGGATCAGTTCAACAATGTCACCGGTCAGCCTGAGGTGAGCATGAGCATGAACTCTGACGGTGCCCGCAGATGGGCCGAGATGACCAAGGCCAACGTCGGCAAGGCCATCGCTATCGTCCTCGACGGCGTCGTCTACTCCGCTCCTCGTGTGAATGGTGAGATTGACGGTGGTCAGAGCTCTATCACCGGTAACTTCACTGTGCAGGATACCAAAGACCTGGCCAACACGTTGAAGTCTGGCCGTATGCCGGCTCCCGCACACATCGTACAGGAAGAGGTCGTAGGTCCTACGCTGGGTGCACAGTCTATCCAGCAGGGTATCATCTCCTTCATTGTGGCCTTCATCCTGTTGATCGCTTACATGCTGGTCATCTACAACATCATCCCTGGCTTTATTGCTGTTGGCGCATTGCTCGTCAACGTATTCTTCACCTTGGGTATCCTTACCTCTTTCCAGGCCGCCCTTACCATGAGTGGTATTGCCGGTATGGTGCTGTCGTTGGGTACCGCTGTTGACGCCAACGTGCTGATCTATGAGCGTATCAAGGAAGAGCTGCGTGCCGGAAAGGGCATGAAGCAGGCCATCGAGGCAGGTTACAAGAATGCTTTCTCGGCCATCTTCGACTCCAACCTCACTTCTCTTATCACCGGTATCATCCTGCTCGTTGTGGGTACAGGTCCTATCCGTGGCTTCGCTACCACCTGGATCATCGGTATCGTCTGCTCGTTCTTCTCGGCTGTGTTCCTCACACGTCTGCTTTACGAATACAAGCTCAACCACGGTAAGTGGATGCACCTGAAGTTCGACACCAGCATCTCCAAGAACATGATGCAGGGCACTCACTTCCCCTTCATGTCAATGTATAAGAAAAGCTTCACCGTGTATGGCATCTGCATCGCCATCTGCATCGTCAGCTTCGCTGTGCGTCAGCTGAGCCTTGGCATCGACTTTACGGGTGGTCGTAACTATGTTGTGACCCTTAACAAGTCGGTTCCTGTGGAGGATGTGAGAAACGTGCTGACCAATGCCTTTGTCAACACCACCGGCGACAATGCCGGTAAGCTGGCTACCACCAACGTCATTGCTCTGGGTACCGATGGTCAGACCATCCGTGTGACCACCAACTGGAACATCGACAGCAATGATCCTACCGAGGACGACAAGGCTGAGACCATTCTCTACACGGCCTTGAAGAAAGGCAATTTCGTCAGTCAGGCCAGTGTGAATGCCTTCAAGAACCCTGACATCCGCGAGGGCGGTTCCATCATCAGCTCCTCGAAGGTTGGTCCGTCAGTGGCTAAGGATATCACGCGCAACGCCTTCATCAGCGTCGGCCTTGCTCTGATCTTCATCGGTCTGTACATCCTGCTCCGCTTCCGCAACCTCGGCTTCTCCATCGGTTCTATCGTGGCCTTGGCTATTGATACCACGATGGTGATAGGCTTGTTCTCGTTGTGCTACGGTTGGATAGGCTTCTCCCTGGAGATTGACCAGACGTTCATAGGCGCTATCCTGACGGTGATCGGTTACGATATCAACGACTCTGTGGTAGTGTTCGACCGTATCCGTGAGAACCTCCGCCTGCATCCTAAGGGCGACAAGCAGAAGATCTTCAACGACTCTATCAACGAGACCCTGGCCCGTACCATCAATACGTCAGTAAGTACGTTGATCGTGTTGCTTGCCATCTTCATCCTTGGTGGCGACTCTATCCGCAGCTTCTCGTTCGCAATGATCGTCGGTGTGTTCGTAGGTACCTTAAGCTCTATCTTCCTTGCATCGCCTATCGCATACATGAGCATCGATAAGATTAAGTCCAACGATGCTGAGACTCCTGCCGCTGAACCAGTGAAGGCATAAGCATTCTCACCTTATAATATATGAGCCAAGGTCTTCGGGCCTTGGCTTTTTTTTAATCATGTTTACTATTAAAAGCTAAGAATATATGACCATCTATCATCACACATTCAGACACCGTCTTTTCATTTTGTCCCTTTCAGCGTTGATGACCTTGGGTTTCAGTACTGTCTCTCAGTCGTGCCATGCGCAGAGCATCGCGCTTCATACGGCCCCTCTGACGCAGTTGCAAGGCATTCATCCCTGGTGGGGTGCCCATGTTGCTTACTTCGGCGACTCTATCACCGACCCGCGAAACAGCGGTTCGAAAAAGAAATACTGGGCTTATCTGCAGGACCTGCTCCACATCACACCTTATGTTTATGGCGTCAGCGGTAGGGAGTGGAGCGACATTCCGCGTCAGCTCAAGCAGTTGAAAGCTGAGCATGGCAATGACTTCGATGCCATCGTTATCCTGATGGGTACCAACGATTACAACCACGGCGTGAGGATAGGCCAGTGGTATACGGAGGCCGACACCATGGTCTATGCAGCCGTGGGCAAGCCAAAGCAACTGGTGAAACGTCGCTGCCGTCGCTTCTGCTATGATCCCAACACCTTCCGCGGTCGCATCAACATTGCGATGAAGATGCTCCGCGATTCCTTCTCTGACAAGCAAATCGTATTGCTCACCCCACTCCACCGTGCCCTCTTCGACCCGAACGACAAAAACGTTCAGCCCGATGAGCGCATACAGAACAGTTGCGGAGAATATGTCGATGCCTACGTGCAAAGCGTCAAGGAAGCCGGTCAGGTATGGGCCGTTCCCGTGATTGATCTCGGTGCCGAAAGTGGCTTGTTCCCACTCATCAACGGCACTACTTACTACCATCATGCGCACGACTTGCTCCATCCCAATGACGCCGGTCACCTGCGCATGGCCAAGACCCTCGTCTATCAGCTCTTGACCCTGCCGCTTAACTTTGCCACACCAGTTGCTGAATAAGGCTGTATCATCAATTCATCAATCCGGAGTCCTGAAGTTCCGAAGTCCTGTCCATGTGCTTGGTTTTGAAAATCAAATGTTATTATAGCAATGTATGGTACAGCGAAGAAGAGCAGTTACGCGGGATCAGCCTCTATGGTCACCAGCAAGGACCTTGCCTATCTTGCCTATCTTGCCTATCTTGCCTACCCTGCCTATCTTGCCGACCCTGCCTATCTTGCCTATCTTGCCTATCTCGCCTACTTTGCCTACCCTGCCTACAAAAAAGGCTGAGCCAAAAGCATCGACTTTTGGCTCAGCCCTTTTCCGCAAGGTAGTCCGACTGGGAATCGAACCCAGATCAAAGGTTTAGGAAACCTCCGTTCTATCCATTGAACTATCAGACCAACTATTTAGCTCGGCAAATTTACCATATTTTTCCCAAAAGGCAAAATATTAAAGGCAAAAGTTTATTGTTATGGGGCAAAGAGGGGGTATCAAAATAGGTGAAGTCCAGGAGTCCGGAAGTCCGGAAGTCCAGTCAAATGCCTAAGCATCCGTTAATCAGGTATTGTTAATGTAATGACTGGACTTCTGAACTTCAGAACTTCCGGACTTCACCAAATTTTATTGTTAATGTAATGACTGGACTTCTGAACTTCAGAACTTCCGGACTTCACCAAATTTAATATATCCTATTTGCCTTTCTCCCTGTCCTCATTGATGAGTCGCAGCAAGTGCTCTACGGCCTCGCTTTCGGGTATGCCGTGCTCCACGCATTCCTTGCCTCTGTAAAGCGATATCTTGCCCGGTCCGGCACCTACATAACCGTAGTCGGCGTCGGCCATCTCACCCGGTCCGTTGACGATGCAGCCCATGATGCCTATCTTCAGACCCTTCATGTCCTTGGTGGCCTCATGAATGACCTTGATGGTGTCGCGCAGGTCGTAGAGCGTGCGGCCACAGCCCGGACAACTGATATATTCGGTCTTTGTGGTGCGCAGGCGTCCGGCCTGCAGAATTGCGAATGCGGTGTCTGTGAGGTCCGCTGTTGCGATGTTTCCCTCATTCAGGAGCCATACGCCGTCGGTCAGTCCATCCATCATCAGAGCGCTCATATCGGCCGCGGCCTCCAGCTGGAATTCCTCTTTGTCGTTGAGCTTGTACATTTGGGCAAAGACCACGGGGTTGTTGAGTCCGGCCGTCATCATCTCATGCACTAAGGCACGCTGACTGCCGAGGCGGTTCTGATGGTTGCTTGTGCAGACCACCACCACGTTGGGATTGGCCTTCAGACAGGCTAAGTATTCCTCAGAAGGCGTGCCAAACTGTAGGACGAGGAACTTCACCTTCGCCTTGAGCATGCCCACGAAAGGCATGGCCACCACGGGGAAGATGGGTGCCCACTCTGCCCCACTCCACTGGCCGTCAACGAGTTTGCCGTCCTGTTGCATCTGGGCATAGAGCTGGTAGTCGACGATATACCGCTGTGCGGGCAGGATGTGCTTGGGCAGTTTTGAACCGACGTAGATATAGTCTGACTTGGCCACGGTGGCGTTGATGCTGTCACCGTCTTTCAATGAAGTGATGACAATGGGTGCCTGCTTGCCACCCACTAAGTCCACAGGTGTGGTCGTGCGTCGCTCAGGATGGAGCCAGTCGAAACCGCTGTAGGCCTCACCTGGAATGAGCACATGGCCGGCCTTACGGCCGATGTAGTCCACGAGATGACGCGCTACGGGTATCTCAGCCTCCGGCTCCTCGGTCAGCGAGACACGGATGGTGTCGCCAATGCCGTCAGCCAGCAGAGCGCCAATGCCCACGGCGCTCTTGATGCGGCCGTCCTCACCCTCACCGGCCTCGGTCACACCGAGATGGAGCGGATAGTGCATGTCCTCCTTGTTCATCGTGTCGACGAGCAGGCGCACCGACCGCACCATGACCACGGTGTTGCTCGACTTGATGGAGATGACCACGTTGTCGAAGTGCTGTTTCTTGCAGATGCGCAGAAACTCCATGCAGCTCTCCACAATGCCCTCCGGCGTATCGCCGTAGCGGTTGCGGATGCGGTCGGACAGCGAACCGTGGTTCACGCCGATACGAATGGCTGTGTGGTGCTCCTTACAGATGTTGAGGAACGGCACGAAGCGGTCCTCAATCTTCTGTAGTTCCTCCGCATACTCGGCGTCGGTATATTCGTGTTTGATGAAGCGGCGTGCGGGATCAACATAGTTGCCGGGGTTGATGCGCACCTTCTCAGCATAGAGTGCAGCCACGTCAGCCACGTTAGGGTTGAAGTGGACGTCGGCCACGAGCGGTGTGCTGAAGCCGTCGGCGCGAATGCCTGCGTTGATATTCTTCAGGTTCTCAGCCTCGCGCTTGCCCTGGGTGGTGAGACGTACCAGTTCGCCGCCGGCCTTGATGATGCGCTCGGCCTGGGCCACGCATGCCTCAGTATCGTTGGTATCGGTGGTGGTCATCGACTGGATGCGGATAGGGTTGTCGCCGCCCATGTCGAGTGCGCCAATATGCACCACCGATGTCTCCCGCCTGTGATAATTGAACAGGTCCATTGTTAGCATTTAAATTTATAGTCCTTAATCTCAGCGAGATCTTTGTTGGCCTTTTCTATTTTCTTTCCCAGTCCGGCCTTCCAGGCGTCCACCTTAGCAGCGATTTTCTCATCGCCGAGTGCGATCATCTCAGCAGCGAGGATAGCCGCATTCTGTGCGCCGTTGACGCCGACAGTAGCCACGGGGATGCCCGGCGGCATCTGGATGATAGAGAGCATGGCGTCGAGACCGTCGAGCATGCCTTTGATAGGCACGCCGATGACGGGCAGTGGGGTAGAGGCGGCGATGACACCGGGCAGGGCGGCGGCCATGCCGGCACCGGCGATGATGACCTTCACGCCACGGGCCTTCGCGCCTTTGGCAAACTGCTCCACGGCATCGGGGGTGCGGTGGGCGGAGAGTGCGTTCATCTCGAACGGTATCTCTTGTTCTTCCAACCATTTACAAGCTTTCTCCATGACGGGAAGGTCGCTTGTTGAACCCATGATGATACTGACTAATGGTTTCATAATATCGTTGATATTTAAGTGTCTTGTCTAATTATATGATAGCCCAGAAGCCTGCCACCATGCCGATGAGGAAGCCGACAACCACCTGCGACAGTGAGTGTTGGCGCAGGATCATGCGGCTGGTGCCTACCATGCCGGCAATGATGAGGATGATGCTGAACCACCACAGCGGATTGAACGCAAAGAGGATGGAGAAAGCCAGCAGGGCTCCTTCGAAACCACCGATGGCGGCCGTGTGGGTCGACACCTTCCACCAGACATTGATGATGGCACAGACGATCTGTATGATGAGTGCTGCCACCAGAATGTTGGCCATGAACTGCGGGATGTGGAGGTAGACCATCACGAAGTAGCAGGCGAAGTAGCAGATGATGGCAATCACGTAGGGCACCAGCCGGCGCTCCTTCATGCCGAGCTGCAAGCGCGACCAACCCTGGTAGTTGCGGTAGGCATGGATGAGCAGGGTAGGGAAGAGGATGGTGAAGACATAGACCATGAGCAGAACCGTGAGCTTGTATTGCCACGGCATGAGGCTCATGTAGCTGAAGATGAACAGCGCAGCCAATCCCACCAAGGGCAGGTAGAATGGCGTAAATACCATGCTCATTATCCGAGCTCCAATGATGATTTGTTTTTCTTTCATTGTCATTGTTTTCTCAGTCTTGCCACGGGCAGTCCCAGTTGTTCGCGGTACTTGGCCACTGTGCGTCGGGCGATGGGGAAGCCCTTTTGTTTCATCTGTGCGGCCAGGGTGTCGTCGCTCAGCGGTTTATGCTTGTCCTCGTGGTCAATGAGGTCCTTCAGGGCGAGCTTTATCTTTCGTGTCGACATTTCCTCACCGTCTTTGGTGACGTAGCTGTCGGTGAAGAAGAAGCGCAGGGGGAATGTGCCCCATCGTGTCTGAGCGTATTTCATGTTGCTCACACGCGAGATGGTAGAGATGTCGAGCTTGGTCTTCTCGGCAATATCCTTCAGAATCATTGGCTTGAGGTCGGCCTCGTCACCTGTCTGGAAGTATTTCTTCTGCCAGTCTATGATAGCCTTCATTGTGACGTAGAGCGTGTGGCGGCGCTGCTTCACGGCCTCAATATAGCCTTGTGCCTTCTCTACCTTCTCCTTGGCATAGAGCAGGGCTTCCTTCTCCTGCCGGTTCATGTTCTGCCGGTTGTTGCGGTAGGTGTCGACCATGTCGGTGAACGACGGCGATACCTTCAGGTCGGGAATGCGTCCGTGGTTGATGGTGAATGTGACATGGCCGTCGTCGTCGGTGTCGATGATGAAGTCGGGTGTGATCTGTTGCAGGCTGCGTCCCTCGGTCTCTCCGAGCGAGGAGCCGGGCTTGGGATTGAGCTTGGTGATCTCCTCCTTGACGACATCGGCCTGTTCGGGCGAGATCTGCAGAGCCTGTGCTATCTTGTCCCAGTGCTTTTTGGTGAATTCCTCGAAATGGTCTTTGACAACCTTCTCCATAAGCTCGCGCAGCCGTCCTTGTGGCTTTCTGGCTATCTGCAGCAGCAGACATTCCTGCAGCGACCTGGCTCCGATGCCGGGCGGGTCGAACGACTGCAGCCTGCGGAGCACATGCTCGATCTCTTTGGTTGGCACGTCAATGTTGTGGTAGATGGCCAGTTCGTCGGCGATGTCGTCGAGCGATTTGCGCAGCAGTCCGTCGCTGTCGAGCGATCCGATAAGGTACTCCATGATGTCGTGCTGCTGCGGTGTGAGCTCCATCTCGCCCATCTGCTCCTTGAGCTTGTCGTAGAATGAAGTGGTGTCGCCCCAGACGATTTCTTCCTGTTCGGCGCCGTTGTTGGCGTTGCGTGAGGTAGGCTCGGGCATGTCGTCGTCGGAGGCGAGGCTCTCCAGGGCGTTGTCGAGCGCTTCCTCGCGCTCCTCCTTCTCCGATTTGTCCTCGTAGGGGTCGTCGTCGAGGCTGTCGCTGTCCTGGCCCTCGTCGTTGCGCCCGTCGATGTCGTCGAAGTCGTCGCGTTTCTCTTCCAGGGCGGGATTGTCGTCGAGCTCGGCGTTGATGTTCTGTTCGAGTTCGGCAAGTGGCATCTCCAGCAGTTTCACTTGCAGCATCTGCTGTTGCGAGAGCCGCTGTTGCTGTACCTGCTGTTGGGTTTGGGTCTGTATGAGTTTTTGTGCCATGTGCTATTCCCAGTAATCTTTTAGTTGTGCGGCCAGAGCGGCCAGTTTGTCGGGGTCTTCGTTGCCAAACCGTTTCCAAATCGCCATACAGGGCGAGAGTAGGGGAGAGACGATGAATTCTTCGCCTTTGATGTAAGGGTCGCAGACGCGGTACACCTCCATGACGGCGGCAATCTGTTCGGGCGTGGTATGGATGAGCTTTGCCAGCGCGATGATCTCCGGTGTCTGAGGCACCATTGTGATGGGTGTAAGCCGGAAGTAGAGGTCGAGGATCATAATGAGCATGACGGGTGTCAGCCTGGCCTCGTCGGGTGTGGCCGGACCTGTGGTGACGATGGGTTTGAAGTCGTTTTGCCACGTGTCGACCTCTCTGACGTCTTTGTAGAAGGCCCCGGCGGTGCCAAAGCCGTTCATCTGCCGGAGGAGCTTGATGCCCCTGGCAAGCTTGCGCGGATTGTTGGCATAACTGTCCCAGATGCGTTGCAGACGTGGGGTGTCGATGCGTCTGAGCTGCATCATCTTTTGGTGTAAGAAGGCAGGGGGAAGATTGAGCTCCATGGCTACGTCTATCAGGTCTTTGCTGTACAGACGCTTCACACCCTGCGGCTGCTTTAGGAAAATCTTGATGAGTAGCAGCCAATATTCATCATGCCAGATGGGTCGCCTTGCCATAACATTGCCTTTTGCTTTCATCGGCAAAGATAACTAAAATATTTGTCCTATAGGGTGTAAACGCGCTTTTTTTTTGGTTTCTCTGATAAACCATAGGTAGTGTCAACTGTTAATCAATCATCCCCTCCCATCCCTCGCTATCTGTCAGATAGATAGATTATTTAGATATTATTTAGATAATATTTAGATAGAGGCCATTGGGGACGCTGATACATAGTGAGTTACAGACATGGTCGGGCGCACTCGACACCTAAAATGGGCGCACTCAACACCTAAAATGGGCGCACTCAGCACTGAAAATGGGCGCACTCAGCATCAGTTGGAGCTCTCTTGTATGGTCTGTCAGCAAAAATTATCATCCTCTCCCATCCCTTGCTATCTGTCAGATAGATAGATTATTTAGATATTATTTAGATAATATTTAGATAGAGGCCATTGGGAACGCTGATACACAATAGGTTAGAATGGGTATGCCTGCGCTCCGTGCAACGGTTTCCTGCGCTCTTAGCAACGGTTTCCTGCGCAGTGTGCATCATAATCCTGCGCTCCGTGCATCGTTTTATTCCGTCGGCCTTTCGGCGAGATGCCAGTGGAATATCGCCGAAAAGCCAGTGGAATATCGCCGAAAAGCCGGTGGTATATCGCCGAGAAGCCGGTG
Organism: uncultured Prevotella sp.; assembly: GCA_900319905.1. Classification (GTDB taxonomy): domain Bacteria; phylum Bacteroidota; class Bacteroidia; order Bacteroidales; family Bacteroidaceae; genus Prevotella. Next base: position 129,509 of record ONQB01000003.1, on the reverse strand, counting down.
GTATATCGCCGAAAAGCCGGTGGTATATCGCCAAGAAGCCGGTGGCCTTTCGACGAAAGGCCACAATGGTTCTGTCAGGTGCCGACCATGAGGCCATGCGGCTATTTAACTCAAGTTTCGGAAGTGAAGTAATTCCTTGCAGGGGCGGCCCTTGTGGCCGTCCGCAACCTTTCCTTGGAAAAGTTATTTTTTTTGTTGCGGAAAAATACTCCCGAAACTTGAGTTGAATATATTAGTGATGGTCCGGATATTTAATATTGCCGCAACCCCCAAGGGGGTAGCGATTTATTTTATCCCCTTTCATGCTACGAGGGGAAGAGGCTCGCTTCGCTCACCTCATCCCCTCGCTATGTTTCCGGAACCCCCAAGGGGGTTCCCTGCTATTGCTCCTTTCTGCTACGAGTGGAAGAGGCTCGCTATGTTTCCGGAACCCCTAAGGGGGTTCCCTGCTTTTCTCGCGTTTAGGTCGAACTCTATTTTTGTCGTTATGTGATGCCGTATTGTTAGAACCCCTTTAGGGGTTCCGGCAACATAGCGAGGGGATGAGCAAATGAGCGATAGCGAATGCAGCGAATCCCCTCGTACCGGGTCGGTTTCTATTTAAGTCGCTACCCCCTTGGGGGTTGCGGCATTATATATATGACGCATTCCATCAACAATAGAATACCCAATTTTGGAAATTAAGTAATTCCTTGCAGGGGCGGCCCTTGTGGCCGTCCGCAACCTTTCCTTGGAAAAGTTATTTTTTGGTTGCGGAAATATACTCCCGAAACTTGAGTATTTATCTAAGGCCAAAGCCGATATACATGTTTCCGTAATTCCTTATGTGGTCGGTTTTGGAATTGCAAAAAAAGTTGCGGTTGGCTGTAACGTTTGCATGGTTTTTACGTTTATGATATTGGATGCGCTCCAATAGTATGAATCGTTTAAAAATGCAAATTCTATGAAGAAGATTGTAGTATTGGTTGTGATGATGACCTTGATGCTTCAAGGTGCTGCCGCTCAGACCGTAGAAAGTCTTATCAACACGTTCTCAACGGAGAAGGGCGTGGAGAAAACCCATGTGGGCAAGGCCATGATGCGCCTTGGCGCAGTTTTCCTCAAAAACAAGGAAGCCAACTTGTCACATATTGCCAAGGGTATTAATTCCGTACTGGTTTTGGACCTTGACGACTGCTCGAAAGACGTGAAACAGCGTTTTGCCTCGGCCGTTGACTCGCTCAACGACAACGCTTATACCTCGGTTATGGAGACCAACGACGGTGACGACCGCGTGCGTATCCTTGGCAAGCCCGACGGCAACGACCTGCGCGACGTGGTGATTATCTCCATCGATAATGACGACTGCACGCTCGTACGCCTTGAGGGCAAGGTGAAGGGTAAGGACGTGAAGAAGCTCATTGACGACTGATACTGCCGGCAACGCTGATGGATGCCTTAAAGTTTAAGCAGATTTTTCTGCCGCTCAGCAGTCAGCTCTACGCTGTGGCACTGCGGCTGACGGGAAACCGTCAGGCGGCAGAAGACCTGGTGCAGGACACGCTGCTTCGTCTGTGGATGAAGCGCGACCATCTGCCATCGGGCTTCGATCCGGCTGGCTACAGCATGGTCACGCTGCGCAATATCTTCCTCGACAGTAAACGGCGCAGAGGACTGGAGGAAACCGACCAACCGCTGGAGCGACTGGCGGTGGTCAACGACAGTCAGGCTGACAGCGATGCCGACAGCAACGACGACGTGGCACTCGTGAGACAGCTTATCAGTAAGCTGCCACCCAAACAGCGCATGGTCATCACGATGCGCGACATTGAAGGCCTCGACAGTGAGGAGATGCAGCGGGTCACTGGACTGACCGATATCAATATTCGCACTTTGCTCAGCCGTGCCAGAAGCACGGTGCGCCAACAATTCAAAAAACTTTCTGCTTATGAAGACAGATAATCAGCATATAAAAGCTTTGCTCGACAAATACGACCACGCGCTGACTACGGCCGACGAAGAACGGCTGTTGGCTGAGACGTTCCAAGGTGACCAGACCGGTGATCTGACGGGTGATGCCGCTTATTTCAAGGCCTTGCACCAGTTGCAGCGGCCTGCCGAGGGTGCCGGAACGGACCTTGCGGCAAGACTCTCACGACAGGTGGACCAATGGAACGTGGTGGAGAAGACGTCGGGCAGCAGGGCACGGCGCATGAGCCTGCGGGTGGTGAGCATGGTGGCGGCCTCGCTTCTGCTGTTGTTCTCGCTGGGTCTGTATCTCAACAACAGGAAGAGTCAGCCCGCAATGATGGTGGAGCAACAGACCGATACCTTCAGCAATCCTGAGGATGCGGAGGAAGCGGCAGAAAAGGCCCTGGCCAAGTTCTCATTGGCGCTCAACAAAGGTCTGAACAAAGTGAATAACGTAAACAACAATCATAATTAGCAATCATGAAGCGGATATTACTATTGCTCGTCTGTGTGTGCATGACCGGCATGGCACTGGCTCAGGACGCGCTTTTCAAGAAATATAGCAATACACGGGGCGTGGAGACCGTGTTTATCTCTAAAGCCATGCTGGGCATGATGCCCTCGGTGGAGGTGAACGGCAAGCGTATGTCGTCAAAGAAGATTGACCGCATACAGATACTCTCTAGTGAGCGGCCGTCGCTGATACGTACGATCAAAACCGAAGCGCTCAGCTCGTTTGAGCGGGGCCACTACGAAGAGATGATGCGCATGCACGACGGCGACGATCAGACCATCATCTACAGCAAGTCGCTGGGACGTGGCATCAATGAGTTTGTATTATTTGAGATGGAGCGCGACGAGATAAATATTATCAATATACGTGGCAGTATCACGCTCAACGACATTAAGCATCTGGCGGAGTAGGGGGGAGTTCTTTAGAAGTCCAGAAGTTCGGAAGTTCAGAAGTCCGGTCATTACAATTGAAGTTCAGAAGTTCGGAAGTTCAGAAGTCCGGTCATTACAATTGAAGTCCGGAAGTTCGGTTATAAGAGAAGTCGGGTAATGTTAGAACCCCCTTGCGGGGTTCCGGTATCATAGCGAGGGGATGAGGTGAGCGAAGCGAACCTCTTCCCCTCGTATCGTGGTGGGGATTAATTAAATCGCTACCCCCTTGCGGGGTTGCGGCAATGTTATGTTTTTGGCCCGTCATTCATGTAATCGATGTATGTTTCATAGATGATTTCCTCTACCCCCCTAAGGGGGTGATGGATCTTATAAAAACTTCTTAGTAAAATCTTTGTTACTAAAATGTTTTTTACTATCTTTGCGGTAGCTTATTAAGTAAACTGCAATATGGAAGAAAATCCCTTTGTGTTCGGTAAATCAGTCGAAGGCGACTACTTCACAGACAGAGAAGAAGAAACGAGGCGGTTGGAGGCTAACCTCACTCATGGCATCAACACCGTTCTTATCTCTCCCCGTCGTTGGGGTAAGACATCCCTTGTGAAAAAGGTCATTGCCAACAACAGGCGTGATGATGTCCGTTATGTACTTCTTGACATGTTCTACTGTAAATCAGAAAGTGTTTTTTACCACATGCTTGCCAACGAAGTCATCCGACAGACTTCATCAAGGCTTGACGAGTGGATAGAGAACGGCAAACGATTCTTATCCAATATTACGCCCAAGTTCTCTTTCGGTTCCGATCCTATGAACGACTTTACCATATCATTTGAGTGGAATCCGAAAGACGGTACGGATATTGAGATCCTGCAACTTCCGGAAAAGATAGCGGAGAAGAAGAACATTCGTGTAGTCGTATGCTTTGACGAGTTCCAGCAGATAGGGACATTCGAAGATCCGTTGAATTTACAGAAGAAACTGCGTTCTGTCTGGCAGCATCAGCAGAACGTCACCTATTGCATGTTCGGCAGCAAGATGCATATGATGGAGAGTTTGTTCAGTGATGCATCACGTCCTTTGTACAAGTTTGGCGATATCTTGTTTTTGAAGAAAATTCCTACAGAGGAATGGGTGTCGTTTATCACCAGCAGATTCTCCGCAACAGGCAAGACCATCACCGAAGAGCAAGCAGAGAAAATCTGCAATATTACCGATAACCTTTCCTCTTATGTCCAACAGATGGCCTGGATTGTCTGGTACAAAGCCAACCCGGTTGTCACTGACTCAATGATTGACGATGCGGTAAAGGATCTATTGGAACAAAATAAGGTTTTCTTTCAACGTGACGTTGAGTCTCTGACAGAACTACAACTTAATTTCATAGTGGCTCTTGCTGATGGTGTGGAGACAGGTTTGACAAAGAGAGATGTCATTAGAAAATACCATTTGCAGACATCCGCCAACGTGCAAGGAGTAAAGAATTCACTAATTTCCAAAGAGTTCATTGACAATGAAGGTGACCGGATATACATCAGTGATCCTATTTTCAAGTTATGGATAAACAGAAACGTTAGGATTAGATGATTATCGGTCACGTGTATCAAAATTGGAGAAGTCCGGAAGTTCAGAAGTTCTTTGGAAGTCCAGAAGTTCGGAAGTTCAGAAGTCCAGTCATTACAATTGAAGTTCAGAAGTTCTTTGGAAGTCCAGAAGTCCAGAAGTTCAGAAGTCCGGTCATTACTATAATGAAACCTTAGTATCAGATGCTTATGCATTTGACTGGACTTCCGGACTTCTGGACTTCCGGACTTCATAGCTTCTGAACTTCCGGACTTCATAGCTTCTGAACTTCTGGACTTCCGGACTTCCAAAGAACTTCCGGACTTCTTAGCTTCCCTTTCCGGTTACTATTTTCTTAATCTCGTTGAGCTTGTTGAGAGCCTCCACGGGTGTGAGGTTGTTGATGTCGAGTCCGATGATCTCATCTCTTACCTGAGAGAGAACGGGGTCGTCGAGTTGGAAGATGCTCAGCTGCATGCCATCGTTGCCGTTGCCGATGTTCTCCACCTTGGGCCGTCCGGCACTGCCCACTTCGGCATTGTCGGCCTCGAGCTGTTTCAGCACCTCGTTGGCCCTTTTGACGATGCTGCGCGGCATGCCCGCAATCTCGGCCACGTGGATACCGAAGGAATGTTCTGAGCCGCCGGGAGTCAGCTTGCGCAGGAAGATCACCTTGCCGTCGACCTCTTTCACAGCCACGTTGTAGTTCTTGATGCGCGGGAAGTGCTTTTCCATCTCGTTGAGCTCATGGTAGTGGGTGGCAAAGAGCGTGCGTGCCTGTGCGCCTTTGTGCTCGTGCAGGTACTCGACGATGGCCCAGGCGATGGAGATGCCGTCGTAGGTAGACGTGCCGCGGCCGAGTTCGTCAAACAGCACGAGCGAGCGCGGTGAGACGTTGTTGAGGATGTCGGCGGCCTCGGTCATCTCCACCATAAACGTGGATTCGCCCAATGAGAGATTGTCGCTGGCACCCACGCGGGTGAAGATTTTATCCACCAGACCGATTTTCGCGCTCTCTGCGGGCACAAAACAACCTATCTGGGCCAATAGTACGATGAGGGCCGTTTGACGCAGCAGAGCCGATTTTCCGGCCATGTTGGGACCGGTAATCATCATGATCTGTTGTTTCTCTGTGTCAAGGTAGACATCGTTGGGCACGTAGCGCTCGCCGAGCGGCATCTGTGTCTCGATGACGGGGTGGCGGCCCTGATGGATGTCGATGACGGTGGAGTCGTCGATGGTGGGGCAGACGTAGCAGTTGTCTTCCGATACCTTGGCAAAGGACAGCAGGCAGTCGATATGGGCCAGGATGTTGGCATTGATTTGTATCTGCGGGATGAACTCCTGCATGGCGACGATGAGTTCGGAGAAGAGACGCGCCTCGAGGTCGAGTATCTTCTCGTCGGCTCCCAGTATCTTTTCCTCGTATTCCTTCAGTTCGGGCGTGATGTAGCGCTCGGCCTGAGCCAGGGTCTGCTTACGTATCCATCCTTCCGGCACCTTGTCCTTGAACGTGTTGCGCACCTCGAGGTAATAGCCGAAGACGTTGTTGTAGCCTACCTTCAGCGATGAGATGCCCGTCTTTTCGGTCTCCCGCTGCTGTATCTCAAGCAGGTATTCCTTGCCGCCCTGCGAGATGGAGCGCAGCTCATCGAGCTCCTTGGAATAGCCGTCGGCGATGACGCCGCCCTTGCTGATGAGCTGTGGCGGGTCGGGCTGTATCTCCTTGTCCAGACGGTCGCGCAGACTCTCGCAGAGATTCATCTGCTCGCCCAGGCGCTTGAGACTGTCGTTGCTGGCATAGAGGCAGGCCGACTTGATGGGCTGGATGGCCATGAGGGCGTTTTTCAGCTGTACTACCTCACGTGGAGACACGCGTCCCACGGCCACCTTGGAGATGATGCGCTCAAGGTCGCCCACACGCTGCAGCTGTTCGTCGATGACCTGACGGAAGTCGGGCGCCTTGAAGAAATACTCCACGACCGACTGCCGGTTGATGATTTGTCGTACGTCTTTGAGCGGGAACACCATCCATCGGCGCAGCATGCGTCCGCCCATGGGGGTGATGGTGCGGTCGATGATGTCGAGCAATGACTTGCCGTCCTCCTGCATGGGTTGGAGCAGTTCGAGCGAACGGATGGTGAACTTGTCGAGACGGACGTATTTATCCTCCTCTAAGCGTTTGAGCGATGTGATGTGGTTGATGTTGGTGTGCTGCGTGAGCTCCAGGTATTGCATGATGGCACCCGAGGCCACAATACCCTCTTTGAGGTGCTCCACGCCGAAGCCTTTGAGTGACTTGGTGCCGAAATGCTTGAGCAGCTTCTGCCGTGCGTTCTGTTCGGTAAACACCCAGTCATCGAGCTCAAACACACAGAGCTTGGTGCCGAAGTATTGTTCAAACTCTCTTTTCTTATTCTTGTCGTAGAGCACCTCCTTGGGTGAGAAGTTGCCAAGCAGTTTCTCTACATAGTCGTAAGGGCCTTGTCCGGTGAGAAACTCGCCGGTGGAGATGTCGAGGAAGCTGATGCCGCAGGCGGTCTTGCCAAAGTGGACAGCGGCCAGGAAGTTGTTTTCCTTGTAGTTGAGCACGTTGTCGCTCATGGCGATGCCAGGCGTCACCAGTTCAGTGATGCCTCGCTTCACCATCTTGTCCATCTCTGTGAGTCCCTTCTTGCCCTTGATGGCGGCCCGTTTCTTCTTTGGGTCCTCGAGCTGGTCGCAGATGGCGACGCGCTTGCCGGCCCTGATGAGCTTGGGCAGATAGGTGTCGAGGGCATGGTGGGGGAAGCCTGCCATCTCGGCGCCCGCCGAGGCGCCGTTGTTGCGTCGGGTGAGGGTGATGCCCAGGATGCGCGAGGCCTCGATGGCATCGTCGCAGTAGGTCTCGTAGAAGTCGCCGCACCGGAAGAGCATCAGGGCGTCGGGGTGCTTGGCCTTCAGCGAGAAGAACTGCCGCATCATGGGAGTGAGGGAGTTATCTTTGGTTGACATGTCTTATTGTTGTTATTGATGGGCCGTCGCGGGACAGCGGATGGGCCGTTGCACGGCAGCGGCTTACTGAAAGGGATGTCGCCGGACGACCACTGTGGGTGTGTTGTTTGGGAAGGCTGATGAGGGACGTGCCTATGGCTTTTGTGGAGCGAGCCCTCCGAGACCAGCCAGCAAAGCGCGTGCCAGGGGATTGTCGGCCACCGATTCTTTTTTGTCTTCCTCGGCGGGCTCGTCGATGAAGTCGAGGCGGCGCGGGTCGCGCGGCACGATGCGGTAGCAGGAGCGGCCGTGGATGCGGCTGCGTGTGAAACCGGCCTCCTGCAACGCGAAGCCAACGTCTTGGTTGACATGCTCGCCCGGGGTCCAGTAGGGGTATTCCTTCATCAGCCGGTCGATGATGGCGTCGATGTAGACGGCCTTGGCCTTCTTGCCTTTCGGTGGGGCCGCATAGAGCAGTGACACCATCTTCACGAGGTTGTCGGCTTCCTGGAAGGGTGAGTTCTGGATGGCCATGGCCTCACGCTCGTCCTCGGAGAGTGAGGTGTCGGCACCGTCTTCGAGCTGTGCCATGAGCTGTGCGTAGAGCTGTTCGTAGGGAATGGGTGTGGCGAGGTCTATCTGATGGCCTACTTCCACGCAGAACAGCCGGGCAGCGCCGGCTGCATCGGTCATGGGGTGGAGGTTGCCGGTGTTGGCGATGAAGGCGGCCATACGGTGGCGCGGTTCCACCGTCGTGCCATAGGCCTGACGGAAGATGGGCGTAGAACGGGAGAACAGATAGCGCACGGCGGGCTGTTGGTCGCCGTGGTCCTGATAGAACTCGTCGATGCAGACCAACAGGTTGGTGGTGACGAGGTCGTAGACTTCCGCCGATGTCTTCAGGTGGACCTGGTCGGTGTAGTACGGTCTGAGGACAGGAGGCAGGAGCAGGTTGCAGAACGACGTCTTGCCGTAGCCCCATTGTCCGACCAGCACCGGCACGAGGAGGTCACGCTGTGCGATGTCGCGTCCCAGCCAGCGAGCCACCATCTGCAACATCCATTTGTTGAAACGCTTGCCCCAGTCAGGATTGGACGTGACGATGCGCTGTGAGAGGTCGAACACATGGTCGTGGCCGTCCCACTCGGGCAATGCCTTCAGCCACTCCTCGGCTGGGTTGTAGGAGTAGATGCGCGTAGAGTGGACGTAGCGGTCGAGGGTCTCCTCGGTGAGGTTGACACCTTGCCGGGCAGCCTCCAACAGCAGGGTGTTGCGGGCCTCGCGTGACAGCGGCAGATAGTCATCGCTGTCGGCGGGCGCATACGACAAGGCGCCTGTCAGCACGTTGCGGCGCAGACGGCACTGGGTATCGAGATAGGTGAGGACATCCATCATGTGAGAGTCATAAAAAAGGTTACGGATAGGGGCCGGTTATTGCTCCTCTGTAAACAATACCTGCACGATGGTTTGTCCTACAGCCTTGAGCGTGTTCTTGTCAATGTGCTGCATGTCGTCAGCCAGCGTATGCCACGTTGGACCAAACGAGCTCTGTGTACATTGCGGATAATAAGGGATGATGTCGATGCAGGGGATGTTGGCCACTTGATTGACAGGGATGTGGTCGTCGGTGATCATGCCGCCGTCCTGCTTGGGGAAATACGAGCCATAGCCGGCCTGGCGGGCAGCGCGCCATACCTTCTTCACGATCTCTGGGGCATATTGCTTCGACATGCCTTCCTGGTAGAACTGTGCGCCTTGTCCGCCGACCATGTCGAGCAGGATGCCGTAGCGGGGTGCGTAGTGGTCAGGCAGATGGGCGGCGAAGTATTGTGCGCCGAGCGCCCACGAGTTGCCGTCGTCGGGCTGCTGGCTCCATTGCGGTGTACCCCAGTCCTCAGCGTCGAAGCACACGAAGTCGACACCCAGCGTCTTGGGCAGTTGCTGCAGTTGCTTGTTGTTGAGCAGGCGTGCCACCTCGAGCATGACGGCCACACCGCTCGCAGCGTCGTTGGCCGCGAGGATGGGCTTGCGCCAGTTGAGCGAGTCGGGGTCGTTGTCGGCCCAGGGGCGTGAGTCCCAATGGGCGCAGAGCATGATGCGTGTGGTGGCCTGTGGGTTGTATTGCGCAATGATATTGGTGCTCTTGAGCGTCGTGCCGTCGTAGCCTTTGAGGTCGGCGTCCTGTGTGGTCACTGTGCAGCCGTACTTCTTAAACTGGGCGATGATCCATGCGCGGCAGTCGTCGTGGCCTTTGGAGTTCATGTCTCGCGGGCCGAAGTCGCATTGGGCCTTGGTGAAGGCATAGGCGGAGTCGGCATTGAAGGCCGGACCTACGGGGCTTACCTTTTCCAGTTCCTCGTTTTCATCGGTGTCGTTGGTGCCGGTTTGGGCCAACGGACCTGCGGTAAACAGCCATACGGCTGCTGCACAGATGATAGCTATCACGGCAATGATAATAAGTCTTTTCTTCATTATGGTTTTAACTATGATGGGGTGAAGGGGCGGCCGGTGGGATGTTATCCTTGGACAGCGGCCGCTTGTACCTGTGCCATGACGCGGAGCCAGTTGCCTCCCCATATCTTCTCGATGTCGCTGTCGCTGTAGCGGCGCTTGAGCAGTTGGATGGTGAAGTTGATCAGCTCTGAGGCATCTGCGCAGCCACGCACTGTGCCGTCACCGTCGAAGTCGGTGCCTACGCCCACGTGGTCGATGCCCATGACATCGATGGCATGCTCGAGGTGGGCGATGACATCGAGAATGGTGGCCTCGCCGGTCTTGCGCAGGAAGCCGTGGTACAGGGTGATGTGGGCCACGCCGCCTTTCTGTGCGAGGGCACGCAGCTGGTCGTCGGTGAGGTTGCGGGGCACGTCGCAGAGTGCACGGCAACAGGTATGGGTGCAGACAATCGGCGTGCGGCTGATGTCGAGAGCGTCGTAGAACGACTTCTCGTTGGCATGGCTGAGGTCGACCATGATGCCTTCGTCGTTCATCCGCTGGATGACCTTGGCGCCGAACTCCGACACGCCGTTGTTCATGTGCGAGCCTTTGTTGCTGTCGCAGATGTCGTTGTCGCCATTGTGGCAAAGCGTGATATAGACCACGCCGCGCTGTGCGAAGTGACGCACGTTGGCAAGGTCGTGATTGAGTGCCAGTCCGTTCTCGATGCCGAACATGATGGACTTCCGTCCCTTGCGCTTGTCCTCATACAGGTCGGCCGGCGTGCGTGCGATGCTGATGTAGTTGCTGTTGTCGGCCACGATTTGTTCGAGCTTGTCGAAGATGAGGTCGGCGTACTGCGTGGGCGAGAGCTGTGTGGACAGCGTCTTGAGTTGCGGGTTGTGGGCGATGATGCCTGCGATGTCGACCTTCTGCGAGAACTGTTCGCCCATTTGCGGCTGTGGCAGGTAGGCTGCCATGATGACGGCGTCTTGCCGGCCGTCGGTCATCTTGTGCAGGTCGTAGAGGATGCGCGGGTCGCGCTGGTCGAAGCGCACGCCCTGGGGGAAGAACATCGGAGTGTCGCAATGGGTGTCGAGCGTGAGAATGCGGTCGTGCAGGCGTTTGGCCCGATGGAATGTCGCAGCTTTGTCGACGAGCCACTGGAAGAGGGGCAGACCGTCGCTGCCGAGCCATTCGGGATGCCATTGTACGGCGAGGATGGGTTTGAACTCGTTGCTCTCGATGGCTTCGATGACGCCGTCGGGTGCCTTGGCGGTGACGCGGAATCGGGGACCGGGGGCAGCCACAGCCTGATGATGGAACGAGTTGACAAACAGCCGTATCTCAGCCTGTCCGTCAGTGGTCTTGGTCTGACGGCCATAGAGGTCGGCCAGATAAGAGTCGGGCATGACGGTCACGCTGTGGGTAGGCTCTGTGCGGTCGGCATTTTGTGAGTGCTTTATCCTGGGGCTGGACTGGTTGAGTCGTGAGGAGTAGATGTCCTGCTCCACCTTTCCTCCGAGTGCTACGGCCAGTGTCTGAATGCCACGGCAGATGCCGAGCATGGGCACCTGTCGGTTGTAGGCCAGCCGTACGGTCAGCAGTTCGGCGAGGTCGCGCTTGGCGTTGATGCCTCCGAGCCGCTGTACGGGTTCCTCATTGGTCCACAACGGATTGATGTCGGCACCGCCGGTGAGCAGCAGTCCGTCGATATGGTCGAGGGTGTTGATGATGGTTTGTTTGTCGGCTACGGGCGGAATGAGCACGGGTGTGCCGCCGGCGCTTACGACCTGCTGGTAATAACGGTCGCAGAGCCGGGCGTCTCCGTCGGCATAATTAGCCGTAATGCCAATCACCGGTTGGTGGTTGGCTTCAGGGAATGTCGCATAGATGTTTTTCAGATGCGACTCAATACGAAAGTCTTCCATTGTGATTAGTCCACGTTCACCGGAATTTCGCGTTTGATGCTTTGCTCAAGCGAAATGAGGGTCTCGGTGGAGACTACGCCGGGAATGGTCTGCAGTCGGTTGTTGAGAAGGTCCATCAGTTGCTCGTTGTCTTTGGCATACAGCTTGAGCAGCATGGTGTAAGGACCGGTGGTGAAGTGGCATTCCACAATCTCCGGAATGTGTACGAGGCGTTCAACGACATTCTTGTACATGGAGCCCCGCTCGAGGTTCATGCCGACATAGGTACAGGTAGTATAGCCAAGGCTCTTAGGGTTGACGTCGAAGCCGCTGCCGGTGATGACACCGTCTTCGATGAGATGCTGTACGCGCTGGTGGATGGCGGCGCGGGAAACGCCACACTCGGCAGCCACATCTTTGAAGGGAATGCGGGCATTGCCCGAAAGAATCGAAAGGATTTTTTTATCCAAATGGTCAATCTTGTCCATGTCTGTGAGTTTATGTTCAATTTATTAATGTAGCAAAAGTAAGCAATTAAAATGAATTACGCAACGAAATGGTAGAAAAATGTGGAAAATCATCTGCACTATTTATAAAAGGAGAGAATTTACAGTCATTGTTTATGGTTGTTGTAAGTGCATGGCGGTGGGGCACGGCTACTTATGAATCATTATTGGCAGACCTGATAAATTGTGTGGGAGTGATGCCGCATACATTTTTGAATGCTCGTACGAAGTTGGAGTAGTCGGAGAAGCCACATTGCTCTGAGACGGCATTCAGTCCCATTTCCGGATGAATGGCAAGCATGCGTTTGGCTTTTGCTATCTTCACGCGCTGAATGTACTGTACGGGAGTGAGCCCGGTAAGAGCCAGAAGTTTGCGATAGAGTTGGCTGTAGCTTACGTGCATGCGGTCGGCAACGGTGTTCACGTCGGCTGGTTTCCCGGCGTTGAGTATGACGTAGATGCAGTCGGTGAGATGAATGATGAACTTAGCGTCCACTCCATTCTTCTCTCCCTTGCCGGGTTGTGCCAGGCTGCCTTCAAAGGCTTCGCCGGAAAACTTCTTTCTGAGCAGGGCACGTTGCTCCAACAACTTATCCACGCGCGTAAGCAGTTCGTCACTGCTGAAAGGTTTGGTGAGGTAGGCGTCGGCACCGGCCTCAAGGCCCCGTATGCGGTCGGTTTCGGAGACCTTCGCCGTGACGATGATTACAGGTATGTGGCTTGTCAGTTCATCAGCCCGTAATCGTCGGGTCAGTTCCAGTCCGTCCATCTTTGGCATCATCAGGTCGGTGACAATGGCATCGGGCAACTGGTCGTGGGCGATGGCAAGTCCTTGCTCCCCATTGTGGGCATAGACGATATTGTATTTTTCGCCAAGCCGCTTGCCTATGAATGCGGCCACGTCGGCATTGTCGTCGATGATGAGAAGTGAAGCCGCCCTTGGTGCCTCCACAGACGATGCTTCTTCCGTCTCCTCCAAAGAAGAGAACAGAACCGGCTTCTGTTCTTCTAAAAGATGGGAGTCCTGGCGGAAGTCCTTGCCGGTGTCGGCTGGTGATTTAATGGCCTCTCCATTGGAGAGACAGTGGGAGACCAATACTATATGGAATATGGTGCCCTTCCCCTCCTTGCTGTCAACGGTGATGGTTCCGCCGAGCTGCTCCACAATCTGACGGACGAGCGCCAGGCCTACCCCCGTTCCCGTCATGCCGTCGAAGTTGTCGGACTGATAGAATGGCTCGAAGATATGCGGCAGGCTGTCCTTCGGTATGCCACGGCCTGTGTCGCTGACATCAATGCACAGTCGTTGGCCGTCGTGCCACATGTTGACGTTTACCTTGCCTTGCGGTGGGGTGAACTTCAGTGCGTTGGACAATAGGTTGCTCATAATCTTGTAGATATAGTCTGGCACGTAGGCAGTTTCTACCTCGGCCTCACGGGCCATGAACTGCAGCTTGATGCCAAGTTTGTCGGCATAGTCCTCAAACGACTCTACTATCATGTTGACGTAGGCAACGATATTGCCTTTTTGCCATTCTGGTTCGCCTATAGCTGACCTTATCTTTGAAATGTCGAGCAATTGGTTGATGAGCCTGAGCATGCGGTTGCCTTGTCGCTCTATTGTTGCCCCTATATCTTTCATCTCATCGGTGGTCGTATTGTCCTGCTGCAGATCGTGGGTTAGTCCGAGGATGACCGTCAATGGGGTACGGAACTCGTGTGTGATGTTTGTGAAGAACGACTCGCGCACCTCGTTGAGTCTCTTCAGTGTGTCATAGCTTCGCTTGCGTAGTCTTCTATTATGTATCAGCAATGCGATGACCACGGCCAGAAGGATGATAATCAGCGCGAAGACGACATATCCGGCATAGCGTGCCGACCGTTCCTGAGAGAGCCGGTCGCTGACAGCCGTGACACGTCGTGTTTGCTGTCCTCGCTCAATATTGTAGCTGACGCTTTGCATGCGGTTCACCTTTTCCATGTTGATGAGGCTGTCCTGCAGTGCTGCGGCCTGCTCGTGGGCCATCAGCGCTCCCCGCCAGTCGCCTCGGTTCTTGCGCAGCTTGTAGTAGAGGGTGTAGATTTCAGCCAGGTGTTCCGTGCTGTGTATGTCAGTGGCTATTGACATGGCGTCAGCGAGATATCGCCGGGCCTTTTGGTCGTCGCCCTTGGCGATGTACACTCCGGCGAGAGCGGTGAGCGAATTGAGCATGTGCCACTCGTCCTTGGAGTCTCTCATCAGCCGATAGGCCTCATTGTATTGCGCAAGGGCCTTGTCCAGCTCATGGGCTTTTTCATAGAGGGTGCCGAAATAGGTGTGGCAGAGGGCGATGCCGAGTGTGTTGCCGTCACGACTGTTCAGTTCCATTGACTTTCGGTAGTACGCCCATGCGGAGTCGGTCTGTCCCTTTGACTCAAAGATAGATCCCAGGTTGGCATAGTTTATGGCCTGCCCTGTGAGGCTGTTCAAGGCCGTCTCACCGGCAAGGGCTTGGCGGAGGCAGCTGTCAGCAAGATGGAAGTTACGCACGGTGAGATAGACGTTGGCTAGTCCGTTGAGCGACATGACTCGGTTTTTCCGTGCGGTAAACGAGGTGTCGGAACACTCATTGGCCATCATCAGTGCGGTTTTGTGGTATTGTTGTGCTGCATCGAGTACACCCATGCGCCGGTAGTCGGTACCGATATTGTTTAATGCCTGCACCCATTCCAGCGTATCGCCGGTCTGCTCGGCAATGGTCAGTCCCTCACCATGCTTCTCCAAAGCTTCGTCGAAGCGGCTGGCGTTGCGTAGCTGCGTGCCCCATTGACGAAGCACCATCATCTGCCCCAGTGTGTTCTGTTGTCTGATCATTACCTTGTTAAGGCTGTCAAGCCCCTTCACGCTGTGTACAGTCTTCACCATGCTGTCGGTCTCGTGCCGTTGAGCCGGAGTGAAGGAAGACGGGTGCTCCTTGCCACAGGATGACAACAAGAGAAGAAGTGAGATAATAATCAGGCCCTGGCGGATCGAAGTCATATGTAGTCTTGCTCTTTAGGTTATTATTGTGGCAAAGTTAATGTTTTATTTCAGAATCGGCAAGGGAAAATGTTTTTTTCTGTCCAACATTCTTTTATTCCTCCTATCCGCAAAGTGCTTCGCCATCGGCCTGCACAGTGCAGGAGGACCGATGGGGGAAGTTTCTCCGAAGTGTACAGGCGAATCGTCAGACGCATCATCGGAAGGAAATGACAAAAAAAAGAGAGGGCCTTTGCAGCCTTCTCATTTCAATGCTTGAAGATTTACATGTGTCATGGCTCCACATCCCACTGTATGGGTACGTTCTTCAGTATGATAAGTCCCGTATCGTCATAGCTTGCACTGATGCCAATTTGCAGTTGCTGGATGGTGGTGGCCGTCTTCTTCACATCGGCGAACCATGTCTTGGTGACGGGCATCTTCATGTAGACACCCTCCGTGACAGGATAGTCATACCATCCTGCCGACTCCTGTGTTTTGTAAGTGTTGCCATCCTGGTCAATCATCAACCCGGGACACGTGCTGTTGACGCCAAAGCGGATGTTTGTCTTGTTGGCAATCATCTTCACTTTGAAGACGAGGCTGACAGTGCCGTAGTTCTGTGACGTGCTCTTGCCATAAGCGCCAATGAGTTGCACGTCGATGATTTGCGGTATGGGGTTGCGGAGCGTACCGCCACAAGACTGCTGCACGTCGGCACCGCGCGATTTCCCGAACGCCATTTCCTGATTGTTACCCTTGTTTCCGTCGAGCACCCCGTTAACTTTCTCCAGTGCTTTCTTTCCTTTTTTCAGCAGCCCACCGAGCCCTTGCGCATGAGCGGGCGCAGCTCCCAGGGCGAGCATGGCAATGCATGCCATCACGATATTTCTTGTTCTCATAATAGTAATAGTTTTAGTGGTTTTCTACTTCTTGTTCACTAAATACCAATGTCCATCCTCCTCTTTCTTCATTTCGACATTGGTCTGCTCGGTTTTGCCCGATGCGTACTTCACGTTGAAGACCTCTGAAGCCGTGCCCTCTTCTTCATTGACTTGCTCAGAAACGAACTCATAGCTCACGGGCTGCTTGTCGTTATTCTGGCCCTTCTCCTTGGCTTTCTTTACCTTCCCTTCAATCATGGAGACGTAGGCTTCTTTCTGTTCCTGCTTGTCAGCGGGGAAGTAAACGCAGTCGAAATAGCCGCGATAGTCCTCGTCGATGACACATTGTAAGGCCTTCTCGGCAACCGTCCGCGGTTCAGACTTGCCGCAACTTGCCAATACAGCAAGCACTGCGGTGAACATGAGAAATGACAATAACTTTTTCATAATGATTGTTTATTATTGGTGAAACTTGATTATAGACTTGAGATGCCTTGAGGCGTAAATGTCGCTCGGAAAGATGCACGCTGTCTTGATGATGGGCAGATCAATCTCGTGGCGCCTGCCTTCTGTCAAATCGATGCCCGCGTGACGATAGGCATAAACGACCAGTTCTGTGCAGTACATCTTCGAAGTGTCCTTGTCGTCGAACTTATCGTCGAACGGTGTGCCTTTACGGAAAATCCGCAATGCAACGTTCGCTGCTCGTTGGGCTATAGAGCTGTCTCTTAACCGGCAAACCTCTCCTTTTGATGCATTCTTATATGAGAAGAACTTCTCCGGCGTGTCCATCTTCACCCGGTCAACGTCGCCTTCAAAGTCCGGCTCACCTGGAACGGCATGGACAATCATCCTTCGCTCGGCGTAGTCGACAACGATGCCAACGTGGGAATAGTTGCCATTCGCATCAGTGGCAAGGACCGCGCGGCTCGTGATTCCTTCGCCTCTACGGAACACCACATCACCTGCACACAGCGCGAAATCATCGGGCAGGATGCTACGCTCTTCCTCTCTTTCTCCGCAGGAGACGAGGATCATCGCCAGACAGACAAACCATATTCTTCCTATGGGCAGTGCCATATCCCAATGCGACGGGAGCAGGCGGCAGATGGATGTGCTTGAACTCATAATGTTAGCTGATTGTCTTTTTGCAAAGATAGGTCAGCAGGAGTGTTTTGACAAGAGCAGTAGGTCAATTGTACTTTCTGACGGCTTGTTTTTTACTTCTTGGCGCTCTTTTTACCGTTTGACATCAAAAAGCCGCTGAAATATCGGTGATTTTGTATTATTTTTGTACCTTTGCCTAAAACCTATTACTACGATGATAGAACAGAGCTTCGCAAAATCAATGTGTGACTTCTCCTTTGGTATGTTGTTTATGGCGCAGCTGGTCTGTACCGTAGCAATGTATTATAAGGGACAGCGCAACGACTTACAAAAGATGATGTTCCGCTTCATGCTGTACCTGTTGTTAATCAGTGTTGTAGAATTGTTTTTCTTCTACATGTCTGGTCAGCAGATGTCCGCATTGACAGCTCCCGAGACTGACTTCCTGGAGATGACCGTGGTGCCATGTGCGCTGTTCGCCCTCGTCAGGCTGACCACACCGCGGCAGAAGATGCTGCGGCTTATCGTTGTTAACGCAGTGGCTTATCTCGCAATGTTCATTCTATATCTCGTAACGGGGAGTGCGGTTGTGTACCAAACCACACTCGTTCTTACAGTCATCTATTCACTGGGCATTCTTGTTTATGGTTATTTCGCTGTCGAGAGGTTCAACCGTCAGTTGGAGGCTGATTTCTCCGATGAAGAGTTGTCACTCTACTGGCTGAAATA
This sequence comes from uncultured Prevotella sp., assembly GCA_900319905.1. Taxonomy (GTDB): domain Bacteria; phylum Bacteroidota; class Bacteroidia; order Bacteroidales; family Bacteroidaceae; genus Prevotella. Next base: position 111,553 of record ONQB01000003.1, on the reverse strand, counting down.
TATCGTGTGCCTCTATGCAGGGATGCTGTTGCTGTGGTTGGTAGACACCTTCTACAATACGGAGATAATGGCTACGCTTTATAATCTTATCATGATAGTCCTCTTGGGGCTGTTCTGTTACTTTGTCTATCGTCAGGAGGACATGCTGAAGGCCTTGGACAATCTCGATAGGGAAGAGACGAAAGAAGACAATGGGAGGACTTATGAGTTTGAGGGCCGTTTCAGGAAAGTGTTTGAAGAAGAAAGGATTTACCTGAATCCCAAACTCAACATCGTGGAACTGTCGATAGCTGTCGGCACGAATCGTACCTATATCTCCAACTTTATCAATCAACAGCTGCATACCACGTTTTATGAATACGTAAACAAATGGCGGGTGAACCAGGCAAAAGAACTGCTGTCCTCCACGTCATTGCCGTTGGAGGATGTCGCCACACAGTCGGGTTTTAATTCCTTGAGCAGCTTCCGCCGTTATTTTACCAAGTCAGTGGGAATGACGCCCCAAGCTTTCCGCAGGGAATAAAGTTCAACAAAGCATCAACGCAAAGGCATAACAGAAGATTGCAAGTTTGGAGACAAGGGAATGTATCAAAAAAGGAATACTCCATATTTTCGGAAGTTAGGAAGCCCGTTCCTTACTGAAATGATACATTCTTATCAGATACTTGTGCTGTTGACTGAACTTCTGATCCTCTTAACTTCTGGCCTTCTCCAATATTGATACCCGATTGTACCTTCCGTGTTAATATCTGTAAATCTGTCTGTCGGAAACCCTTTGTTTATCGGCATTGGTAAAGTGTGGTTGCAAGATTTTGCAAGACCATGAAAGCGTATTTTGCAAGATTCCGCAAGAATGTTGGAAGAATCCGCAAGTCCGTTTTTGACTTTTACCCCTAACTTTGCACCCACAGATTAATCAACAAAACTCTTAGGATTATGAACACTATCTTACATCATCACCATTATGGCATGTTGCAGGGTCTTCTCGTAACCTTACTGCTTGCGTTGTGCCTGCCGCCGCACAAGACACCGTTTCCGGCACCATGAAAGGCGACAGCGTCTTCGCTACCGTCAAGGGAGTGAAGTTTTATTTCTATAATCATAGTGTCGACATGCTGACCATAGATAAGGTCGTCGGCACGGGCGATACGCTCGACATACCGGCCTATGTCGCTGTGGGCGATACTGTGTTCCAGGTTACGGCAGTGCCGGGTGGCGCCTATGGTAAGCATTTAGGCAACAAGAAATTTAAGATGCTCATCCTTCCTGAGACCCTGTACGACTACGGCGAAAACGCCTTCGCCCATTGGTTCCAACTGGAGAGGGTCGTCAGCAAGAGAGTCGTGCCCGTCAGCACATGGTACACGCTTTTCAACAGCCATAGCGACTACCTGTGGCGGACAAGGGGCAGCATGGGCATCTATCATACTGCCGTTCTGCAAGTTCCTTTTGGAAGCAAGCCGCAGTATAGCGTTCAGGCTCCATGGCGGTATTTCACTAAGATAGAGGAAGGATTGGAGCCTAAGCTGGGTTTTGAACAGCCGAAGCTGACCGTAGATAGCACCGATTACGACCCTGCCAACGGCGTATTCACCAGTGCAGTGAGGGTGACCATCACCAATCCGAATACAAGTGGCGACATCTACTATTACATTATGAATGAGGACAGAACCCTCCGTACGTCCGACATTCTTAAATATGAAGGTCCCGTGGAGCTGAGTGAGACATCGGGCATCGTAGCCTACATCACAGACGGTACCACGCGCAGCTTGACCTCTGAGGCCGTTTTCCAAATACAGGCCAGTTCCATCTATGTACAGGGCATACAGGTGACGCAAAAGAATATGTGGGACGTACTCGGCGATAAGGGCAGCGTAATGCTCGACCCGAAGTCAGGCGCACTAGTGCTCACCCAGGCCAATATAAACCCCTCAGGTGAGGTGGAGACGGGTATCATGGCTTATGGCGACAACCTCACCATCCAGCTCAACGGCAACAGTACCGTCAATGGCGTTTCGCAGGGCATAGAGTTCAACTACGGCAATGGAACCATGTCTTCATACAATGCGCCTACGCTCACCATTGAGGGCATGAACGACGGCACCGACACACTGACGATAAACGTCAACGGCAAAAGCATCAATGCCATGATGATTTACCTTGGAAACCTCACCATCAGAAATTGCGTGGTGATTGCCAATTGCGCTGACGGAGATAATGGCATCTACTATAAGGTCGGAGATGGTAAGATGGACGGAACGCTGACCATCGAAAACGCCATGCTGCAGGCTACGGGCCAGGAAAGTGCCGTCACGGGGGTTTATAACCTCAATCTCTCTGACAACGTCTCCATTCTCTATCCTAAGGGTGCCTCTTTTGTCAGTGCGATGATGACAAAGGGTGAAGGCGGCAATTTCGTCGGCGCTGATGGAGTCACTGCTCCTATGGTCATCATCGGAAGGCAGCAGAAGGTTGTGATTGAGCCGGTACAGACCGACACTGCAACTGCCGTGAGCCTGATTGATCCCGACCACTTAACCCATGAGAGTGGCGACCAGGTGAATCTCAACCATTGGGTCATCGACAACGTCTTCTACAGCATCGACAACAACGGTGGCGACGATCAGCAGACCGGCTACTACGACTCCTCCGACAAAAGCATCGTGATTCTCTATCCCTACGATGCCGCTACCATGGTCTATGAGGTCGCATTATACGAAGACCCGCTGCAGCTGGTGGCCTCAAGCGGCTACACAGGATTTGTGTTCAAGGTGCCGGCAGGACAAGGTACGATTTCGCTTGAGACGCAGACCTATGGCCCAATGGCGCTGGCAGTACAGGTGGGCGCTGAATGGCCGCATACCTTCACGACGGCCACACGGGCTGAGATGAAAGTCGGCTACACCGTTACAGAAGACACTTACGTCTATGTTTATTCGGTAGTGGCGGGATCGGCTGCCAAGCGTGCAAAAGCACTGGACTACGGAGTGAAGATATTCTCGGTCAAGGTCAAGGGTGGCGCCATTGTTAGCGGCATCGACGGTGTCAGGACCATCAACGACAACGCCCCGACCTACAACCTCGCCGGACAGCGCGTCGGCCGTGCCTATAGGGGTATCGTCGTAAAGAACGGCAAAAAACGCATCATACGCTGACGCGTAAAATATCACTGTATTTTCACGGTGGTGAAGCGTTGCTCCGGCACCGCCCCTTCCCTTTTTATGGAGAACCATTCCAAGGACACATATCGGCAGGACGACCTCCGCAACATTGGAGACGAGCGCGTGGAGCTACTGGAGACCATCCGCATGATGGTTGATCAGGAGGTCGAGCGAAAGCTGGCAACCGTCCACGACCCGCATCCTGAAAAGCCTCCGCCAAGACGCGTACTGCTCAGACGACTGCTCAGGTGGCTTCACATCAATCTAACTCTCTAAATATACACTGCTATGAGGCTAATAGGAAAAATCATGCTGCTTGCAGGTATTGCAGCATTTACGGGACCTGCTCAGGCCCAGGACAACAACTTAGGCGTATTTAGGCACTTGGGGGCCGACTTGAACGTGGGCACTGAGGGCATCGGCATCAGTATCGCCTCTCCGGTGACCAACTATCTTGAACTGAGCCTCGGCGTCGACTTTATGCCCGGATTCAAACTATCGGGCGACGTCGATGTCGATGACATCCACTACAATTACACAGACCCCACGACGGGAGCAAACGTTCCCCAGACGATTCCCATGAGTCAGGTCAACATCTCCGGCAAGCTGTCGCGTACCGTATGTAGCTTCAAGGCCAGCGTGTATCCCTTTGGTGCGAAAAACGACTGGTTTGTTGCTGCGGGCTTTTCCTTTGGCGGTAAGAAAATCGCTAAGCTCAGCGGACACAGCGACGACGTTCAGCACTTCATGAGCCGCACCGACGTGCCCGATGCAGCCAAGAAGCGCATCTATGCTGAAATCGACAAGTATCAAGTCGACTTCGATGACAACGGCGACATCAGCGGCGATGTCCGCGTCAAGGCTTTCCGCCCATACCTTGGTCTCGGTTGGGGCCGTCAGGTGCCGAAGACCCACCGGCTGGGCTTCCGCGTGGAACTCGGTTGCCAGTTCATGGGCAAGATGAAAGTCTATCAGAACGACAAGGAGGTAAACATCAACGACCTCGGTAAAAAAGGCGATGACGACCTCTCCGACTTCATTGACAAGGTTAGGATTTATCCCGTCGTTAAATTTTCTTTGACAGGGAGAATACTCTAACAGGTTATCAGTCTCTATCTTGCCAGGGGACGGACAGTGAGTACACGGCTGTTTGTCTCCTGCTCACTTCTCTTTAAGTCTCACCTTTACTCTCTCGAAAGGAGTGCCCCCGAATATCTAATAAACTCTTGTTATCTTGATACTGTGCTATGCAACAATCGACTCATGCAATAAGGATATTAAAAAGTCTTCCCTTGGTAAAGTCTTGGGAAGCGAGAATGTCAATGCTCAATCCTATCGGCATGTTCTATAAACGCTGCTTCGACATCGTCTTTAGCCTTGTGGCGTGTGTAGCCATTGCTCTTTTTATACCCATCATAGCATTGATTATTAAACTGCAAAGCCGTGGTCCTATATTCTTTGTCCAGGATAGGACGGGAAAGTACGGCCGCACATTTCGTTGCCTGAAGTTTCGTACAATGAGAACTAACGGAGAGTGCAACATACGCCAGTGTACCAAGCACGATCCTCGGGTGTTCCCATTCGGACGCTTTCTCCGCCGTACCAATCTCGACGAACTGCCTCAGTTCTTCAACGTGCTTATGGGCGATATGAGCATTGTTGGTCCACGGCCCCATATGCTTTACCACACCCACTATTACTCAAAGCGTATTCCGCAATATATGAGCCGTCATTTAGTACGTCCCGGCATCACCGGATGGGCACAGGTGACAGGCTTCCGTGGCGAGACCAGCGAGCTATGGCAGATGGAAGAACGTGTTCGGCGTGACATGTGGTACATCAACCACTGGTCGTTGTGGCTTGATCTGCGCATTATGGTAATGACTGTAAAAACCATCTTTGTACGCGACGAGATGGCATATTAATCCGCTGTGCCGAAAAAAACGCTATAACTACTCGGCCTTTCCATTGAAAAGACGGAGTGGTTATAGCGCTCTACAAGATGCATCAGCACTAATCTTGTCGAGTGTTATTCACGGCGTTGTGCTGATGCGTCGATATTTCACAACGATTTGGCTGCAATATTATTTCTTGCTGCCTTTCGCTTTATTAGCTTTCTTAGCCGTTGTCTTAGTGCTGGTTGCGGCTTTGACGTTGTCAGCAGCCTTTACGGCCGGCTTAGCCTCAGGCTCAATGTTGACGAGCTCAACGGTGAAGATGAGGGTGGAGTAGGGCTTAATCTGTCCTGCCTGACGCTCACCGTAAGCAAGGTTCTGAGGAATGTAGATTTCCCATTTGCTGCCTACCGTCATGTTGGTCAGAGCCTCGGTCCATCCCTTGATGACCTGGTCGCAACGGAAGGAGTCGGTCTTCTTGCCGCCGTGGTTGGCAGTGGCGTCAAATACCTTGCCGTTGATGGTCTTACCCTCGTAGATGACGTCTACCTTGTCGGTGGCCTTTGGCTTGGCGCCATTGCCTTCCTTGAGTACCTTGTACTGCAGTCCGGAGGGCAGGGTGACGACACCTGGCTTGGAGGCGTTGTTGGCCAGCCACTCCTCGTTCTCCTTCTTGTAGACGCGGTTGCGCTCGTCGCGTGCGGCTGTGCTGCGCTTCTCGAAGAGCTCACGGGCCTTATCGGCCTTGAAGAGGGTAGTGTCCTGCTTCACGCCAGCCAGGAAACCGGCATGGAACGGAGCGGCGCTGATGGAGTCGTCGGTACCTTCCAGGTCACGGCTCATATTGGGCAGAATCTGGTCGGTTGCCTGTTGGGCGATGCTGCTGCCTGCCATGTAAGCAATGTAGGCAGGGTCCTTGACCTTTGACAGCGACTCCTCGTAGCCACGTACGAAGTCGGCCATGTAAGCCGTGTCTACATGCATGCGCTGGATGAGGAAGGGCAGCAGGCCCTGAGTGGCCGTATATCCTGCGGCAAAGCTCGTCGTGTCTGACGGAGTGGCGAGCTTGACGGGCTGCGCTGTGGCAACCGGTGTGGCGTTAACTTTCTTGTCTTTCTTGTCTTTCTTGCCGGCCATCACCGTTGTTGCGTAGGCCACAAGGAAGAGCATGATAACGAATGTGATTTTCTTCATGATTTATTTTGCTCCTACTTTTACAAGTTCAATCTTGAAAATGAGGGCAGAGAATGGCTTGATCTTGTCACCAGCCTGACGCTCGCCGTAAGCGAGGTTCTGTGGGATGTATACTTCCCATACCGATCCTTCGGGCATGTGGGTGAGGGCCTCGGTCCAGCCCGGTATCATCTGCTTCGGTGTCATGGTGATAGGACCGTCGCTCTTATAGGAACTCTCGAAGACCTGACCGTCGATGGTGCGGCCCTCGTATTGTACCTTCACCTGTGTGGTATCTGTGGGGATGGCGCCCTTGCCTTCCTTGATCACTTTGTACTGAAGACCTGAGGGCAGTGTCACCACTCCGGGCTTCTTCTTGTTGGCTGCGAGGAATCTTTCACCGGCTGCCTTGTTGGCACCATATTGCTTGGCCATGGTCTTGGTCTTGATTTCCTGCATCTTGGTCTGAGCCACCATGTTGGCAGTCTCTGGCGTCATGATGCCTTTCTTGCCCGTAACACCTGTGATGAAGCCTGCCAGAAGGTTCTTCAGTGAAATGGTCTTGGTGCTGTCGCCACCGTATACCTCGTTGTTGATACCCTTCAGAAGCTGACCGCTGATCTGCTGACCAACCTGAAGACCAATGATGTAAGCGGCTTTCTTCTTGTCGTCGCCAGCATTGACACCTTCGTTGACACCCTTGACGAACTCGTCCATATAGGTTGTGTCAATCACCTGGCCCTGCTCAATGGCCTGACGCATGTACTGCGACTGCACGTAACCGATGGCGTAGCTCATTGAGTCGACGTCGGTCTTGAGGTCAGCCTTGGGAGCTGACGAGTTGCCGCATGATGAGAATGTGGCTGCGGCAATGGCCATAACGGCCATGAATTTCAAACTTTTCATTGTTACGATTTAATGTAAGCTGTATTTGATATTTGTTGTTTCTTGAGAACCATTGAAAGGCATCTCTTCTTGTGTGTAGAGCAGCCCTCTTCTGTGTTTAGGGCTGTGTTCTCTTGTATGCAGAGCTGCCTTTCCCTGTGGTGTCTTACTTGACCTTGATGAGCTCAACATCGAAGATGAGGGCTGCGTAAGGCGGAATGGCCTGGCCGGCTCCACGCTCGCCATAGGCAAGGTTGTAAGGGATAAAGAAACGGTACTTTGCACCTTCCTGCATGAGTTGCAGACCCTCGGTCCAACCCTTGATGACCTGATTGAGACCAAAGGTGGCTGTCTCACCACGACGGTAGCTGCTGTCAAAGACTTGTCCGTTGATGAGGGTGCCCTCATAGTGGCATTCCACCTGGTCGGTAGCGGATGGCTTGCGGCCGTTGCCCTCGCGGAGCACCTGGTACTGCAGACCGCTCGGAAGGGTCACCACACCGGGCTTCTTCGCATTCTCGGCAAGGAAGTTCTCACCCTCTGCCTTGGCTGCCTTGGCCTGCTCCTCAGCCTTCTGCTGGAAGAAGGACTGTACGGTAATCTCGGCCTCTGAGTCAGTGAGATGCGTGCTCCCGGCAAACACATCCTTGATGGCCTGGGAGAAATCGTCAATATTCAGTTCGGTGGCGCTCATCTGCTCAAGCTGACGGCCAATGCTCATGCCAAGGGCATAACTAACTTTATCCATTTTCTGTTTTCCTTTAAGAGTTTATATTCGTCTTTTATTATTGTTTGTTCTTTTCAATGTTCCTCCTATGATACATTCTTCTTACCTTATTATCAAATTATGTGCAAAGATACGATTTTTCACTTGCATTGAGACATAATTACAGAAAAATTACTATTTTTGTCTGAAAATAACGATACTGTCTAATCATTCAATCGTACGGCGACTCGTACATCGTGATGTACATCGTAACGTACAACTTAACGTTCAACTTTACAGTGAGAAAGAAATGAGAAAGAAAATTGTGTTTCTGACTGGTGCCGGTATGTCGGTGGAGAGTGGTTTTAAGACTTTCCGTGGCAGTGACGGCCTGTGGGAGAATTATCCTGTCGAGCAGGTGGCTTCGCACGATGGATGGCTGGCTGATCCTGACCTTGTGACGCGTTTCTACAACGGCATGCGCCGTAAGCTGTGGGCTGCGCAACCTTGCCTGGGCCATCAGCTGATCGCTCAGATGGAGAAGGACTATGACGTGACGGTGCTCACTCAGAATGTGGACAACCTTCATGAGCGTGCGGGATCAACGCATGTCATCCATTTGCATGGTGAACTCACGAAGGTCTGTTCGAGTGACAGTCCTTATGACGAGCGCTACATCAAGGAACTGACACCTGAAAACAGCGATGTGGCTCCTGGCACGAAGGCGGGCGACGGTTCGCTGCTGCGGCCATTCATCGTCTTCTTCGGCGAAAGCGTGCCGATGCTCACACCTGCGGCCGAGGAGGCTTCGAAGGCTGACGTGTTTGTGATCATCGGTACTTCATTGGTGGTCTACCCTGCAGCCTCACTGGTAGGCTTTGTACCTGCCGGTTGTCCCATCTATCTCATCGACCCGAATCCTGTTGATACCCGTGCCAACGTGACTCACATCAAGAAAGGTGCTTCTGAGGGCATGAAGGAACTCTTAAAGTTGCTCTGAATGCTTCACGCTATGTTATAATTAGGTAGCAATGTACAAACCGTTGCTACCTTTTTTGTTGTTCGCACTTAACTATGCGAATTGTAAACTCTGAGATGTCACTTTTTTGTCGCACTTTTGTGGTCATGTTGTCGGTTTAATGGTGTAGCTGAGTCATTGTTGCTGTGAGCTACAAATTAGTAAATGTCTTTATTATCAGATGTTTAGACATGTATTAAATCATTGCTTCATTGATGTGTAAAGTGAACTTTTGGCAGATACAACGAAGGAACAGCCGGTGAGCCGTTCCTTTGCTTATCTACCATTGGTCAGATGGAAATGGTAGCTATTCGTATGGTTGGATTTATGTCCTTTTTTCTGCGTCGTTTTCGTTAGTGTGCTTCCAGCCAATTATTGCCCCAACCAGCTTCTGCGATAAGTGGCACCTTTAAAGAAGCTGCGCCCTGCATTTCTTCAAGGACGATCTTTTCCACCTGTTCCGTTTCATCCGGATAGACGGAGAAGTTGAGTTCATCGTGTACTTGCAGAATCATCTTCGAACGGATGCCTTCGCTCTTGAATCTACGCCAGATGCGGATCATGGCAATCTTGATGATGTCGGCTTCCGAACCTTGTATGGGTGCATTGATGGCATTGCGCTCTGCGAAACCGCGGACGGTCGCGTTGCGTGAGTTGATGTCGGGCAGATAACGGCGTCGGCCGAACATGGTTTCGGCATAGCCTTTCTCCCTGACGGTCTGCTTGGCTTGTTCCATATAGTCGTGAACCTTTGGGAACGTCTTGAAGTAGTCGTCGATGAGCTGGCGGGCCTCGCCCGTGGGGATGTCCATACGTTGTGCCAGTCCAAACGCTGTGATGCCATAAATGATACCAAAGTTGGCCTGCTTGGCTTTCTTACGCTCGGCGTCGGTAACCTCATCCATCGGCTTCTTCCATATCTTAGACGCTGTAGCACGGTGAATATCAAAACCTTCACGGAAGGCTTCAATCATGTTCTCGTCTCCCGACAGATGGGCCATGATGCGCAGTTCTATCTGACTGTAGTCGGCTGAGAAGAACCGACATCCTTCCTCGGGGATGAAGCATTTGCGTATCTCTTTGCCGTCATCATCACGTACAGGGATGTTCTGGAGGTTGGGATCGCTCGATGATAAGCGCCCCGTGGCGGTGATGGCCTGATTAAATGACGTGTGGATATGGCCGGTGCGCGGATTGATCAGTTTTGGGAGGGCTTCTACATACGTGCTTAACAGTTTCTTCATGCCACGGTAATTGAGTATGTCGTCCACTATGCCAGCTTTTCCGCGTAGCTGTTGGAGCACTTCCTCAGAGGTGACATATTGCCCTGATTTCGTCTTCTTGGGTTTGTCTACGAGTTGCATCTTGCCAAACAATACATCGCCCACCTGCTTTGGTGAGGAGATATTGAATTCTTCGCCTGCCTCTTCAAACGCGTGCTTTTCGTATTGCAGCATGCGCTCTGTGAACTGCTTCTGGGTGTCTTTCAGCGAATTGGTATCGAGCCTTACGCCATTAATCTCCATGTCGGCTAACACTTTTACGAGTGGCATCTCTATGTCGTGGAAGAGTTTTTCGCCACCCACCTCCTTCAGTTTTGGTTCAAGCGCGTTCTTTAGTCTCAAGGTAACGTCAGCATCTTCTGCGGCATATTCGTACACATCTTTCGGATTGATGTCGCGCATGTTCTTTTGTGACTTGCCTTTTGGACCAATCAGCTCTTCTATATGAATGGTTTGATAATGGAGTAGCGTCTCGGCCATGTAGTCCATGTTGTGGCGCAGCTCTGGCTGAATGATGTAATGGGCAAGCATGGTGTCGAACAACTCACCTTGAACGTCGACACCATAACCGCGCAATACTTCGTAGTCGTATTTGATGTTCTGCCCAATCTTCATGATGTTTGGGTTTTCATACAACGGCCGGAAGATTTCCACCATTTGTTGCGCCTCCGTTCGGTCGGCAGGCACTGCGACATACCAAGCCTCGAATTCCTTCACGGCAAAGCTCAGTCCCACCAATTCTGCGTCGATGGCATCGGTGGAAGTTGTCTCTGTGTCAAAGCTGACTTTTTCATTTGTCAATAAAAAGTCACATAATTTTCGTGCTTCTTCTTGATTCTCAATGAGTTGATAATTGTGCTCAACCGTTTTAAGGCTGTCAAGAGTCGCGTTTTTCGAAATTTCTTGGCCGTCGGCTTGAAATTCGTCAAAGAGCGACGGACTGTTGTTAACGCTTTTTATAGATTTCTCGCTTTTGTTTAGAAACCGCTCTGTGAAGCGTTTAAACTCAAGTTCGTCGAAGATTTGCTTGAGTTCTTGTCCGTTTGGTTCCTTGACTTGCAATTCCTCAAGTGAAAGTTCGATAGGGACATCTGTGCGGATCGTGGCAAGGTATTTTGACATCTTGATGTCGTCGACGGCTTGTTCGACCTTCTCGCGCATCTTGCCCTTTAGCTCTCCGGTGTGTAGTAGGAGGTTGTCGACCGACCCGAAAGTATTGATGAGTTTGACGGCTGTCTTCTCGCCTACACCAGGGCACCCAGGATAGTTATCGGCACTGTCACCCATCAGTGCGAGCAAGTCGATGACTTGAGCGGGCGACTTGATGCCGTACTTTTCTTCTACTTCTTTCTCGCCAATCTTATCATATCCTCCGCCATGTCTCGGACGGTACATGTAGACATTCGGCTGGATGATCTGCCCATAATCCTTGTCAGGTGTAAGCATGTAGGTCTCGATGCCTTCCTTTCCAGCCTTTGTGGCTAACGTACCAATGACGTCGTCGGCCTCGAATCCATCTGCGGTCAGTACCGGGATGTTCATGGCTTTCAGGATATGCTGTATATAAGGTACGGAGAGTTTGATGTCCTCGGGTGTTTCTTGTCGTTGTGCCTTGTAAGCTGGGAATGTTTCGTGGCGGAAGGTTTTGCCATGGTCGAAGGCTACACCAAGATAATCGGGATGCTCTTTTTCCATGATCTCCTTTAGCGTATTGCAAAAACCAAGAATTGCCGAGGTGTTCAATCCCTTGGAATTAATGGTCGGACGCTTGATGAAAGCATAGTATGATCGGAAGATGATGGCATAAGCATCAAATAAAAACAGTTTCTTCATTTTATTAGCTTTATTTTTCCCGTAAAATTACGAAAAAATGGCTATAATCTCCTATAAAAACCGTAATTTTGTAGCAAATTAAATCATGATGGATTACTTATCAGTTATAAAGCAGCCCATTGAGTCAGAATTGAACGATTTCAACGAGTTGTTCGACCATGCTTTAACTCATACTGACGGCCTTCTGCAGCAAGCGCTTGACCACATCAAGCAACGCTCGGGTAAACGTATGCGTCCTATGCTTATATTGCTTTGTGCGAAGGCTGTAGGCGAGGTGAGCGACGTTACCTTACATGCTGCTGTCGGCTTGGAACTGCTCCATACCGCTTCGTTGGTTCATGACGATGTGGTGGATGAGAGTGCGGAGCGACGTGGACAGGCTTCTGTCAACAATCTCTATGGCAACAAAGTTGCTGTCTTGGTTGGTGACTATATTCTCTCAACGGCTTTGCTTCATATCAGTTACACTCATAAGGAAGTCATCGTAAGATACTTAGCTGAACTTGGACGCACGTTGTCAAATGGCGAGATTCTTCAGTTGTCCAATATTCATTCCAAGGATTTCTCTGAAGAAACTTACTATCAGGTGATTAAGCAAAAGACGGCTGCGTTGTTTGAGGCATGTGCGGCAATTGGTACTTCAAGTGCAGGTGCTGACGATGAAACCGTTGAGAATGCGAAGAGCTTTGGCCGTAACTTAGGTATCATTTTCCAAATCAGGGATGATATCTTTGATTATTATGATCAGTCAAAGATTGGCAAACCTACCGGCAACGACATGGCAGAAGGTAAGCTGACCCTTCCAGTGATTTATGCGCTCAACACCACGAATGATGCCGAGATGATTGCTCTGGCTCATAAGGTGAAGGATGGTATTGTGACGAAAGATGAAATCAGCCGTCTTGTAGCCTTCACAAAGGCAAACGGGGGTATAGATTATGCAGAAAAACGCATGTGGGACTTCCACGCACAGAGTATGGCTTTGCTTGACATGGATGTCGAGGACGGACCAGTGAAGGATAGCCTGAAGGCTTATCTTGACTATGTGATTGAAAGAAAGAAATAACGCTTTTATTATAACTTACAAAAAAGTTATCAAAATTGTAGAAGTCCAGGAGTTCAGAAGTCCAGGAGTTCTGTCATTACTAAAGTGTCACCCTATTATCTGATACTTATGCATTTGACTGAACTTCTGGACTTCTTTACTTCTGAACTTCTCCAATTTTGTTATGTCCCTTTTTCGTTCCTTACTCTTCGATCAAATCGGGGATTTTGGGGATTAATACCACTTGATTTCTTTGCCTAATACCTCACTAAGCAGGAGATTGGTAAGTCTGGAGGTACCCAGGCGGAACAGCTCGTTGGTGAGCCATTCTTCACCTAAGATTTCCTTAACGATCGTGTAGTAGATGATGGCATCTATTACTGTATTGATGCCACCAGCGGGTTTAATGCCAATGATGATACCTGTTTCATCGTAGTATTCCTTAATAGCCTGGCACATCACGTAAACGCCTTCAGGTGTAGCTCCTGCCTTCTCCTTGCCGGTAGATGTTTTGATATAGTCTGCGCCCGAATACATGGAGAGGATGGCAGCTTTCTTCACGTTGGAGAGACTTCCGAGGTCGCAGGTCTCAAGAATAACCTTCATAGGAACATCTCCGCAGGTCTGCTTAAGCTCGTTAATGTCATCTGCTACGCCTTCATAGTCTTCACTCAGGAACTTGCCCACGGGCAATACGATATCTACGTTTGTAGCACCGTCTCTGAGCGCAAGGGCCGTCTCAGCTACCTTTACCTCCATGAACGTCTGAGAGCTTGGGAAACTGCCCGAAACAACGGCTATTTCTACACCGTCTACTTCCAGGGTGTTGCGTACCAGGTGTGTGAAGTTAGGATAGGTGACGATGGTGGCAACGTGGGGCAGGTCGGGATAGGTGGCGTCGAACTTGTTTACCTTTTCTACCATTGAAAGGATGCTTTCCTCGGTGTCTGTGGTGTGAAGACTGGTCAGCTCGACACTGCCCAACAGGAACTTCTTCACGTCAATGGTATCGTTCTCAGGCACTTTCTCGGCAATGATTTTCTTCACGGCCTCTTTTACCTCTTGTTCGTCTACGTTGAGGTTGTATTTTGCAAACGCCTGGTCTATCTTGCTCTTCTCAATAAGACCCTTTGAGCGCTGGGCCTGTATGTCCTTGTTGACCTTTTCTTTAATTGTTCCCATAAGTTTTTCCTTTCTTGAAATTGATTTTCTTTATGTGACTTTATCTCAGTTTGGGGTTGTTTTTGTGCCTTTCGGCATCTCTTTTTGTCTTTTTCTCCAATGATTTTTTGAAAGCTTCGGTGAGATTGACGCCGGTCTGATTGGCGAGGCAACAGAGTACCCATAGGATGTCTGCCATCTCCTCGTCCAGATTGTCTTTCTCGCCTGGTTTGAAGCTCTGTTCTCCGTATTTGCGTGCCATCACCCTTGCCAGCTCACCTACTTCTTCCGTGAGGACGGTCATGTTGGTGAGCTCATTGAAATAACGCACACCATACGTCTTAATCCATTGGTCTACCTGGTGTTGAGCTTCTTCGATTGTGATGGGTGTCTTGTCCATAATGCTTTATTCTTTGTTTTTTGTGTCCATGCAGATGGTTACGGGACCGTCGTTGAGCAATTCTACTTTCATGTCAGCTCCGAATTCACCGGTGCCGATAGGTTTCCCGAAGGCAGCTTGTAGCTCTTGGCAGAAACGCTCGTAGAGTGGGATGGAGATGGAGTGGGGAGCGGCCTTGATCCAACTGGGTCGGTTGCCCTTCTTGGTGCTTGCCATGAGCGTGAACTGGCTCACGACGATGATATCACCACCTATATCTCCTATGCTGAGATTCATGACTCCATTGGCGTCATCGAAGATTCTCAGGCCGATGATTTTCTTTACCAACCATTGTATGTCTTCTTCTCCATCCTCTGATTCTATACCCAGTAAGATGAGATAGCCTTTGCCTATGCTGGCTTTTACGTTTCCTTCAATGGTCACTGAGGCGTGGGCTACGCGCTGTATCACTATTCGCATGTTTGTTGCTTCTTCTTTTGTTCTCTACAAATTTATGCAATTAATTCGAGATGGCGACATTTTTCTTGCAAAATCTTTGCTTCTACACGATGGATTCTTATACGCATTGCTTTTGCTGCTTGTCGTCTATCAAATGATTTTTATATGGAAAATAGTATACAAATCTTTGTCACGTTTTCTCCTCTGTTTTGATGAATCATCCGACAATCTTCTGTATGTTGTCTTCTCATTTTCGTTCTGAATGTCTCTTTTCAGCTTGTTTTGTATGCGATCTTGATATTATTATGTTACCTTTTCGCCGTTATGCCGTTGGCTTCTCGCCGATGTGCCGTTGGCTTATCGGCGATATGCCGTTGGCTTTTCGGCGATATTCCATTGGCTTTTCGGCGATATTCCATTGGCTTGATACGCTTTTTGAAATATGCTTTCGTGTAATCTTTTGGGATTCAATGACTTACTTTATCTATCTCATTACGGGCCTCATTTTGACTTGTAGGCAATATCGTTGCAAATGTTGGCACTCACAATGTTAAAAACACATGAAAATCTCTGACAGATACATCTTGTTGTTCTCTACTATGCCGACTGTGGATCATTAGCCTGATGATGACGTCATTCTACGAAACTTTGTTTTTATTGGCTGCCTTTATGACTGCTCCCGCTGATTTTCAAAGTGTTCAAAGACAATCTTTGCTTTTGCAGGTCCTATTGTGGTAGCAAGTTGTTCACAAGTTGCACCCTTTATGTTCTTAACTGACTTAAAAGCCTTCAACAAAGCTTCTGCCGTTTTGCTGCCAATGCCCTTGATATCATCCAATTCAGAATGAAGGGCATGCTTGGACCGCTTGTCCCTATGGAACGTGATGGCGTAGCGGTGGACTTCATCCTGTATCTGTGTAAGAATATGGAATAGTTCGCTATCTGTCTTTAAACCAACGACTTGCGGTGGGAAGCCAAACAACAGTTCATTGGTTCTGTGTCGATCGTCTTTAGCCAGACCTGCTATGGGAATGTTGAGATGAAGCTCGTCTTCTACAACCTCTCTTACGACGTCCATTTGGCCTTTTCCGCCATCTGTGATGATGAGGTCGGGTAGGGTAGCACCTTCTTCAATCATGCGACCATAGCGGCGTCTCACCACCTCTTGCATGGACGCGTAATCATCTGGTCCTACCACGGTCTTGATATTATATTTACGATAATCCTTACGGGACGGCTTCATCCCTTTGTATACTATGCAGCCTGCTACGGCATCCGTACCAGAGATATTGGAGTTGTCGAAACATTCTATCTGGTAAGGCAATTTCTCTAAATGGAGTTTTGTCTGCAGTTCTTTCATGAGACGCGTCTGCTTTTGTTCGGGATTGAGCTTCTCAGCCTGCTTCAAACGGTCAAACCTATATTGCTTTCCGTTCATCTCTGAGAGTTCAAGAAGATGGTGTTTATCGCCTCTTTGTGGCACGAAGAAAGACGCATCTTTCAACTTCCATTCAATCTCAAATGGTACGAGAATCTCCTTTGCAGTGCTGCCAAACCGCTCTCTTATCTCTGGAATAGCTTGCAATAGCAGTTCTTGATCGCTCTCTTCCAGCTTGCGTTTGTATTCATACGTAAAGCTTTGGTTGATGGTACCGTTCTTTACGTGTATATAGTTGATATAGGCATTTCGCTTGTTGTCGTCGTCTGTGATGGTGAAGACGTCAACATCGGTAATGGTGTGACTGACGACCTCGCTCTTTGCAACGAAGTCTTGCAGCAACTGAATGCGTTGCTTGATCTTTTCTGCCTCTTCAAATTTCAGTTCTTGTGCCTTCTTCATCATCATCTGATAAAGCGCCTCACTCAACTCACGTGTATTGCCTTTCAGCACCTCTTTGGCCTGACGAATGTTTTCAAGGTATTCTTCCCGGCTTTGTTTGCCGATGCAGCATCCGTCACAATTGTGTATATGATACTCCAAACATGGCTTATATTTGCCCAGTTTGACGCCTTCCTCAGTGATGGGCTGCCGGCAAGTGCGCGGCTTAAATACCTTTTTTATGATGTCCAATAAGCTGTACATGGATGCAATATGAGGGTAGGGACCAAAGTAGGTTCCTAACTTCTTGTTGATATGCCGCGTCTTGAAGATGCGTGGATACCATTCGTTTGTGACGATGATGCTTGGGTATGTTTTCCCATCCTTCAGTAATACATTGTATCGGGGGTTATACTTTTTGATGAGGGCGTTCTCCAGCAACAAGGCATCTTCTTCCGTGTTGACTACCGTGTAACTGATGTCTCTGATCTTGCTCACAAGCACTTTGGTCTTGTACCTGTCCACCTCCTTATGAAAGTAACTCGATACTCTCCTTTTCAAGTTCTTCGCCTTGCCTACATAGATGATTGTACCTCCATTCTCACGCAGGTCATCATAATATTGGTAGCTTCCTGGCTTCTCTGGCATGTTCAGAACAATGTTCTTCAGGTATGCCAGCCTCTTTTCATTTTCTTCTCTTGTCATGACGTAAGTCGCTTATTTATTGGCATCTTGGCGCTTGTAGTTTCACGTGAAACTTTTTGGCCATCATTCGTTGGGAGAGTTAAAGTTGCCTTGCTGGGTGTCCTTGTTTCTCCCTTCAGCAAAGTTACTAAATATTCTCAACATGCTTGCCTGCTTTATGAATTATTATCATCTCTCTTAAGTATCTTGTCTCTTTGAACGTGGACGGTCTTCACTTGTAGGCGTCCTTTATAATTTCTGTGTAGCTTATGGTGATTCACTCTTGCCCAATGAAGGAGAGTAATTTTAATCTCCGCTATTCTCATTTAGTATGTTTGTCATTCTACGGTTAGATAATGTTTGGAGTAGAAGAACATTTCTGCTTATGATCTGTCTGGATAATATTTAGAGTAACTTTTAGTCTTTTGTTGTATCAAAGAAACATGTGGGACTCTTGAACGCTCAATATTGATATTCTTCTTCACTAATCTGTGTTCTGTGAAAATCAACGTATGGAATAGGTCTGATTGAGTTTCTACTTTATTCCTTCATTGTCTTAGCCTGCATTATTCGTGATCACTCACTCTGCTTTTTTGAAACATTGGATGATCAGGAATTGACCATAAAGAATTCATCAATTAAAATTATATAGAGACATTCATGGCAATTCGTTGCTATTCGTGTGAATAATCATCTCTATGAATCATGTGGGATGGCTCGCCGAATTCTTTAGATAGGGTGGACCGCGTATTTCATTATGCCTCCCTGTTCTTTTAAATGAGCTTTTGATGAATAAGTGTTATGACAATATTTCGGTCGTCTCTGAATGATCATTGCCTTTCTATTTGACGTTTGTTTTTCTTCGGTCTTGTTGATGGTGTTTTTTGTAGGCACGAAAAAAGCCCGGAAGAATTTTCTTCCAGGCTTACATTATTTATATATAGTTGTGATGATATTTGTCTTAGAATTTTAGCAGACTTGTGATTTCGATGTCTTTATCGAAGCTGTTGCGTGTTTCCGGAAACTCGGTGGCCAGTTCCATGATAAAGTTGCAGTAGATGCGTTTCGGATGGAATTTTCTGACGAGGTCGCAGGCCGCTTTCATCGTTCCTCCCGTAGCGAGAAGATCGTCGTGGAGGAGTACCACGTCATTCTCATTGATGGCGTCTTTGTGAATTTCAATGGTGTCGATGCCGTATTCTTTGGCATAACTCTCCTGTATGGTCTCGCAGGGCAGCTTGCCGGGTTTTCTGCAAAGCACGATTCCGGCGCCCAGTCTGATTGCGGCTGCCGAGCTCATGACGAAGCCTCTGCTTTCGATGCCGACGATTTTGGTGATACCTTTGTCTTTATAAAGGTTGTACATTTCGTCGCTAATGATCTTTACGCATTGGCTACTCTTGAATAGGGTGGTGACATCGCGGAAATTGACTCCCTTGATCGGCCAGTTGGGTATGGTCCTAAGGTTCGAAATTAAGATGTCCTTGTTTGTTTGTTCCATTTCTTTTATGTCTATTTTGATTGTTTTCAACGATTTACGGCCTTTTAGTTTCACGTGAAACAAATTGGCCGTTTCACCGAAGTGTGTATTTCCTATGTCTTATCGTCCCATTAAAACGAGCAGTACGTTGATGTCGCTGGGGGATACACCGGGTATTCGGCTGGCTTCTGCAAGCGTGTCCGGATCGATGCGCTCCAATTTCTGTCTGCCCTCTGTGCTGATCTCGTGCAGTTCGCTGTATTTGAAGTGCCCTTTGATGCGGATGTTCTCTAAGCGTCGCATTTTTTCTGCCACTACCATCTCGCGGGCAATGTACCCTTTATATTTGATTTGAATTTCCGCTGCTTCGGCAATTTCTTTCTTGCGATTGACCGGTGCTTCCAGTTGTTCTTTCAGTGATGGTATAATGCTGGCGAGCTTATCCATTGTGATTTGCGGACGGCCGATGAGTTCTGAAATTTTGCAGCCAAAGTGGAGTGGTGTGGTCCCGAGCGCTTCCAAGGCGCTGTTGATGTCTGCTGGTTTGACGTTGGTGTTGTCGCAGAAGGAGACGATTCTTTCGACCGCTTCTTTCTTCTCCAGCCAATGGTCGTAGCGGTCGCGTTTGACCAGTCCTAAATGGTAGAACATTTCTGTGAGGCGGGCGTCTGCATTGTCCTGTCTCAGCAGAATGCGGTATTCGGCTCTCGATGTGAACATGCGGTAGGGCTCGTCCACGCCTTTTGTCGTCAGGTCGTCGATGAGTACGCCGATGTATGCCTCGTCGCGCTTCAGAACGATAGGCTCGCTGCCTGCGCAGTAGAGGGCGGCATTGACACCTGCCATCAGTCCCTGGCCTGCGGCTTCCTCATAGCCGGTGGTGCCGTTGACCTGTCCGGCGAGAAACAGTCCTGGAATGACTTTGCTCTCCAAGGAGTGTTTGAGTTGTGTGGGGTCGAAATAATCATATTCGATGGCGTACCCCGGACGATAGGCTTTCACGTCACGCAGTGCCGGGATCTCATGCAGTGCCCTGAGTTGAGTCTCCATGGGCATCGACGAAGAGAAGCCGTTGAGATACATCTCGTTGGTGTCCTCACCTTCGGGTTCTATGAAGAGTGGGTGATGGTCACGACCGGGAAACGTCACGAGCTTGGTCTCTATCGACGGACAGTACCGCGGTCCCGTGCTTTGTATCTGGCCGTTGTAGAGTGGGGAATTGGCCAGGTCGCTGCGTAGAATTTCGTGCACCCTTTCGTTGGTCTCGCACGTCCAACAAGGTAGCTGCTTTAGGGCATGCTGCACCCCCATGTAGCTGAACTGATGGAAATCGGTGTCCCCCGGCTGTTCTTCTGTATCTTCGAAATGAATGGTACGCTTGTCCAGCCGCACCGGTGTGCCCGTTTTCATTCTGCCAGCCCTGACACCCCATCGCGTGATGCTCTCGGTAAGATGATAGGAAGCAGGTTCGGCGCATCTGCCACCCGGCACTTTGTGATGTCCGATATGCATGAGACCGTTGAGGAAGGTACCCGCTGTGATGACCACGGCCTTGGCTCTGAAGGTTACCCCCCAGATTGTGGTGATGCCCACGGCCTCGCCGTTCTCCACGAGAAGCTCGCTGGCCTGGTCCTGCCAAATGTCAAGGTTGGGAATGTGGTCGAGCGTGTGTCGCCATTCCCATATAAACTTTCCTCTGTCGCATTGTGCGCGTGGCGACCATACGGCGGGACCTTTGCCTTTGTTGAGCATCCTGAACTGTATGGCCGTCCGGTCGGTGACCATAGCCATCTGTCCGCCCATGGCGTCAATCTCCCGCACGATCTGTCCCTTGGCGATACCGCCAACGGCAGGATTGCAGCTCATCTGTGCAATCTTGTTCATGTCCATTGTCACCAGGCAAGTTCTGGCCCCCATGTTGGCTGCAGCCGAGGCGGCCTCGCAGCCTGCGTGCCCGCCGCCGATGACAATGACGTCGTAGTTGAAATCTGTTGTTTTTGTCATTTGGCGCAAAAGTAACTAAAATATTCCATTTTTTAGGTCTTTTACTTTGATTAATCACTAAAATATAGTATTTTTGCACACGTATAAGAGGGCAGGCCTACCTACTAAGGATGAGTCTGCTTTTGCTTATGGAACAGCTCCAAATGGGTTAAATGATGTCTTAATCAGTTCAGATACGGATTTTAATAACATACAAATATAATTCTAAATCAATCATTTATGTGGTTAATCAATTCTCCAATTGGTAGAAAGGTGGTGATGTCTTTGACTGGCATCTGCCTCATTCTCTTCCTGACCTTCCACTGCTGCATGAATGTTGTGGCTTTCTTCTCAGCAGATGGCTACAACCTCGTGTGTAAGTTCCTGGGTTCCAACTGGTATGCCGTTATCGGTACCCTTGGCCTGGCTTTTTTGGCAGTGTGTCACATTGTGTATGCCTTCATTCTGACGGCTCAGAACCGCCGTGCGCGCGGTCCTCAGCGTTATGAGGTGACAAGTCGTCGTCCGGAGGTGAGCTGGGCATCGCAGAATATGCTTGTGCTCGGCATCATAATCTTCCTCGGCCTTGTGCTTCACCTCTACAACTTCTGGGGTCACATGATGTTTGCAGAGCTTGCAGGCATGCAGGTCGCCCACGATCCTGCTGATGGTTTCGCATGGATTCAGGACACTTTCTCCAACCCAGTGTTCTCCATTCTCTACCTCATCTGGATCTGCGCCATTTGGTTCCACCTGAGCCACGGCTTCTGGTCAGCCATGCAGACATTGGGCTGGAGTGGTAAGATTTGGCTGAAGCGCTGGCAGTGCATCGGCATCTGCTATGTCACTATTCTCATGGCCGTTTTCGCCATCCTCATTCTTTCTTTCTGGCTCGGCTTTGCCCCCAGCATGTGTGCAGCCTAACTTCTAATTGGTAATTTCACATTAGTATTTATTATTATGTCACAGATAGATTCTAAGATTCCTGAAGGCCCTCTGGCTGAAAAATGGACCAACTATAAAGCTCATCAGAAGCTGGTGAACCCTGCCAACAAGCGTAAGCTCACGGTCATCGTCGTGGGTACGGGTCTGGCTGGTGCCAGTGCCGCCGCATCACTTGGTGAGATGGGTTTCCACGTCATTAACTTCTGCATTCAAGACTCTCCCCGCCGCGCTCACTCTATTGCAGCGCAAGGTGGTATCAATGCAGCCAAGAACTACCAGAACGATGGTGACGCAGTCTACCGTCTGTTCTACGATACTATTAAAGGTGGTGACTACCGTGCCCGTGAGGCCAATGTCTATCGCTTGGCTGAGGTATCGGCTAACATCATCGACCAGTGCGTTGCCCAGGGTGTGCCTTTCGCCCGTGAGTATGGCGGCATGCTTGCCAACCGTTCCTTCGGTGGCGTGCAGGTGAGCCGTACGTTCTACGCTAAGGGTCAGACGGGACAGCAGCTGCTGCTCGGTGCTTACTCTTCACTGATGAAGGAAGTGCACAATGGCACAGTTGAGCTTCACACCCGTACCGAGGTGGAGGACATCGTCATCATCGACGGCCGCTGCCGTGGCGTCATCGCCAAGAACCTCGTCTCTGGTAAGCTCGAGCGCTATGCCGGTCACGCTGTCTGCCTGGCCACCGGTGGTTATGGCAATACCTACTTCCTGTCCACCAATGCCATGGGCTGCAACTGCACCGCTGCCATCCAGGCTTATCGTAAGGGTGCTTACTTTGCCAATCCTTGCTTTGTGCAGATCCACCCGACCTGTATCCCCGTGCATGGTGACAAGCAGTCGAAGCTCACCCTGATGTCGGAGTCACTGCGTAACGATGGTCGTATCTGGGTGCCAAAGAAGCTCGAAGATGCCAAGAAGCTGCAGCGTGGTGAGATCAAGGGCCGTGACATTCCTGAGGAAGACCGCGACTACTACCTCGAGCGCCGCTATCCTGCCTTCGGTAACCTCGTTCCCCGTGACGTGGCCTCGCGTGCCGCTAAGGAGCGTACCGACAAGGGCTATGGCGTGAACAACACCGGTCTTGCTGTGTTCCTCGATTTCTCCGAGGCTTTCCAGCGCCTTGGCCGTGATGTCGTCGACCAGCGCTACGGTAACCTCTTCGACATGTATCAGGAGATTACCGATGTCGACCCGCACGAGAACCCGATGATGATCTTCCCCGCCATCCACTATACCATGGGCGGTCTGTGGGTTGACTATGAGCTGCAGACCAGCGTCAAGGGACTGTTCGCACTCGGCGAGTGCAACTTCTCTGACCACGGTGCCAACCGTCTGGGTGCTTCCGCACTGATGCAGGGTCTGAGCGATGGTTACTTCGTCATTCCTTACACCATGCAGAACTACCTCAGCGATCAGATTCAGGTGAAGCTGCCTTCTACCGACGCTCCCGAGTTCGTCGAGGCTGAGAAGGGTGTGCAGGCTGAGATCGACCGCATCATGGATATCCAGAACAAGCAGACCGACAAGAGCAAGCTCATGAGCGTTGACTCTATCCACAGAGAGCTCTATAAGATAATGTGGAACTACGTGGGTATGGCCCGCAACGAGGCAGGTCTGAAGAAGGCTCTGGAGATGCTGAAGGCCGTGCGCCAGCAGTTCGACACCTGTGTCCGCGTGCCTGGCAGCAAGGAAGGACTCAATGTGGAGCTTGACAAAGCCATCCATTTGCGTGACTTCATTCTCATGGGTGAGCTGATTGCTTACGATGCCTTGGAGCGCAACGAGAGCTGCGGTGGTCATTTCCGTGAGGAGAGCCAGACCGAGGAAGGCGAGGCTAAGCGTGACGACGAGCACTACATGTATGTAGCTTGCTGGCAGTATCAGGGCTCCGACGACGTGGCTCCCACACTCTTGAAGGAAGACCTCAACTATCAGTACATCAAGGTGCAGACACGTAACTACAAGAGCTAAAGTTTTATCTTTAATATTAAGCAACAAATCATGGACACTAATATATCATTCACTTTAAAAGTTTGGCGTCAGAATGGCCCCAAGGCTGAGGGACATTTCGATACCTTTGAGATGAAGGATATCCCCGGTGATACTTCCTTCCTGGAGATGCTCGATATTCTCAACGAGCAGCTCATTGAGGGTGGCAACGAGCCTTTCGTCTTCGACCACGACTGTCGTGAGGGCATCTGCGGTATGTGCTCACTCTATATCAATGGTCATCCTCATGGTCCTGCTCAGGGTGCCACTACCTGCCAGCTCTACATGCGTCGCTTCCACGACGGCGATGTTATCACCGTTGAGCCTTGGCGTTCAGCAGCTTTCCCCATCATCAAGGACTGTATGGTGGATCGTTCCGCCTTCGATAAGATTATCGCTGCCGGCGGTTACACCTCCGTGCGCACCGGCCAGGCCCAGGATGCCAATGCCATCCTGATCTCCAAGGAGGCAGCCGACGAGGCTATGGACTGCGCTACCTGCATCGGTTGCGGCGCTTGTGTGGCAGCCTGCAAGAATGGTTCGGCTATGCTCTTTGTATCCAGTAAGGTCAGCCAGTTCGCACTGCTGCCTCAGGGCCGCGTCGAGGCTGCTCGCCGTGTCAAGAACATGGTCGCCAAGATGGAGGAGCTCGGCTTCGGTAACTGCACCAACACCCGTGCTTGCGAGGCTGAGTGCCCGAAGAATGAGTCCATCGCCAATATCGCACGTCTGAACCGCGAGTTCATCAAGGCTAAACTGGCAGACTAACATCTCATCTTCTATATCATCAAGCCCGTAGGCATTGTGGCCTGCGGGCTTTTTTTAACCTTATGGCTTCTTTACAAACGATGAACGACTTTTCCACGCTTACACAATTGATGGATGATGAGTCCACGCGTGCCTTTGTCCGCCAGCACCGCACCGACGACGTGCGCCAGTTGGCGTTGCAGAGCACTGGCAAGGCTGTGGTCAATCTTCCCTTCGTACTCGACCAGATAGCCGGGTGGCAGATGGCACGCACGAAATTGCCAGCCTATGCTGCTCATGAGGGCATCGTCTATCCGCCTCACCTCAATATGGAGCAGTGTTCTTCCGAAGCCACAGCACGCTATAAGGCGGCTTTGGTCAGCCGTTTGCTTGCTGCTGACGTTGCTCATACGATGCCTGCTGACGACGTTGCTCATACGATGCCTGCTGACGACGTTGCTCATACGATGCCTGCTGCTGACGTTGCTCATACGATGCCTGCTGACAAAGTTGCCGAGACGATGCTTGTCGATCTCACGGGGGGCTTTGGCATTGATTTCTCATTTCTTGCCCCACTTTTTGGCAAGGCCGTCTATGTAGAGCGCAATGAAAATCTTTGCGCTATTGCCCGCCATAACTTCAACTGCCTCGGTCTGACTCATTTTGAAGCTATCAATGCAGATGGTGTGGCTTACTTGCATCAGCGTGTGACAGAGCCTGCCGATTCGTCTCACCGACTTATAGTCTTTATCGACCCTGCCCGCCGCGATGCCAACGGTCATAAGGTGTTTAGCATTGAGGACTGCACGCCTGACGTGCTGGCACTGAAAGACCGCTTGATGGCGGTAGCCTCCTGCGTCCTGCTCAAGCTCTCGCCGATGCTCGACTGGCATGCCGCTGCCCGCGCCTTCAGGCCCTATTGCCGCGAGGTGCATATCGTATCGGTGGCCAATGAGTGCAAGGAGCTGCTGTTGGTGCTCACACCATCTGTTGCTACCGACGATGCAGCATCTTCCATTCGTCTGGTCTGTGCCAACGACGCAGAGATCTTCGAGCAGACCGTTTCCTTTGATTTGACGCCTTCAAATACATCTTCCCTTATAGGTACCGGTACGGCGGAACATCGTGCGGCAGAAGTCAATTATGAACCTCTCTCGATAGATGCCCTTGTCGGGGCCGTTCTCTGCGTGCCCAATGCCAGCATCATGAAGGCTGGAGTCTTCTCAGCGCTGTCCCATGCGTTTGGCGTGACGGCTGTTGACCGTGACTCCCATCTCTTTATTGGTCGCCAGGCATTGAAAGGCTTTCCTGGAAAGCAGTTTCGTATCCTAGGAATCACTACGCTGAATAAGCGTGAGCTTCGGCAGCATCTTTCAGGCATGACACAGGCAAATATTGCCGTCCGCAATTTCCCCCAGTCGGTTGCTGAACTGCGCAAACGACTGAAGTTGAAGGATGGTGGCAGCTGCTATTTATTTGCTACCACAATGCAAGGCCGTCATATCATCTTTATCACGCAGCCCGCCGACGGTTGTTAGTATGGTAGAATTTCCGTGCCTTAAAGGCGCGGCACCGGACAGGAATACGGCACTAGGCTGGTGACTATGTAGTGACCATACGTAAGAGACGCATAGTCAAGAGTAGAAAAGAGGAAAAGAAAAGTGGAAGAAAAAAGGAGGAACAAAGAAGAAAAAAAGGAGGATGTATCAAAACGGAAGAAGTCCGGGAGTTCAGAAGTCCAGGAGTTCTGTCATTGCTATACTGATACCTTATTATCAGATACTGCATTTGACTGAACTTCAGGACTTCCGGACTCCCGGACTTCTCCCTTTTTGATACTGCTTACTTTACTACCTTTATGGTCTTATTGCCCTTCTTTAGGATGTACACCTGACCGGGCAGCATGTTGTTGACACGCTGTCCGTTGACCGTATAGATCTGTACTGGTGCGTTGGTGGTCTTTGCGTCGTTCACCTCCACGGCCTTTACGCCAGTGGTGGCACCCGTGAAGGTCAGCGTGTAGACGAGGCTGTTGGCCAGGTCGCCGCTATAGACGGAGACGGTCACCACGGCGTTGTCACCATTCTGTCGCATTTCTTTGTAGACGCGTGCGCCATTGGCACCGGTGGTTGTCACGTCGATATCGTCGAGGCTGATGACTGCGTCACCTGAGAGCGTGTAGCGGGTGGTGGCGGCACTGAATCCGCTGATGGTGCTACCCTTGTAAGTGATGTTGCTCACGGCCGGCATGTTGTAGATGAGGCTCAAGTCGTCAACATAAAGTGTGTCGGTGCTGCCCTTGCCCGGATTGGCGTTGGTGGCCATTGTCAGGAGCATTGCTTTGCCCTCTACGTTGCTGTCAATCATCTTGAATGGCACAACCACGCGTTTCCAAACGGGTAAGCCGGTGGTGAAGGTCGTGGTGATGGTGGTGTCCTTTGCCAGTGCGCGCACGTTGCTATAGCTCAACGTGTCAGGATCCTGATAATAGGTGCCGTCGGTCAGGGCAGCGCTCAGTGTGGCGTAAGGATAATCAGCGTTAGGCGTGCCCTGCTTGAAGGCCATCCATACGGCCACGCTGTCCGGCGTACCATTAATGGTCTGATAGAAGGGGTCGCCGTTGTTGTCCTTGTCGGTCTTGCTCATGTCGAGATAGGCGTGGTTGCTCACGTCGGCAGCGTCTATGGCTCCAGCATTCAGGCGTCCGGAAGTGAGGGTGCCATTGGCAATGGTAAACCAGAAATCAATTGATTTCAATAATGCACTGTAACTGCCAGTGGAGCCCGGTCGTACCTTTGTCGATTTAAACACGAATGGATTGTATGATGCCATGTAGCCGAGGCCTTGCTGACTTTCTGAGCAACTAATCATGTCGTGCCAGTTGTTGGGTTCGTCACCTTCGACTATAGCCGGTGTATCTTCGCCTGTGTCGTATGAGGCTTTTGCTATGTGCCAGTCCTCAAATCCGCTGTTCTTGAGTTGGTAGCCGAGGCCGTTGTTGTTGCCAAACACCACGTGGATGGTCTGGTTCAGGAGAGGGTAGTAGATATCGATCAGCGCATAAAGCTTTCCGTCTGTCTTCTCGGCCATCAGGCTGAGGGGCATGGTGCCCAGTGAGAGCGTGACGTCCTGTGCGGCTTTCAACGAGGTCACACCATTGTTGGTGATGCCAGCGATGTTGTCGACGACGATGTCACCGAGTGAGAACGTCATGAACTTGAAGTTGTTGAGCGAGAACTTGTAGCTGCCGTCGGTGTTCTCAGTCACTGAGATTGTTGACTGGATGGTCGGCATGGCCGACCCGTTCACCGTTACGGTGAGGTTGTCGGTGTAGTCGGTGGCAAACGAGGCCGTAGCCACCATTGCCGACACTAACAGGGTAAATAATTTTTTCATACTCTTTCTATTATTGAATTGATTAACCTAAAAGCTATATCCGAATCCTATATTGCCATAAACGGGATGGAGCGTGTTTTGCACGGTGGTGAAACCCTTCTTGAAGATGTTGTTGAAGGCGTAGGTCACGTTGACGTTGACCGAGAAGTGGCGATAGGCACGCCAGGACCCACCGATCTGTGCGCCCCAGGTGAAGCGTCGCAGGTCGTTGTCGAACTCATAGGTGGCCTGTTGTCCTTTCTCATAGACGATCTTCTCGCCGGTGGGGATGCCGCTGCGCAGATAACCGTCGGTGACGTAGCCTGAGAACGAGCCGTCGTAGCGCCAGGATATGAACGGACCGGCGTTGATTTTCCAGCGGTCGTTGAAGCGGTAGTCGGCCGTGATGGGGATAGTCAGATAGGTGGCGTCGTACTTAATGTTGACGAAGCCCGTCCAATAACCGCTCACACGGTCGCCGTCGCGAATGATTTCCGTGTGGTAGTTCTTCACATCGGCGTTCACTTCCATCGATTTGTTCTCAAACCTCAGGCCTACCGACGAGCCCCAGTGGCGGTTGGCGTCCCACCATTTGGTAACCTTGCCTTCGAGCGAAGTGTTGAACCCTGGGTTGTATTTTTTCACCTTTCTCACCTCTCGCGGCATGCCGAGTGGTGCCGCACCGCCGACGTTCAATCCAGCGTTGATTTCCCATTCCCAGCCTTCAGAAGTCATGTTCATAAGGTTTTGGTCACGGTCTTTCACAGTGCTCTGTGCACAAACAGGCAGGGTGAGTACTGCCGCGCAGGCCATTGCCGATAGCCTCAGGCTGAGTCGGGTAGGGATGTATGAAGTGATATTAGTCTTATTCATAGTTGAGATGGATTTCGTCTACGTAAAGCGTGCTTCCGATGGCTCCTGAGAAGGAAGCACCGTCGGCACTTGATGAGAGCACGATGGCGATGTTGTATTGCCCATTCTCCAATTTCTGCTGGTCGATAGTCTTTCCGTTTTGTTGTACGAAAGGCACGTCGAACTTCACCCATTCGTTACCGGCCTTATGGTTGGTGACCTCGGCGCGCAGCACGATGTTCTTCGATGTCATCACGGTGTTGCCGTCAACATAAGGCGCGTCGGCGGTCACCTCATACACGATGGCGTAGATAGCAAAGTCGTCGGTTTTGCCAGGCACCACCTCCGTGCCGTAGCTGCCGGCAGAGCCTGTGAGCCGTCGGTATTCCGGTCCTGGCTGATATTTGTAGTAGCCTGTTATGGAGGAGGGTACCGTGTTGTGCAATGGGATGCCAAAATGCGTGGAGGCAGGCATGTCCTGCATGTTCACCACAAACGACCCCAAGAAGAGGTTACCGGCAGCGATGGGAGCGCCAAACATTGTGCCGAGAGCGCCGGTGGAGATGGTGGTGAGCTTGGCACATTTGCCGCTCACGCCGTTGTCGGCCTGCGAGGTGGGGTAGTCGGAGAATGACGGGTTGCTTTGGGCCAGCGTCACCATGGCGCCAGCGTTGCCGCTTCCCCAGTCAATGCGGTTGCCGCCTACGGTCTCGTAGAAGATCTGGAAGGCTGGCTTTCCACCGAACTCGTAGTATCTCACGTTGTCGAAATGGAAGTCTGAGGGCGTGGCATTGTTCACGATGTTAACGGTGTATTCCTTTTTCCATTGTCCGTTCTGTGAGGTCACGGTGTAGGTCTGCGGCGTCGACTCGTAGAGATATGTAGTATCGACGGTACCGTCATCGTTGGCGGTAAGCTGTCTTTCTGTTTTGAAGAACTGTCTCGGTGTGCCCGATGCCGGACTGATGGTGGCACCCTCAGTCAGCGTGAAGACCGGAGCAAGAATGCTGTCGGACGTGTTGGCGAAAAGCGTCACGTCGTTGTTGTTGATGACAGGTTCGCGCAGCAGCTGCTGATTCTCACCTAAGCTGACACCAGTGATGTCGGCTTCTGCATTGAGGGCTTCTTCTTTGATACACGACGAAAGACTCAGCGCCAGGACAGCACAGGCCACAGCGACCTTGCCGGTGTTTGTAATCACGTAAAACATGCGTAAATATCCCAATTACAATTATCTACCTGCAAAGGTACGACAAACTTTACATTTTAGCCTCTTTTGTTGTCAAAAACATCTTTAAAACGAAAAAAATCATTTAATTACGTGGCCATTTTGATTATTTATCGGCCTATCGCTACTCCTTTTGCGGCAAAATAATTAATTTTGCAATACTATAAACGTTTATAAGTATGAAGATAGCTTTGATAGGCTACGGCAAGATGGGTCATATGATTGAGCAGATCGCCCTTGCGCGTGGCCACGAAATCGTTTGCAAAATCGACAAGGACAATCAGTCCGACTTCGATAGTCCCGCTTTTGCTTCGGCCGATGTTGCCATTGAGTTCACCAATCCTACAGCCGCCTATGGCAATTATCTTAAGGCCTTCAGCCACAACGTGAAGGTGGTGAGCGGTTCAACGGGTTGGATGAAAGATCATAAGGCCGACGTTGAGGCTCTGACCAAGGATGGCAAGCAGACGCTGTTCTGGGCCAGCAATTTTTCTATCGGTGTGGCCATTTTCTCAGCCGTCAACAAGTATCTGGCCAAGATCATGAACCAATTTCCCCAGTACGACGTCCAGCTGACGGAGACACACCACGTGCATAAGCTCGACGCCCCGTCGGGTACCGCTATTACACTGGCCGAGGAGATAGTGGATGAGCTCGACCGCAAGCACAGCTGGAAGGCTGGCAGCGTGCGTTGGGACGATGGTCATGTGGACGGCTCCGACGACCATCAGCCCGATGAGCTGCTGGTCGATAGCATCCGCCACGACGAGGTGCCTGGCATCCACAGCATCTGTTACGACTCAGAGGCCGACTGTATCACCATCACCCACGATGCCCATTCGCGCAAGGGTTTTGCCCTGGGCGCCGTGCTTGCTGCGGAATTCACGCTTACCCACAAGGGCCTGCTCACCACAAGCGACCTCTTTAAGTTCTAAGCACTTTTATCTTATCAACAATCTCGATAAAACATTTGTCATATTACACACATAAGCTATGATTGACAAGCAAAAAGCACAGCTCAACATGAAGCGGCAATGGATGAAGTTCGGCGTGGCCTTCTTCTTCTACGTTCTCTTTATCATATGGATGCTGCCTCAGACCATTGTGGGTTGGGTACTCACTCTCGTTGGCGCCTTGTTTATCTTCGACTGTTACATCTCAAAGAAGGTGCGCTGGCAATGGTGGAAAGACGCCTCGAGTCCCGTGCGCTTCATCATGAGTTGGGTCGATGCCTTGGTCTTTGCCTTGGTAGCCGTTTATTTCATCAACCTGTTCCTTTTCCAGAACTACGTCATTCCCTCCTCGTCATTGGAGAAGAGTCTGCTCACGGGTGACTACCTCTTCGTGTCGAAACTCAGCTACGGCCCCCGTATCCCGCAGACACCGCTCACCATGCCGCTCACACAGCATACGTTGCCTATCGTCAATACCAAGAGCTATATTGAATGGCCTCACTGGGACTACCGCCGTGTGAAAGGCTTGGGTCACGTGAAGCTCAACGATATCGTGGTGTTCAACTATCCCGCCGGCGACTCCATCCTCACTGAGGACCGCTACGAGGGGCAGGACTATTACGGCATGATTTACGGCCTTGGAGAGCAAATCTATCAGCAGCAGACGCCCAATCCCGTCAACCCTGCCACGCTCTCACCGCAGCAGCAATGGGACTTCTACAAAACCATGCGGGCCATCGGCCGTGACTATATCGTCAACAATCCCGTGGAGTACGGCTCCATCAGCCACCGTCCTACCGACCGCCGCGAGAACTTCGTCAAGCGCTGTGTGGGGCTGCCCGGACAAACGCTGCAGATCAAGAACCGCATCATCTACCTCGATGGCAAGCCCAACAAGGAACCGGACAATGTACAGTATAGCTATTACGTCAAGCTCAAGGCCAACATTCCCGACGACGTGCTGAAGATGCTTGACATCTCGCAGGAAGACCTGACGAGTCTCAATCAGAACCGTTTCATGCCCCTTACCAAGCGTGCCGTGCGCTATCTGAAAGGCCGCAAGGACCTGGTGGCCAGCATCCAGCTCAACACCGACGCACAACCGGGAGGCTTGTATCCATTGGATGCATGGACCGGATGGACCGTCGACAACTATGGACCAATCTGGATACCTAAGAAGGGTGCCACGGTGAAGCTCAATATGAAGAATATCGCCATCTACGAGCGGCCTATCCGTGTGTATGAAGGCAACGACCTCGTGGTGAAGAACAATCATATCTACATCAACGGCAAGGAGGCGCATAGCTATACCTTCAAACTCGACTACTACTGGATGATGGGCGACAACCGCCACAACTCAGCCGACTCCCGATTCTGGGGCTTCGTGCCTGAGGATCATATTGTGGGCAAGCCTATCTTTATCTGGTGGAGTTCTGATCCCGACCGCAAGGGCTTCAGTGGTGTGCGCTGGAGCAGACTGTTCAAATGGGTTGACAATATTAAATGAAGCAACTGCTAAAGTTCGTGGCTGCACTCTGCGTGGCCCTCGCCATTGTGCTGGGGGTACGCGCAGTGGCGTTTACCATCTGCACGGTGCCTGTCGACATTGGCGACAAGCTCCACCGTGGCGACAAGGTGATGGTAAACAAGCTGTCGAGTGCCCCGGACTTTAGTCGTGGCGACATCATTGTGTACGATGAGCAAGGGGTGCCGCCGCGCTTCTGCCTCTATAGCCGTAGTGAGGCCATCGGTGAGGTGGTGGCCATTCCCGGCGATACCATTCACGTGGGCCGCCAATGCTACCGCATCCCTTATATTTGCTGCGACCGCTGTGGCTGCAACGATTGTCGGCTCTATCTCGTCGATACCGGCCACGGCCGTCGCCTTGTGCACAAGCATCAGGTTGTGGGCAAGGGCTATCGTCTATTGTAATGCCGTTTTCCATGACCTGTCTCTTATCAACCACTTATTTCGGTCCCGTGCAGTGGTACCAAAAGCTCAACCGCTATGCCCATTGTTGCATAGAGCAGCACGACCATTTCGTCAAGCAGACCTACCGCAACCGTTGTGTCATCGCCACGACACAAGGGCCGCAGGCGCTTACCGTGCCTGTGGAGAAATACATCAACGACGTGACGGAAACCAAGGATATACGCATCAGCGACCACGGCAACTGGCGTCATCTGCATTGGAATGCGTTGTTGTCGGCTTATGGTGAGAGTCCTTTCTTCGAGTTTTATGCCGACGATCTACGGCCGTTCTTTGAGCGTCGCTGGACCTTCTTGCTTGATTTCAATATGGCCATCAACGAGAAGGTTTGTGAGTTG
Organism: uncultured Prevotella sp.; assembly: GCA_900319905.1. Taxonomy (GTDB): domain Bacteria; phylum Bacteroidota; class Bacteroidia; order Bacteroidales; family Bacteroidaceae; genus Prevotella. Next base: position 78,161 of record ONQB01000003.1, on the reverse strand, counting down.
CTTGATATTGCGCCACAGCTTTCCTTCACCACTTCTTATGGTGTGCCCTCAGAAGGCGATGAGGCAGCCGTGAAGGACTGTCACAAATCCATTGTCACTGATTATCGCGATGCTATTCGCCCGAAGCATCCCTTGCTGGATGACTCGTTCACGCCTCGTCCTTATTATCAGGTCTATCAACAGAAGTTTGGCTTCCTGCCCAACCTTTCTATTCTCGACCTGTTGTTCAACATGGGCAATGAGGCTGTGTTGTGGCTGTAGGCGGGGTAGGCAAGGGTAGGCAAGGGTAGGCAAGGTAGGCAAAAGTAGGCAAGGGTAGGCAAAGTAGGCAAGAGTAGGCAAAGTAGGCAAAGTAGGCAAAGTAGGCAAGGTAGGCAAGAGTAGGCAAGGTAGGCAAGAGTAGGCAAGGGTAGGCAAGGTAGGCAAAAGTAGGCAAAGTAGGCAAGGGTAGGCAAAGTAGGCAAGGTAGGCAAGGGTAGGCAAAAGTAGGCAAGGTAGGCGAGAGTAGGCAAGGTAGGCAAAAGTAGGTATAAAAGCCCCCTGGCTTCCTCCTTATTTATAAATCAGCGTGAAGATACGGTTTTTATCGAACACTTGCTGAGCTACTTGCTGCAAGTCTTGCGGTGTAAGCGCATCGATGGCCTGGTATTGGGCTTGAATATCATAGGGATGGTTCTTGAGAAGATAGTATCGGGCTGTGTCGAGCGCGTAGTTCTCATGGTTGTCACAAGCGATGCCTATCTGCCCTTTGAGCTGTCGTTTGGCGGCTTTCAGCCTGGTCTCTGTCAGTGGCTGGTTGCAAAGCCGGTCCAGTTCTCTTCTGACGAGATAGAGGCAACGCTTTATGTCCTTCGTGTCACATCCGAGGTAGGTGCACCAAACTCCTGTGTCGCTATAGGCCGTCAGGCTGCTTTCAACCGTGTATACCAGTCCACGATGCTCACGCAGTACGATGTTGAGACGAGCGTTCATGCCCGGCCCTCCCAACAAGTTGTTGAGCAGGCTGAGCGCAGTGCGCCGTGGGTCGTTGAAGTCAAACGCCTTAGCGCCCACCATCACGTGGGCCTGATGGGTTTGAAGCAATCTTATGCCCATGCCGTCAGTCATCGTGAGTGGTGCCAGCGTATTGCCTTGCTTAGCCAAAGAATCCGTTACCGGTAGGGTGTCGATGGGTAGATCATGGGCCGGTTCCTTGTATTTGTCAAAAGCTTTCTCCAGCATCTTCCTGATGCGCTCGGGTGATAAGCGGTCCTTCGGACGGTAGGTGCAGAAGAAGACCGCGTTGTCTGGTCTGTAGTATTGGCGTGTGAAGCGCAGTGCGTCGGCTGTGGTGAACTGTCTCACGCGACTTGCCGTACCCAGTATGTTGTGGCCCAGCGGATGTCCTTTGAAGAGCAGGTTCTCGAAGTCATCGTAGATTAGTTCCGAGGGAGAGTCGTTGTAGCTCTCTATCTCGTCACATATCACTTCCACCTCTTTGTCTATCTCCCGTTGGGGATAGGTGGAGTGGAACACGATGTCGGTGAGCAAGTCGATAGCCCTTTGGGCATATTCGCTCAGCACCGAGGCGTAATACGTGGTATCTTCTTTGTTGGTGTAGGCGTTCAGACTGCCGCCTACGCTCTCCAAGCTATTGAGAATCTGCCAGGCCTTTCGGTGATGGGTGCCCTTAAAGGTAGTATGCTCACAGAAGTGGGCCAAGCCCTCCTCGTTGTTGTGTTCGTGGCGTGAGCCCGCCTTGAGCTGGTAACCACAGTAGACCACCGGTGAGTCGGTGGGTATAAGAATGACACGCAGTCCGTTGGGCAACGTGATGGTTTGTTCGTTCATTGTAATGACGCTGTAAGTTGATTTTCCTGCAAAATTACACAAAAAAGAGAATAGGTGACCATATTTTTTATATCTTTGCATGCGTAATATCGGTTTAAAGAAATCAATTATCATCAACTCATCAACTATGCGTAAAGTGATTGGAATTGGCGAGACGGTACTCGACATTATCTTCAGACATGAGCAGCCCATCGGAGCTTATCCGGGCGGTTCCACGTTTAATGCAGTCATCTCGCTGGCGCGTGCCGGTGTGCCTGCCACCTTCATCAGTGAGGCGGGTCACGACCGAGTGGGTCAGAATATCATACGTTTCCTCAAGGACAATGGTGTGGATGCCAGCAATGTCAATGTGTTTCCCGGCTCCCGTTCGCCCATCTCATTGGCTTTTCTCGATGACAACAACGATGCGGAGTATATCTTCTACAAGGACCATCCGCACGATCAGCTCGACTTCTCCTATCCGGACATTCAGCCCGATGACATCGTGCTCTTTGGCTCATACTATGCGGTCAATCCGGTGATCAGACCGCAGGTGGTGGGATTGCTTGACTACGCCCGCAGTCACGGAGCGATTATCTACTACGACGTCAATTTCCGTCCTTCCCATAAAGATGAGGTGATGCGCATCACGCCCAATTACTTGGAGAACCTGGAGTATGCCGATATCGTACGTGGCAGCCAGGCAGACTTCGATGTGCTGTACAAGATAGACGGCCCCGAAAAGGTCTATGCGGCTGAGATCTCCTTCTACTGCAAGAAGTTTATCTACACGCGTGGTGCCAATCCTGTGGAGCTGTTTGCCGAGGATGGCTTCCACAAGAGCTATCCGGTCATTGACACGACGACGGTGAGCACCATCGGTGCCGGCGACAACTTCAATGCGGGTTTGATCTACGGCATGCTCAAGTACGGTGTGACCCGTCAAACCATTGATGAGGGTCTTACGGAGGAGCTGTGGGACAAGATTATCAGTTGCGCCCAGCAGTTCTCGGCTGAGGCCTGTACGAGCATTTACAATTACGTGTCAAAGGAGTTTGGCGAAAAGCTGAAGAATCATCAAGGCTCGGAGAACCAATAAGCGACTCGAGGTTGTATCTAGTATCATAAAACCGCCCGAAAGTGAGCTACCAGTTGTCAAGGTGCGCGTCGCTTTCGGGCGGTTTCTTTTGTTGTTGAGGCCTGTCGGTCATCTTCCTTTCACGGACTGCTGTCCGATACCTTTGTCCCTTATGAGAGGAGAAGGCGGGTCTTATTTCCCGAACTGCTCGTCAAGGAACTTATAGAAGGCCGGGTCCTCACCGATGAATGTCTTTACGATCTTGCCATCAGGCCCTACGAGGATCTTCGTGGGGAAGCCGGTGATGCCGTAGTCGTCCAGCACCTTGGTGTTGCGGGGATTGTAGACATGCAGCCATGGCAGGTCATACTTCTTCACGCCGGCCTTCCACTTGTCCTCTGTCTCGTTGCAGTCGATGGAGAGAATCTCGAACTTTCCTTTGTATTTATTGTAGTACTCTTTCATCATTGGGATGCCACGCACGCACCAGATGCACCACGTGCCCCAGAAGTCGAGCAGCACGTACTTACCCTTGAGGCTTGACAGCGACAGCGGTTTGCCGTTGAGGTCGTTGAGTGTGAAGTCTGGTGCTACGGTGCCGTTGCCCTGTTTCTTGGCTTGTTCGGCCTCTTTCTCAGCCCGCTTCTGTGCCTGGTCGATGGCAGCCTGATAGTAGCTCTTCATGCGACCGTTGCGCACATCATCGCTGAGCAGGCCTGCTGCCTTCTTCATCAGCTCCAGGTCGTTGAGGCTGGGGATGTAGGCGGCACAACCCTCCGACGTGTTGTGCTTGCCGATGAAATCGAGTATTTGTTGGTTGCCCTTCGCCAGCAGTGCTGGTTCTTTCGCGTCGTATTCCTTCATGATCTGCGCCTGCGGCTCACCTTTCTTCATGCGTTCAGTGAGACTGTCCTCGAGCAGTCGCAAGGGCTTCATGGCCTCTTCGGCGACACGGTCGACGGCGCCGTATTGCTCATAGAACTTACTGCCTGAGAAGTAGTAAGCCTTTTGGTCGCCGGTGATGGTGGCCTTCTCACCCGGAACGGCAATGGCGGTGAAACCGATGCGCTCCGTGTGGCGCAGTGTGCCCGGAGAATAGATGTAAAGGTCGGTGGGCTGGTCCAGACTGACTGTGAAATGGAACTTACCGTCCTTCACCAGTACGGTGTCCAACCGCGTAAAACTATTGTTGTCGGCCTTGAGCACGATGAGGCTGTCGGTCAGTCCGCTCATCTGCCCGTCGAAAGTCACTTTACCCTTGGTGACGGAGTCGCTGGCCTGCACATTTGCAGCGAGCAGCGTTGCGGCCGCAAGGGCTATCATCAATTTCTTCATAGCTTTTGTTGTTTATTACTCTTTATTATGCTTGGGAAACCGGCGGGCAAATCCTTCCTCGCCGGTGTCCTTGCCTTTGTTGTCTTTAAACGGCTGTCCCTGCATGAGCGAGCGCCAGTCCGTGCCCTGGTCGTCGTCGGCCGTGCGGTAGTCCTTTGCCTTTCTGTAACTGCGGTCGGCGCGGTCATTGCGCCTGTCACGCCGGTCGGCGCGCTTGCGTCCGCCACCTCTTGCCTCCTTGTCGTCGGCATCGTTGCAGCGTACCTCACGGCCTTTGTAACTGGAGCCATTGAGGGCAGCCATCACCTTGTTGGCATCTTTCTCCGGCACTTCAATGTAGGAGAAGCGCTGCAACAGGTCGATATGGCCAATCTCCTGCTTGGGACCATGCACGTGGTGATTGACAAACTGCATGATTTCGCCGGGATAGAAGCCGTCTGCTTTGCCCAGGTTGATGAACAGCCTGCGGAAGCCAGCCTCTGCCTTGCGGGGTCCGCGGGCAGCGTGCCGGCCGTCATCGTCTTTGCGGCGGCGTCCGTCGGCCTTGCCTTCACCCTTGCGTGAGGTGGTAGGCTTGACAATCTCGGGCGCGTCCTTGTAATAGTCGAGGAAGCGGCCGAAGGTGATGCTCACCATCTTCTTGATGAGGTCCTCCTTGTCCACGTACTCAAACTGCCGGTTGATGTCGGCCATGTAAGGGGCGATCAAACCTTCATCGACATCGGTCTTCATGATGTCGTCCATGGCCTTGAACAGCTGCTTCTTGCAGATCTCCTCGGGAGTGGGCAGCGTGCCGTCGACAAACTCCTTGCCGATCGTCTTCTCGATGTTGCGCACCTTGTACTTCTCCCTCGTATGGATGATGGAGATGGATGTGCCCTTCTTTCCTGCACGTCCCGTTCGTCCGGAACGGTGGGTGTAGTTTTCGATGTCGTCGGGCAGTCCGTAGTTGATGACATGCGTCAGGTCGTCTACGTCGAGTCCGCGTGCTGCCACGTCGGTAGCCACGAGCAGCTGTGTGAGATGCTTGCGGAACTTCTGCATGGTGAGGTCGCGTTGCTGTTGCGACAGGTCGCCGTGGAGCGCCTCGGCGTTGTAGCCGTCTCTGATGAGCTTGTCGGCCACCTCCTGTGTCTCCAGCTTGGTGCGGCAGAAAATGATGGCGTAGATGCGCGGATAGAAGTCGACGATACGTTTCAGTGCCAGATATTTGTCCTTGGCGTTGACGAGATAATAGATGTGGTTGACGTTCTCGGCGCCTTCGTTGCGCGAACCCACCACGATCTCCTTGTAGTCGTGCAGGTAGTTTTTGGCGATGGCTTCAATCTCCCGGCTCATCGTGGCCGAGAAGAGCAGGGTGTTGCGGTCCTCGGGCACGTGCTCGAAGATGGTGTTGATGCTCTCGGAGAAGCCCATGTTGAGCATCTCGTCGGCTTCGTCGAGCACCACGTTCTTGAGGTGGCTGAGGTCTACGCGTCCTCGTTCCATGAGGTCGATGAGGCGTCCGGGCGTTGCCACGATGATCTGTGCGCCGTGACGCAGCTCGTTCATCTGTGTGACGATGCTGGCACCGCCATAGACAGGAATGACGTGGAGCGAGGGAATGTATTTCGCAAACGACGTGAGGTCGTCGGCAATCTGCAGGCAGAGTTCGCGGGTAGGACTGAGGATGAGCGCCTGTGTGTCGTGCGACGTGGCATCGGTCTTCTGCAGCACCGGAATGCCATAGGCGGCGGTCTTACCCGTACCGGTCTGGGCAAGCGCAATGACGTCATTGCCATTACCCAACAAATAAGGGATTACTTCTTCTTGAACGGGCATGGGATGTTCGAAGCCCAGTTCTTCAATGGCGCGGCGAATCACTTCGCTGACACCAAGTTCTTCAAATGTCTTCAAGTAGTGATGAATTAATATTATAATAGTGATGCTTCTATAAAACAAATCCGTGGCAGTTATTGTGTGCCATCGTATGAAGCTTGCTAGAAGCGGTTGCAAAGTTACGCATTTTAATTGATTTATAGGCAATAATGCCATTTCTTTTGTTGTCGGTTGTCTTTTTTTGTGTGATACCGTCTCCCCTGTCTGTTCCCAGCCGTATGGGCGTTCCTACAAGCTGTGGCGGTCGTCACACACATTTGCGGCGGTCGTCACACACGTTTGCGGCGGTCGCCACACACGTTTGCGGCGGTCGCCACACGTTGTCGTGCCGACTTTACTGTCTTCTCCTAACGGCCTTTTCTTACTGTGATGCTTGTCACGAGAATATTTGTTGCTGGGCATTGGCATGTTCTGAAAACTTTGAGTACCTTTGCAGTGCTCTTTTGTGATCGACACAAAGACTTGATATGAACGATAATAGATATTGACATGAAGATCGCAGTGTTTTGTTCGGCCAATGCCCAGATTGATTCAGATTTCTTTTCACTCACCACAGAACTGGGTCATTGGATGGGTAAGCAAGGCCACACGCTGGTTTATGGCGGAGCCGACCGTGGACTGATGCGGTGCATCGGTCAGTCTGTGCACGAGGCGGGTGGCATGACCATTGGGGTGGTGCCTCAGATTCTGCTGAAAGAACAGCGTCCCGACTATGTCGACATAGAAATTCCCTGCGATAACTTGAGCGACCGCAAGGACATCATGCTGGCACAGAGCGACGTGTGCGTGGCCCTGCCGGGCGGCATCGGGACGCTCGATGAGATCTTTACCGTGGCAGGCAGCCATACGATCGGCTACCACAACAAACGTGTCGTGCTCTACGATATGAATAATTTCTGGCAACCGCTCGTCCGTGTGCTCGATGATCTGCAGGCTCGCGGTTTCGTGCGCGGGCAATGGACTGACTTCATCCAAGTGGCCCACAATCTCGACGAACTCGTTAAGCTCATAGGCGATTAATCCTACCAGCCATTGCCCTTTGCAGTGTTGCGTGCATAGAACTTGACTATAAATATTTATTGATATTTATTTCTTTTAAACCTTTTCTTGCTCCTATTGCGTAAATTTTCATATTGTAAGAACTGAACTGACAGATTGTTTGGTTATTTAAGCTGTCGGTAAACTTTTGTTCTTATTTTCGTTTTTGATGGCTCAAAAGCGTCCTTTGATAATTGGCAGATTGATGCATACTCAATGCATTATGACGCATTTTTTATCTTTACACTGTTAAGTTAAGTGTAATATTAAAGATATAAACGAACCTTAAAGTTAATTTTGTCTAATTGTTTTATAGTTTGTTCTCTTAAAGAAGAGAATCAATTTTAAATTTTCCTATCTTTGCGATTGAGATTTTAAAGTTATTTATTCATTAATCCATCAAATTTATAGTTGTTTATGGGAAAAACAATCACATCGTTAGTCGCTTCCGGCTTGCTTTTCCTCACTACGGCTGCGAATGTCAACGCGCAAGCGCCATTCCGCAACAGTATGGTGCCATTCAATGGCAAGATAGAGAAGATGACTAAGCAGGATGCAAAAGCCCAGGCGAAAACCTTGGCAAAGCTTAAGAGCGAATATCCGTTGCTTTTCAAACGGAAGGATCTCCCTGCCGGCAGTCGTTATTTTGCCGATTCCCACCGCATGGTGATGGCTCACCGGCCAAGTGTGGCCAAGAAGTCGGGTGCACTGATGGCAAACGATCAGCCTTCCACACTTTGGATGAACATCGTAAGTAGCAGTGATGCCGGCATTTACTCAGCTACACCAGCGGCCGTTTTCTCGCCTCAGTTGCTGACTAGCTATACCAACGGCTATTTCAATGGCGGTTGCGGCGTAGTTGACAACAAGTTGTATGGCGTGTACTTCGATACGTCTTACGCATCGTGGGGTATCATCCTTACTTATCTGTATTCCTTTGACACTGACACCTGGCAGATCGTTGATGCGCCTGCTTCAGTGGACTATAACCTCGTTGCCGCAGAAACCGCTGAGGATCCCTCCACGGGAGAGATCTTTGGTGAGTTCTACAATAATGACTTCAGTGGAATGGAGTTTGGCGTCATCGATTATGCCAACAAGACGCGTACCACCATCAGCTCCGCCCAGAATGTCTATGCTGCCATGGGTATTGCCAAGGACGGTTACGCTTATGGTGTGGCTTCTGACGGCAACCTCTATAAGATTGACCGCAACACCGGTGCCGAGACACTGGTGGGCGCTACCGGTTTGACTCTCACCGACAGCGAGGGTGCCTTCTATTTCCAGACCGGTGAGATTGACCCGAAGACCAATACTTTCTATTGGTCAGCTACGACCGCCGACGGAGCAACAGCCCTTTATACCGTCGACCTTACCACGGGTGCAGCCACCAAGCTGGGTGATTACTCGTCGGATTGGACTGAGTTTAACAGTGTGGGTATGATGATTCCTGCTCCGGCTGCTGAGGCTGCTGCTCCTGCCGCTGTCACCGACCTGGCTGTCAACTTCGTCGATGGCAATACGACCGGTACAGTCAGCTTCACCGCACCTGCCAAGACATTTGACGGAACAGCCGATCTGACGGGTTCGCTCAATTACGTGGTCGTCGTCAATAGCGACTCCGTGAAGGGTACCGTTGCACCGGGTGCCACCGCTACTGTGAACGTCACTGCCAAAGAAGGCATGAACAAGTTCCAGGCTTTCACAAGCAATGCGGCTGGTAATGGTCCGAGAGTAAAGACCAACAAGTATGTGGGTTATGACACACCGGCCCCGGTGAAAGATGTCAATTTGGCTGTTGACGGCTATGCCGCTACCTTGACATGGGCTGCAGCCGACAGCACCGTTCACGGCGGTTACCTGGGCGCTACTACCTATGATGTCTATCGTCTGCATGGCACCGATACCACAAAGGTGGCTTCCGATCTGACGACCACTACGTTCCACGAGACACTGCCCGAGGGAGCGCTGAGCTCTTACACCTATGGTGTCGTGGCCAAGAACGTCCATCACAGCAGTGACATGGCACTCAGCAATGGTCAGGTAGTGGGCAGTGCTTTGGAGGTGCCCTATTTCGAGGACTTCCTTACGGGTGCCGGCCTTTGGACTGTGATTGACAACAATAACGATGGCTCGACATGGATTTGGAATGAGAATGCACATGTCATGCGCTATCACTACAGCTCTTCTAACAATGGTGACGACTGGCTCATTTCGCCACCTATCAAGTTGCAGGCTGGTAAGAACTACAGCGTCACCTTCAAGGCTCGTCCTTTCGGTGTTTCTTATCCTGAGCGCATCGAGGCTTTCTGGGGTAAAGAGAACTCTGTGGCCGGTTTGACGGAGACACTTGTTCCGAGCACTGATCTTTCTTCAGAAGCCAATATCACACTTGGAAAGGAGATTACTCCTACTGAGAGCGGCGAATACTACTTCGGCCTGCATGCTATCTCCGATGCCGACCGCTTCTATCTCTATGTAGATTCGTTCAACGTCGAGATGTCTGCTGAGGCTACTGCTCCTGACTCTGTGACAGCACTCAAGGCAGTATGCGATCCAAGTGGACAGCTTAAAGCTACCCTGACCTTCAATGCTCCTGTCAATGCCATCAACGGCAATCCGCTGACTAAGCTTGACTCTATTGTGGTCAGCCGTGGCAATAAGGTCATCGACGTGATGAAGGATGTCGCTCCGGGCGCAAGCTATACAGTTGCTGACTTGGAAGCTGCACAAGGTACCAACAAGTATACTGTTACTCCTTATAACGAGAATGGAATAGGACGCAAGAGAGAGGTGAGTGTCTATGTGGGTGTCGACACGCCGCTGGCTCCTGATATGGAAGCCGAGGACCGCACCACTTCGGTGAACCTCACTTGGAATACGCCCGCAGGTGCCGCCGGTGGTATCATCATTCCTGAGGACCTTACCTACACGCTGCTCAATGTCGACGACGAAGGTTATCTTGCCGACACGCTGGCCGTTGTGAAGAATGCCAACAGCTATGAGGTCACTGGTCTGAACACCAATGAAGGTGACACGCAGAACTTCAAGATGTGGGCCATCAGCGCTTCTAATGCTGCAGGTGCAAGCAAGTACGGTAGTGCATCTGTCATCGTGGGCCGTCCGTATATCCTGCCGTTCCACAATAGCTTCAAGGATGCTACGCTGGAGAATCAGTTTATGAGCATCTCCCGCACAACCTCTGACTATAAGTGGTCTATCTCGTCAGCCGACGCTTACGACGGCGACGGTGGTACGCTGGCCTTCACCAGTGCAGTTCCCGCTACCGGCTATATCGGTACTGGTAAGATTTCCTTTGCAGGTGCCGTCCATCCGAGACTGCTGTTCCACTACAAAGCTACGGGCAGCCTGCCTGTGAAGCTCTCTGTATCGGTAGAGCATAAGGATGGTACTGTCGATGCACCGGTCTACACTACTGATCTGAGCACCAGCACCAGCACTGACTGGCAGACGGCTGTGGCTGAACTGCCTGCAACGCTGGCCGATGAGGACTTTGTACTGCTGCACTTCAATGCTGAGGCTACTGAGGCAATGGCATCTACTGATGTGCTGTATGTGGACGACATCAATATCATTGATCCTGAGCAGAAGGATGCTTCCGTTACGCTTACCGCTCCGGAAAGTGTGACAAAGGGCCAGACGGCCGAGATCAATGTCAAGGCTACCAATGAGGGTATCGACGACATCACCGGCGCACGTGTACTCGTCACCGTCAACAACACCGTCGTTGCCGATACTACTATCAGCAAAAAGCTGGCTACCCTTGAGTCGGTTGAACTGCCGCTTACTTATCGTACCTCTACACTTGACAAGGCAAGCGTGCTGAACGTCAGTGCTTCGGTAACTGTGGACGGCGACCTCGTCGACGACAACAACACTGCTTCGGCTGCCATCGAGGCTACGGCTGCAAATGTGACCGAGCCCTCCAACCTGACAGCTAAGCGTGCTGATAAGACGGTGACCCTTACTTGGGATGCACCTGCATCGTCTGCCACCAGCGTTACTGATGACTTTGAGAGCTATGAGCCTTGGAGCCTGACCTTCGGTGACTGGACTACCATCGATGCCGACCAGGGCTTGGCCGGTAGTCTTACGAAGAGTGGTTCTTACACGCACCAGGGCGAGCAGTTCGCCTTCATGGACTGGCAGCCTGGCGATATCTTCTCAGCCGGACAGGGCCTCGATCCTCACTCCGGTCAGAAAGCTCTCGTTGCTGTTTACCAGACAGATGCTACTGGTCAGGACTTCGTCGGTGCTGACAACTGGCTGATCTCTCCGCGCCTCTCGGGTAACGAGCAGACCATCAGCTTCTGGGCTAACAACTTGCAGGGCGACGGTTACGGTAACGAAACCTTCCAGATCCTTACCTCTACGACTGGCAATGCACAAGCCGACTTCACACAGCTTGGCACTGACTACACGCAGAGCGCTGGCGCCTGGACGCAGTACACGGCTACACTGCCTGCTGGAACCACTTACTTCGCCATCCACCATGTCACTCCTGGTGACCAGGCTTTCCTGTTCATGCTCGACGATATCACGTATGAGACCAGCGACGCACCTATCGCATACAATGTCTATCGTGATGGTGCCTACATCGCAACAGTGGCTTCTCCAAGCTACGTCGACACTGACGACAGAGCTGAGCATCTGTATCAGGTGACCGCTGTGTACACAGGCAATGTGGAGTCGGCTCCTATCTCGACGACCCTTGTCACTTCGATTGAGGCACTGGAGGCTTCTGGTATCAAGAGCTTCAACGTCTATACACTCGACGGCGTGCAGGTTCTCAAGGATGCCAGCAAGCTGAAGGGCATCAAGCAGGGCGTGTACATCATCAATGGCGTGAAGACTGTGTTGAGATAATAAACGTTCACAATTGCACGTACCAGTTATTATAACTGACTAATTCCTAATGAAAGTCGCGATCGACGTGGTCGCGGCTTTCATTTGTTCTTACTAAATTAAAACACTCTCATTAAATATATGCATAAAATCAACCGACCGGCATTGCTGGTTCTTCTGTTCCTCACTCTTTTTCTGTCAGCAAGTGCAGCTCCTCGAAGCAAGCAAGCGCTGAAGCAAGCGGCTTTGGCCATTCTCAACCAGCGGCACAACAGCCGCGGCATGGGAGCACCGGCACTGCCTCGCGGCGACCTCAAGCTGCTCGAGCACAACGATGCCTTCAGCGTATACGGTTACAAGACTGGCGGCTTTGCCATCATGGGCAACGACGATTTAGTGCCTGAGGTCATAGGCTACTCCGACCGCGACTTTGCGACAGACAAGAATGCAAACTTCAAATGGTATCTGGAGACTGCAGAGAAGGTGATCAATGCCGTGGTGGCCAGCGGACACAAGATGACCGTTGTGGCTCCCGACGCGTCCAAGTATCAGCCGGCCGTTGCGCCAATGGTCACATGTCATTGGGGACAGGAGAGTCCGTACAACGACTTATGTCCCATCGGCACCTCCTCCGGCACAGGCGGCTGGCAGGGCTATGGCGGCACGGGACGATGCGTTACGGGCTGCGTGGCAACGGCCATGGCGCAGGTGCTTTATTATCATAAGTGGCCGGCATCAGGACAGGGCGAACACTCTGTGCGGGTCAAGCAGGCCAGCGGCGACCCCATCACGGTGACCGTCGACTTCTCACAGAGCAACTACGAATGGGACAAGATGCTCGACTATTACAACGCAGGCTACACGGCCGAGCAGGGACATGCCGTCGCCAAGTTGATGCTTGACTGTGGCGTGGCTTCCGACATGGAGTACGCTACCGACGGTTCCGGCACTTACACTGACCACGCCCGCGATGGTCTGGTACGCAACTTCGGCTATCCAGAGACCTTGCGGTTTGTGGAACGAGACGGTTACTCGGAGGCTGACTGGATGGACATGGTGTTCAATGAGCTCAGCAATGACCGGCCTATCATCTACGGAGGTGTCGACACCTTTAATGGCGGTCACGAGTTTGTCATTTGTGGCTACGATGCGCAAGGCCGTGTCTACGTCAACTGGGGATGGGACGGTTCGTCCGAAGGCTACTACGACATTGCCCTGCTCAACCCGGACAGTTATGCCTTCTCAGCTTATCAGGATATGATCATCGGCATTGAGAGTGGCAACTCAACGGCACTCGTCGATACGGTCAATGTCGAGGAGCCTGGCACGCTGCGCAGTCTCATCGCTGACTCTGTGGCCAGCAAAGTGACCTCGCTCACCGTGAGCGGCAGCATCAACTCTTCTGATATGAAGTTCCTGCGGACACTGGCTGGCCTCGACAGCGTGGGCACTTACTCGCCTGCTGCCCTGCGTTCGCTCGACTTGCAGCACGCTTCCATCGTGGAAGGCGGCGATCCCTATCTGTATAATGGCAACCATGAGTGCACCACGCACAGCGGTGAGTGGCCTGAACTGGCTTTCTATGGCGCACGCCGCCTGCGTAAGCTCGTGTTGCCGGATAAGGTAACGACCTTCGGTACCGGTGCCTTGAGCGGCATGTTATCGCTTGACTCGTTGCTGTTGCCGACGGCATTGCAGCAAGAGTATGCCATTGCCGACAATGTTGTCTACTCGCCAGACACCACGACGGTGTTGGCAGTCTTGCCTCATGCAGGCTCAACCCTCTCGTTGCACAAGGGAACGAAGCTCATCGATGCCTACGCCATGGCAGGCATGCATGGCGTACAGAACTTGACGTTGCCGGAGTCTCTCGACAGCATTGCCAGCTACGCTTTTGCCGGAGCCAGCGGACTGGCCACTCTGAGGTTGGCGGGAAAGCATGTTCCCGTCACCGGTGCAAGGGTGTTTGCTGACGTATCGGTGCAGAACATTACGCTTTATGTGCGGTCAAGCATGAAAGAACGCTTCGCACGCAGTGCCAACTGGAAGGACTTCATGAATGTTACTGAGTACGGCTCTACTCTCCGTGCGCGGAATGCGTCGCGGCGATATGGTGAGGAGAATCCTCGCTTTGGTTACCGCATCTACGGTGATTACGTTGAGGGAAAACCAGAGATATCCTGCGATGCCACGCCGACATCGCCGGTAGGACGCTACCCCATCCACTTGAGCTTAGGCTCTATCACGAGCGTAGGTGTTGACTTTGAAGACGGCGAGCTCATTGTCACGAAGGCGCAAGCCAACATGCGCGCTGTCAACGATACAATTGCCGTGGGCGAGGAGCCTGTTTTGACTTATGTAGTTGACGGTTTGAAGAATGGTGAGGACACGGTGTCGCTCATCACTCAGCCCACGTTCACGCTCCTTGATGCCCAGGGAAATGTGGTAACCGGACAGTTGGAGGCTGGCACGTATACCATTCGGCTCGACGGTGCTGAAGCCGAGAATTATGACTTCAGCTATTACCCGGCTGTGCTTGTGGTGAACAGCAGTACCACTGGCATAAGTGCTGTCAGTGCAGGCCAGACTGCAGCCGACGCAGCTGCTGTCTACACGCTTACGGGTGTGCGGCTGACTACCGACAAGCAGTCGCGTGGCAAACTGCCCAAGGGCGTCTATATCATCAATGGTAAAAAGGTGGTAGTGAGATAGCCATCCGCTGCTATATAAACTAAAAGAGGCTGTGCCAAGAGTCAATAGGACTCTGACACAGCCTCTTTTCATGAAGGGGTAGGCAAGGTAGGCAAGGTAGGCGGGGTAGGCAATGGTAGGCAAGATAGGCAACATAGGCGGGGTAGGTGCGCCTATGCTATGCCTTATTCCTGACCTGCGCCAATCTCTTTGAGCAAGCGGTCGGCGTGTCCCCAGCGGTCCATCATAAACAGCACGTAGCGGATATCGACACCGATGCATCGTGCCAGACGGCTGTCGAAGTTGATATCGGACGACAGGCTGTCCCAGTTGCCGTCGAAGGCCAGACCGATGAGGCGTCCCTTGCCATCGAACATTGGTGAGCCGGAGTTGCCACCTGTGATGTCGTTGTTGGTGAGGAAGCACAGCTGCATCTTACCCGTGTGGCGGTCAGTATAAGGCGTGAAGTCGGTAGCTGACAACAGTTGGTGCATGATGGGCTCTGCTTGATAGTCGATGACGCCCTGGTCGCCTTTCTTCATCTTCTCTACGATGCTCTCAGCTGTGGTGTAGTATGCAGTGTTGCTGCCTAAGGTGAGCGGTTTCACCTGACCGTAGGACAGGCGCATGGTGAAGTTGGCATCGCTGTAGTGAGGCTTGTCCATTTCCATCTGTATCTTGGCGGCACAGAGGTAACGCTCCTGCAGGAAGATGCTGTCGGCGAGTGATGTTACGGCGTTCTTGTCACCATAGAGGGCAGTGGTGAGCTTTTTATAGATGGCGTTGAGTGCTCTGCCATAGCTCACGCCCGGGTCGTTGTTGAAAGCCTTTGAACCGGCATAGAGCTTGGCACCCTTCTTCAGCAGTGCCGACTTGGCGAAAAGCCATTTGACGTATTGCTGGCAATCACCTCCAAATTGCTTGTCAATAGTCTGATAAAAGCTGGGAAGGAATTCAGGAGCTGCCTGCTCGCGATAGTTTTTCAGCATGGCTGCGAGCATGTCGGCATCGGTGTTGTAGTCCCACTGGTCTGTATTGTCGTCAAAAGCATAGTAGGAGCCTTTCTTGTCGTCCCGTGCTTTTTTATTGTTGGTTGTGGCCATGGCACGCGTATTAAACTCCACGTTGCTTCTGCGGCTGAAGGTCTCCGTGAACTGTGTCATTGCCTTTACCAGGCGGTTGCTACGGGCGTAGAGTTTGGCCAGAAGGTCGAAGTCCACCTTATGGTCAAGGTAGCGGGCGGTGTCCTGCCACTGACGTATCTGCTGTTCGTAGGCACGTTTCTGATTGACGAGTCCGATGGAGTCGATACATTTGTTCATGCCGATGGCGTTCTTCCAGTAGTTGGAGCTCTGTGCGAACTTCGAGTCGTACTTGATGCGCACAGCTTCGCTGGCACGCATGTGTCTGAGCATCACCTCCTGTTTGATGCCACGTATCTGATAGCGGGGCTCGTTGTCGTCGTCGCGCATCTGCTGAATGCCATAGCTCGAGAGATAGCGCTCTGTGGAGCCAGGATAGCCAACGGTCATGGCGAAGTCGCCCTCCTTGTAGCCGTCAAGGCTCACGCGTGCCCAACTCTTGGGGTGGTAGGGCACGTTGTCCTTGGAGTAAGGAGCCGGCCCATTGGTCTTCGGGTCGGCATAGATGCGGAACACCGAGAAGTCGCAGGTCTGTCGAGGCCACATCCAGTTGTCGGTCTCGCCGCCGAACTTACCCATTGACTTCGGCACGGTAAAGACGAGTCTCAGGTCGGTGAAGTCCTGATAGGTGGTGGCGTACCATTTGTTGCCCTCGTAGAAGGGATCGATGTCGACATGCAAGGTGGAGTCGATGGCTTTCACCGAGTCGGTGAGTGCGTTCTGCAGCGAGTCGACGAGCTTGTTCTGTGCCTCTCGGTCGAGCACGTCGATACCCAGGGCCTGCAGGCGAGGTGTGATGTCGCGCTGGCTTTTCATAAACGACACGAACATGTCCTTGTTGGGCAGTTCCTCAGCGTAGCTCTTGGCCACGAAGCCGTTGACCATGTAGTCGTGCTCTACGGTAGAGTGGGAGCGGATGGCCTCGAAGCCACAGTGGTGATTGGTGAAGACGAGGCCGTCGGGAGAAACCACGACGCCCGAGCAATAGCCCGAGAAGTTGACGACATTGTTCTTGATGGCATTGGCGTCGCTGTAGAGTGCCGATTGAGGCAGTGCGAAACCGTAGCTTTGCATGGTTTCATACACCTGTGTGGGCAGGTTGTAGAGTGTCCACATGCCTTCGTCGGCCATTGCCTTGAAGGGTGTCGCCGCAAGCAGTGATGCGACGATCAGTGTTGATGTTTTCTTGTTCATATATGATTGATTTGGTTTTATGCTGGGTGTTCGACGATGGCGTAGGCCTTTCGTCGGGCAAAGAGATACGTGATGAAAACGATGATGCCAGTGATGATCCACGACAGTGGATAGCAGAGCATGAGGTGACCGTAGCCGGGCCAGTGGGGCAGGACGAAGAATATCCATGCCAGTCGCAGGAAGCACGTGCCGATGATGGTCAGCACGGCGGGCAGCAGCGATTGTCCGAAGCCACGCATGCAGGCTGCCGGAATCTCGTAGCTTGTGGCAATCCATTGAAAGGCCAGGGCCACATGGATACGCCACTTGCAATAATAGATGACCTTTGGGTCGACGGTGAAGATCGAGGTGAGCGGGTCGGCGAAGGTCACGAATGTCATGTTGCAAATGAAGATGGCGGTGCCGCCGAGCAGCATGCAGATGCGGAAGATGCGGCGGCATCGGTCTATCTGTCCGGCACCATAGTTCTGCCCTGTGAAGGTGATGGCGGCGGCGCAGAACGCGCTGAGCACATAGTAGCTGTAGGCGTCGAAGGTGACGCATAGCGAAGCGCCGGCAATGGCAGCATAGCCGAATGTATTGATGGATGACTGTACAAAGACGTTGCTGAAGGAGAACACCATTGACTGCAGGCCGGCGGGCAGTCCGATGGCCAGGATGCGCTTGAGTTCCTTGGGATAGATGTAGATATGGCGCGGTTGCAGTCGGAAGATGCCTTTCTCATGATGGAGCAGTACCACGATGACGACGCATGAGAACGAGTTGGCGGTGAGTGTGGCGAGTGCCACGCCGACGACGCTGAGGTGGAATACGATGACCGTCACCATGCTCACGGTGACGTTGATCAGACCGGCCACGCAGAGGATGTACAGTGGTGTGCGTGTGTCGCCCTTGCTGCGCAGGATGGCGGCTCCGAAGTTGTAGACCATGAAGAACGGGGCGCTGAGGAAGTAGATGCGCAGGTAGAGTGCGGCATCGTTGATGATGTCGTCTGGCGTGCCGAGCATTCTGAGCAGGGGCACGGCCACCGTGAGACCGATGATAAGGAGCAGAACGCCTCCGATGAGGCTCAGGGCGATAGTGGTGTTCACGGCATGGCGTGCGGCCAGACGGTCGCGGCGGCCGATGTAGTTGGAGATGACGGCATTGGCGCCGATCGACACGCCCATGAACAGGTTGATGATGAGGTTGATGAGAAACGTGGTGGCTCCCACGGCGGCCATGGCGTGGCTGCTGGCAAAGCGGCCTACGACGGCCACGTTGATAGAGTTGAACAGCTGTTCCAAGATGCCGGTGGCCGCATAGGGCAGGGCAAACATGATGATCTTGCCCAACAGCGGCCCATGGAGCATATCGGTTTCTTTCTGTGCCATAGCCTAATTACCGCTTCAGCCGTTTGCGCAGCACGGTGCCGAAGTCACGCTTGATGATGACGGCCAGGAAGGCCACGAGTAGCAACGTGTTGACACCGAGCGAGAGCCAGGTGCCCAGGTGGGCGTTGCCCCAGGTCATAATGCCGAAGATGATGGCGGCCAGCAGTACGTAGAAGCCGATGTCGCGCAGTGGATAGTTGATGGGGTAGTACTTCTGTCCGAAGAAGTAACTGGCCACCATGCAGATGCCATAGGCAGCGAAGCCGGCCCATGCACAGGCCATGTAGCTGAAGCGTGGGATGAAGATGACGTCGATGATGATCAGCACCGCACAGCCCAGACCGGAGAAGTAGGCACCCCAGATAGTGCGGTCGGTGAGCTTGTACCAGAAGCTCAGGTTGAAGTAGATGCCGAACATGATTTCGGCAGCCATCACGATGGGCACTACCTTCAAGCCTTCCCAGTAGCTGCGGGCCACGATATGGCGCAGGATGTCCATGTACCCGATGACAGCGAGGTAGGCCAGCAGCGTGAAGATGATGTAGTACTTCATAACCTTGGCGTAGGTGTCTTTTTTGTCGGCGTCCTTATTGCCAAAGACGAACGGTTCGTAGGCAAAGCGGAAAGCCTGGGTGATGATCACCATGATCATGGCTATCTTGATGGTGGCGCCATAGATGCCGAGCTGGGCGTGGGCTTCGGCGATAGGACCGTTGTAGAAATAAGGGAAGATCAGCGTTGAGGCGCTCTGGTTGAGCTGTCCCGCGAGGCCGAGGATGAGCATCGGCCAGGTGTAGGAGAGCATGCGGCGGCACAGTGCACGGTCGAAGCCAAAGGTCACACCGCTCATTTCCTTGTAGAGCAACAGCAGTGTGAAGGCTGACACGAAGAGGTTGACATAGAACACGATGGCAACGTCGGGTGTGCCGTTGGCATCGTAAAGCCCGGGGATGAACACACCGAAGTGGGGCAGCACTAAGAGGAAGAGGCCCACAAGGACTACGTTGGTGAAGATGTTGGCCAGTTTGAGCAGCATGAACTTCCACGGCTTGTGCTGATAACGCAGGTAGTCGAACATGATGGCCGACCATGCGTCTACGGCCACACAAACCGCCATGGTGCCGATGTACCAGATGTGATTGGCGTAGCCCATAGCGGTGGCCAGTGGTTTGAGGAAGATAATGACGAGCAGTGAGAACACCAGTGCGACGGTGCCCACCATGCGCAGGGCAGTGGAGTAGACCATCTTCGCGTTCTCGCCTTCTTTGTTGGCGAAGCGGAAGAACGTAGTCTCCATGCCAAATGTGAGCAGGATGATGAGCAGGCCGATGTAGCTGTATACATTGGTGATGATGCCGAACTGACCGCCGCTGGCCGCCCATGCGTAGGTCTCGATGGGGACGAGCAGGTAGTTGACGAAACGTCCGGCTATGCTGCTAATGCCATAGATGGCGGTATCTTTGAGAAGTGATTTCAAGCTAGCCATAATCAATGATAATGTTTATTTTACGACGTTAATATGATATATAATAATGTGTCGTCAGCGTTGTTAGTTTCCGAAGAAGATGTAGGCGATGACGATGGCTGCCACGGTGCCGATGGCGTCGGCGAGCAGTCCGCAGCCTACGGCGTGACGTGTGTATTTGATATTGACTGATCCGAAGTAGACGGCGAGGATATAGAAGGTAGTGTCGGTGGAGCCCTGCATGATACAGCTCAGGCGTCCCACGAACGAGTCAGGGCCGTAAGTCTTCATGGCCTCGAGCATCATGCCTCTGGCGCCACTTCCCGAGAGCGGTTTCATGAAGGCGGTGGGCAGTGCGCCTACGAAGTCAGCGTTGAGCCCGCACTGTTTCACCAGCCATGCGATGGCGTCGATGAGCATGTTCATGGCACCCGAGGCACGGAACACGCCCACAGCCACGAGAATGGCGACCAGGTAAGGGATGATGCGGACAGCGGTTTGGAAGCCCTCCTTGGCGCCTTCGATGAAGGCGTCGTAGACATTGATCTTCTTCGTCATGCCCCATACGATGAAGCCTACGATGACCGACAGCAGGATGAGATTGCTGACCACGGAGGTAACGGTGGCCATGGTAGTGCGGTCCATCTGGCTGAAGCCGAGCATGATGGCACCCACGAAGACACAGAGACCGAGGAGGATGGCGAGCATGGACGGGGTGAAGATGTTGATGCGCGACCAAGTGGCGGTGATGATGATGCCGCAGAGCGTGGCTATCGTCGTGGCCAGCAGAATGGGGATGAACACGTCGGTGGGTTGTGCGGCACCGTAGGATGCACGGAAGGCGAGAATGGTAGTGGGAATGATGGTCAGTCCGGAAGTGTTCATCACGAGGAACATGATCATCGGATTGGTGGCTGTGTCTTTCTTGGGATTGAGCTCTTGCAGTTGCTGCATGGCTTTGAGGCCGGTAGGGGTTGCGGCATTGTCAAGGCCCAGCATGTTGGCGGCGATGTTCATAAAGATGCTGCCCATGGCCGGATGGTTCTTGGGAATGTCCGGAAACAACCGGGTGAATACTGGACTTAGCAAGCGGGCCAGCGCATTCACTGCACCTGCTTTCTCGCCTATCTTCATGATGCCCAGCCATAAGGCCAGCACACCCGTCAGACCGAGGGATGTCTCAAAGGCGGTTTTCGATGTGTCGAACGTGGAGTCCACAATCCTTTGAAAAATAGTGACGTCGCCCATGCAGAGCTGCACGCCTGCGAAGAGGAAAGCAATGACAAAGAATGCTATCCAAATGTAATTCAGTACCATAACGGCTGCAAAATTACGAAAATCTTGTGAAAAACTATTCGCTGACCTTGTAAAAGCATGAAAAGATGCAAGAGTATCTTTTTTGACAGGCTTAAATCTAAATATCAATGCAAAAGATACCCTGCAATTTCATTTTCTAAAGTATTTGAAACAAAAAAAGTTTGTTTATTACAAGTATTCTTATTAACTTTGCCCAAATAAAAAAGTAAGAGGATGGCTTTAGGGCGTATGCTTGAATTGCTTTCTGGAGCAGTCTTTTAATCTGGACAAAAAGTGACAGTTATTAGTGTAATGTATGGTTGACCAAGGTAAACAGAGCATCATTAGCGCCAACATAGAGAGTGGTAAGGTTCATACGCTCTCTAGTGGCAGTATATACGTGAAGATCATCGTGTTCATTATGGATTTTCTAATCCTTAATGGCATTATGTGGCTTGCTTTTGTTTTCTTCCGCGATTTGGTCCCTCCGTATATAGACAAGGCCACGCGGGTAACCATACTGGTGATGAACTTCACGATGCTTATCGCCCAATACTTCTTCCACACCATCATCAATCGTCGTTTGCTGAAGTTGAAGGATATGCTGGTCAACGTGCTTTGTCTGGTTCTGCTTCAGGTCTCTTCCATGGGATTGATGCTTCGTTTCTTAGCTGGCAGTACCAACAGCGGCAATCTGTTCAGGTTTGTGGTCATCTTTGGAGCCGCTGAGTTCTTGACCATCTTCTTATCGCGTCTTATCGAACTTGGCTTGCTTCGTTATATGCGTGCCAATGGCAAGAACTCACGCTCGGTATTGTTTGTGGGCAACGATCCCGCTCTGGCTGTTCTCTACAATCGTTTTGTGGAGTCGTTGAGCGTTGGCTACCGTGTGGCGGGCTACTACGCCGATACGCGTATGACGCAGGAGCCGGAAGGCTTAAAGTACCTTGGAACGTTGGCTGACCTCAATAAGCGTCTGGACGAGCTTGACAAGAATGTGACCGAGCAACCGAAGGCGCAGGAGCTCTATTGCAGCCTGTCGCATTCCGATGAACGGGAGATCTACCGCATCATCCATTCATGCGACCGCAATGTGATACGCTTCATCTACGTGCCGCGTACGTTTGAGGAATGCGACATGAAGCTCATTCCCGTGAAGATTAGCAATGATGTGTTCTACTTCCATCGCCTGGAGCCGTTGCAGGAACCGGGCAACCGCCTTCTGAAGCGTGCCTTCGACATTGCTTTCAGCCTGACGGTGTGTATCTGCCTGTTGCCGATTATCCTTGTGGTAGGCATCATCATCAAGCTGTCGAGCCCCGGCCCTATCTTCTTCAAGCAGGCACGAACGGGACTCGATGGCAACACATTCTACTGCTATAAATTCCGCTCAATGCATGTCAACAAGGATGCAGACTCTGTGCAGGCCACTGAGCACGACCCCCGCAAGTTCCCCTTTGGCAACTTCATGCGTAAGACAAACATTGACGAGCTGCCCCAGTTCTTCAATGTGCTCAAGGGCGACATGAGCATTGTGGGTCCACGCCCGCACATGCTTCACCATACGGAGATGTATGGCAAGCTCATCGATAAGTACATGGTGCGCCTGTTCTGCAAACCGGGCATCACGGGATGGGCTCAGGTCAATGGTTTTCGCGGTGAGACCAAGGAGTTGTGGCAGATGGAGGACCGTGTGAAGTGTGACATCTGGTATGTGGAGCATTGGACACCATGGCTTGACCTGCTGATTATCGCCAAGACGGTGAAGTCGTTCTTCGTACACGACAAAAACGCATATTGATAGTGAAAAGCGCCGGCCTTCTTGCCGACGAGTATAATAAGTTATATAGATATAAGTAAGGATTAGGAGTAAAGGCCCCGCCTTGTCGATGCTGAGGCATCGAAGGGCGGGGCTGTTGTTTTAACGGGGGGTGCTGTCAGGCTGAAGCGGTGGCATCATTTCGGCGAAACGATGAGATTACCACGCCGTGGTAATAGAGTTACCTTGCCGTGGTAATGGCGTTACCACGCCGTGGTAAAATCGCGATGTTTGTAGTTAAAGGAAAATAGTCCTCGCCAGGCTTTCGCTCCTCAATGGAGCGATGGGCCAGAAGTAAAGGGGCAGCCTTGCGAGCAAGCTCGCAGTCTGCCCCTTTGCTTCTGTCCCAACACCGGGGGGTATGCCTGTCGATGACGAAAATCGCTTCGCGTAAAATTGCTTTGCATAAAATCAGCCCTCACCTATTGGATAGAAAATCGCTTCGCATAAAATAAAAAGGAAAATCTTGAAAATGATGCGGTTGCCTTTGGTATAGCAATGCAAACTAGCCCTCCCCATTTGGGGGAGGGAGCCGCGCGAAGCGCGGGGGTGGGGCTTGGGGTTGGCCGATATAGCAATGCAAGCTAGCCCTCCCCATTTGGGGGAGGGAGCCGCGCAAAGCGCGGGGGTGGGGCTTGATCAAATTCCTGTTTATTTGTTGATGTCCATCCTCACACCCATGTCCAGCGTGAAGGTGGTAGGACGGTTCTTATAGACATTGACCACCCCGCTGTGGTTGTCAAAGTAATGGCTCACGCCCGGCTCCACATAGATGCTCAGCAGTGGTGTGACATGGTAGGAGGCTCCTGCCGCTGCCTTCACCGACCATTGCAGCCGATGCTCGCTGATGTTGGAGGTATGGTCGCTGTAGTTGTCTGTAGCCTGTCCCTTTATCAGTTTCTCAGCCATGCCGCCAGCCATGATGTAAGCCTTCCAGCGTTCGTTGCCGACGATGGTGTAGCTTGCCGTAAGTGGTATGCCCAGATAGTGCAGGTGCTGCTTGGTGACGACGGTGTTGCTGACATACGTCGTTGTGATGTCCGACGACAGGTAGCTGTAGGTCAGTCCCGTCTGCACGCCCCATCGCGGTGACAGATGGTAAGCCACGTTCAGTCCTGCCCGCAGTGGCATGTTGTGGTGAGCCTCCACCTTCAGCGGTTCGTTGACAAAGCCCAGCACCAAATGGTTGTCATAGTCGTAGAACAAGGGATCGGATGCTGCGTCGAGATGTGGGTTGCCCATGTTGCCCTCGCTGTTGCCGGCCCCATAGAAAGCTCCAACCGACAGCGATGCCTTGTGCGTACGGCTGGTGGCAAGGTCGTTCAAGGCAAGGTCGTTTGTAGCATAAGGGTCGTCGTAACTGCGCCTTGTCGTTGTGTGGTGTTGTGTCTGAGGAGCCGGTTGAACTGTCGTTGGTGCGTCATCATGGTGGTTGTCGGTGGATGATGTGTTGGAAGTCGCAGGCTCATCCGACTTCGAGTTTGCAGTCAGCATTCCGTTGCCGGTGGCTGCGTCTTGTGCGGTGAGCTGCCGTGTGACTGATGTAGTAGTGCTCGGCTGTCCATAGGTTGAAGCCAGTGTACTTGCAGTACCATAGGCGGCAGCTGTCGTAGTGGAAGGTGCATTGGCAGCTGACGGGCGCAGTGCTGTCTTTGGCTGATGATTGATGGTTTGCGTATGCGAATCGTTGGCCGCTATCTGTGGTGAGTCAGCATGTTTCTTCAGTTCTATCCACGTGACGGGTATGGCGAGTGCCAACGCGGTGGCTGCCACAGCTACAGCGGTGCATCGCGGCGTCCAAAGCGGCAAGGTCTTGTGCCGTTGCGGTGTTTCGATGGAGAGACCTCGACGCTCCATCTCCTTTCGGACATCATCCAAAAGTCCGTCAGGTGCCTTGCTGCGGTGCTCGGCCGCCCGTTTGGCTATCTGTTTGGTCCAGTCTTCTTTCATCGTATTGGTTGTTTGCATTGCTGTCGGATGATCCGGGCCAGCATATTTTTTGCTCTGTGGTATTGTGAGGCCGAAGTGTCGGGCTTGATGTGAAGCATTTCGGCAATCTCCTTATGGCTTTTTCCCTCAATGGCATATAGGTTGAACACCGCTCGGTAGCCATCAGGCAGTTGGTCGATGACGGCCTTGGCCTGCTCGGGTGAGAGGAAGGAAGTGTCGGGTGGTTCCTCCTCAGGGATGTCGGGCACCTTCTCGATGTCGGTCTCATTGAGCCTTTTGCTCTGTCTTAGGAAGATGAGCGCCTCGTTGATGACCACCCGGGTGAGCCATGCCTTCAGCGAGCCTTTGCCTCGGTATTCAAAGTTCTGAATCGACGAGAAGATCTTTATCAGTGCTTCCTGCATGACATCGTGCACGTCGTCTGGCTGCCGCAGATAGCGTTCAGCCACACCTGTCAGATAGTCGGCATAGTCGGCATACAGCACGTCCATGGCGCGTTGGTCGCCACGTGCGAATTGCGCTAAGATGCGTTGTTCTTTGTTCAGCCCGATGGATAACATTTGCTTGAAGAGATAAGGAGGGGTGTCAAGATTGGAGAAGTTCGGAAGTCCGGGAGCCCGGGAGTTCAGTCAAATGCATAAGTATCTGATAATAAGGTATCATTATAGTAATGACAGAACTTCCGGACTTCCGGACTCCTGAACTTCTCCGATTTTGATACACCTTGCTGTCTCTTTGATAACGTTGCTTTTGCCTTGTCTATTATTCTTGGTTGGTTATTTCCTCAAATCAGACAGTTTGATGGTTTTGACACCCCTGTATGATTTCCATTTCAGGATGATATGGTTGCCGTCGTCCGGACTGATGTCCTTGAGCCTGAAGGCAATGAGACCGTTGCTGATGGGTCCATCGGTGTCGCCATTGGCGTTTTGCCTCAGTTCGAGGGTGTCCTTGGCAGTCTGAATGAGATTGATGTAATGTGTCTTGTTTCCGCCGAATCCGGTTTGGAAATGCAAGGTGAGATAGTTGTCCTCCCATACGGTGGTCCATGAGTTGATAAGCTCCAGCGGGTCGTTGCCGTAGACCTTGTCGTTGTCGCTGAGGCTGGGTGCCATGTCCTTGGTGCGGATAGTGTCCATCCTCAGCACGGTCACCGAGCGTCCGGCGTGGGCAGTGGCGTTGTCGTCGAATTTGAAGTCAACGATGGCACGCACTTCCTTTCCACCGTAGGGAGCAGTAGTGAGGTTGGTGGGGAATACCACCGTGGAGTCAGTCACCTGCATGTACGGTTGTCCAGTGGATGGCTCCGTCTTCAGTGTCACCACGGCGCGACTGAAATGCTCATCGTCCCAGTCGTCATCGCAGGCGGTGAAGGACGAGATGGTCAGCAGAGACATCGCAACCAAGGCGAGTGTTTTCATTTGCTTTTTCATAGTGTAGTCGTTTATGCTGTTTGCTATTGGATAAATGACGGTTTCCAAAAAAACTTGCATCGACCAAGAACTTTTTTTCTTTTCTTCCGCTTTTCCATTGTCTTTTTGTAACTTTGCAAAATGAAGTGCCTGAAGGAAAGGGCAACTTTTTATTATCTTCAAGAAACATATCAATACAGATGAGCGACGAGTTCGATATACATGGTGACAAGGTAACAAAGGAGGAACGTGACTTTGAGAATGCGCTCCGTCCTCTGCGCTTTGACGACTTCAACGGCCAGCGGAAGGTGGTCGACAACCTGCGCGTCTTTGTGGAGGCCGCCAAATACCGTGGTGAGCCGCTCGACCATACGCTGCTCTACGGACCGCCGGGACTGGGCAAGACCACTCTGAGCAATATCATTGCCAACGAGCTGGGCGTGGGTTTCAAGATCACGTCTGGCCCGGTGCTCGACAAGCCCGGTGACCTGGCCGGCATCCTCACGTCGCTGGAGCCGCGCGACGTGCTTTTCATCGATGAGATACACCGCTTGCAGCCCGTGGTGGAGGAATACCTCTATTCGGCCATGGAGGACTATCGCATCGACATCATGATTGACAAGGGTCCGTCGGCCCGCTCCATTCAGATTGACCTCAACCCCTTCACCCTTATCGGTGCCACCACCCGGTCTGGTATGCTCACCGCTCCGCTCCGTGCCCGTTTCGGCATCAACATGCATCTGGAATACTACGATCCGGAGACGCTGCAGCACATCATCAAGCGTTCGGCACGGTTGCTGAAGGTGCCCATTGAGGATGAGGCAGCCGTAGAAATCAGCCGCCGCTCGCGCGGTACGCCACGTATCGCCAACGGACTGCTCCGGCGTGTGCGTGACTTCGCACAAGTGAAGGGCAACGGCACCATCACCGCCGACATTGCCAAGCTCGCCCTGGGCGCGCTCAACATTGACTCGTATGGCCTTGACGAGGTGGACAACAAGATACTCACTACCATCATTGATAAGTTCCGTGGTGGTCCTGTCGGCGTGTCGACCATTGCCACTGCCATTGGTGAGGACGCCGGCACAGTGGAAGATGTATATGAGCCATTCCTCATCATGGAAGGCTTCATCAAGCGCACCCCGCGTGGACGTATGGCCACCAAACTGGCTTACGACCACCTTGGGCGCAATCCCTATCAGGGCAATATCATGCAGCCTGACCTGTTCCAACAATAGTCACGGCTTGCACTTCTCAGCGTAGTTGCCTCAACGACTGTGTCGCCTAAGAGTCCTTGAGAAATCTATAGGTAGTGTGGTCTGGGAGGCTTCTATCTCATCAATAACAATTAACGCATCATGGAAAAGAACCCCTTGCGCATTGCGCTCTTTGCAGGCAGCTTCGACCCGTTCACCATTGGTCATGCCGATATCGTGAGGCGGGCATTGGCCCTCTTCGACCGGTTGGTCATCGTGGTGGCGGTCAATCCTGAGAAGCACTGTATGTTCACCGAGGAACAGCGTCTTGACGCCATTCGCCGGCTCTATGCCGGTGAAGCTCGTGTCAGCGTGATGAGCAGCGACGGACTGATTGTCGACGTGGCCCGAGAGGTAGGGGCGCAGTTCTACGTGAGAGGCGTGCGCTCGGTGGCCGACTTCGAGTACGAGAAGATACAGGCTGAATACAACGAGCGCCTTGGCAGCCTGGAGACCGTGTTGCTCTATGCCTCGCCCAGCCTGGCCGCTGTCTCGTCAACGGCCTATCGCACGCTGGCCTATTTCCATAAGGATGCCAGTTGGATGATACCAAAACAAGCAACGATAAAATAGCATATCATGATTACCTACAATGCCGACGGCGTGAAGATGCCGAAAATCAAACATCGCGATACCACAGCGTGGATCAAAAAGGTAGCGGCTGCCCATGGCCGTAAAGTGGGCGAGGTTGGCTACATGTTTGTCAATGACGAGAAAATACTCGAGGTCAACCGGCAGTATCTCGGCCACGACTACTACACCGACATCATCACCTTTGACTACGATGAGGGCGATGTGCTCAATGGAGACATCGTGATCTCACTCGACACCGTGCGCTCCAATGCCGAGCAGTTTGGCAAGGCCTATGACGATGAGCTTCACCGTGTCATCATCCATGGCATCCTGCATCTGTGTGGCATCAATGACAAAGGACCAGGCGAGCGTGAGATCATGGAAGCCAACGAAAATGCGGCGCTCGCCATGCTGAAAGACAATTCTGCAATCTGACAGCTGGTATGGAAAAAGAGCGGAAAGACCAGCTTCTTTGTATGCTTTTAGCCTATCTTGCGGGACAGAAGGTGTCGATGAGGGATCTTATCGCTGTTTGCAAGGGCTACATTTCACAGAGTGACCTGAGGGCATGTCTCACGCGGCTCGAAAATAACAACAGCATCAGCCATTACAAAGATTATTATTATCGTGATACGTATTACAAACTCTGTAGTGGCATGCTGTTCGAACAGCTCGCTCTGTTGTTGAAGCCGGAGAACAAGGAATGGTATAAGCATATCGTGTCGGTTGCACATACGGGTAGGTATGTAAACAGGGCATCCGACATGGTGAACAGCGCCATCAGCTTGCTGATGCCTTCGTCTGTCGTATTAACAAAATTCCCGTCGTCAATAGAGTTCATTGATGAACTGTCGTTCATTATTTTCTATCCTGACTTCCACTATGTGGTGGCCAAGCTGCCTGACAGTGTGTTGTTGACGTGTCTTGAAGCCAAGATGGGTCTGTTGCTGGACAGCGACCTGCCAATGCTGTGGGATTATATGCGGAAGGTAGTGGTCGAAGAGCGGAAGACACGCAGAAAGACCGCGGCGACACCCGTGCTGCTGTCATGCTTCAATTTCTTCTATTATTTAGGCACCGGCAAGATGTGCGCGGAGCTCGAAGCGTTGCCAGTCAACCTTTATTCGATGCTCACCGCAGCCGTTCACAGCCTTTACGCAAAGGACTACGCACAGTCGCTCAAGCTCTTTGCCAAGGCGCTTGCCCTGCACAACAAACAAGTTGACCGGGCAGCGCTGAAAGGATACTTTCCCTGGGATTCGGTCAACTATCTTTATCTCGTCTGTCTGCTGCTCAACGGAACAGACACGGCGGGGAAAATCAGTTCCCTTTACAAGAAAGACAACTTCATGTCGGGAATAGGACCCATGCTCCTGTTCCGTCCCATCTACAGTTTCTTCATAGATCATCAGCAGCCCAAGGTCAACAAGGCCTCGCTGACGTCCTATGTAGAGCATACGGTCAATGACTCTCTCCTGCCGCTTGTCTGGCTGACCTACACCCGCATGGGCATCTGGCCTGACGATGTCAAGCAGCCCTGCAAAGACGACTGTTATCCCACTTGGGCCTGGTTGCGCAATGAGTTGAAAGATACACCGTTTGTGATTTCCCGCACTGCCGACAAGCCGGATGAGGCTGACAGCTTTGGTGGTTCGCTCTTCACAAGGCTCAACATCAAGCCGGTGTGGGAAATGCGGTTGGAGGAGATTCTCAGTGCCAATCAGAAAGCCCCCGACAGCACAAAGCCGGATCAGAACGAGCGTCTGATCTATCTGCTAGATAGCGTCAACATTAATCCCATCTTGCAGAAACGCCTGAAGAGCGGGGCTTGGTCGGTGGGAAAGCGACTCTCCATCTCTGCCCTGAAACACCTCAGCACGGACCGCGAGCTGCAGCTGGATGCCTTCGACGATCGACTGGCGGAAAGCGTTAGTGTGTATGATTACGACATCTATATCTCGCACAGTATAGGTTGTCTCGTTGGCTGCGACCGTGTCTTTGCCGGCGACAATTACGACCTGCGTCCCGTCAACATTCACGAGGACAAGCCGTGCCTGATTATCAACCGCGACAAGGACGGATCGTTCTCGGTAGCAACCAATGTTGAGGAATTGCGCACCGGACTGACCAAGCCCGTCTATTACAGGAAGAACTCCGACACTGACTATTCGGTTTACAGTCCGACAGCCTTTGAGAAGAAGGTCTATGCGCAAATCCTTGCGCAGGAGAAATATCCCAAGCAGGCCGAGCCACTGCTGATGAAGCTCATCATGGTGCTTGGCGGCAAGACCGAAGTGCATTCCAACATGGCTGTGGAGCTCGATGGCCTTGAGCAGGTGAAGGGCGAGACGAAGCTCACCCTGCGCTGTGTGCCTTCCAACTACGACCGTTACGACCTCTCGGTGTCGGTGCATGCCTTCGGAGAGTTGGTATTTGTGCCGGGCAAGGGCAACGTAAGTACTATCGCCGAAAAGGACGGACGAAAGGTGCAGGTGATACGCAACCTGCGAAAGGAGAAACATAATATGACACAGCTGACCCAGCAACTGGTCAGCCTCGGCGTCATTGATGACGAGAGCGACTTTGCGCCGTCCACCATTACCGAGACCGTGACCGCCGACACGGCGGCCTTTCTTGAGATCATTCAGTGGAGCAAGGACAATCCTGAGGTGTGCGAACTGGAGTGGCCTGAGGGCTCCCGTTTGAAATACCATCCGGCCATCGGCGCACGGTCGGCCAATATCTCGTTTAAGTCGAAAAACGGATGGTTTGAGGTTGAGGGCGACGTGCGCGTTGATGAGGACGAGGTCATCTCCCTGCAGCAGTTGCTTGAGCTGATGCATGAGCAAGGCCATCGCAACTATATAAAAATTGGAGAACAGGAATTCATTAGTCTGAGTAGTGACTTGAAACGTGTGCTCAAGCGTCTCGACACCGTTACGACGGACCGTCGTAACCACTTGCAGATGGCATCGGCAGCAGCTGGTCTCATCGGCGACTTGCTCGACGATCGTGACTTGAAGGTGACACGCAGCAAGGAACTTGACGCCTTGCGTCAGCGCATCAAGGACAGTGCCAAGACCGAGCCGCAGGTGCCCGACACGTTGCAGGCCAATCTGCGTGACTATCAGGTGGAGGGCTACGAATGGATGTGGCGCGTCACCTCGTGGGGAGCCGGTGCCTGTCTGGCCGACGACATGGGACTGGGAAAGACTTTGCAGACCATCGCTCTGCTGCTCGATCAAGCCGCCGACGGGCCGTCGCTGGTAGTGGCACCTGCCTCGGTGGTGCCCAACTGGCGCAATGAGCTGAAGCGATTCGCACCGTCGCTCAACGTTACGGTCCTCAATACAGCCGATAACCGTGAGGAGGCTATCAATGAGGCTTCGGCTGGCGACGTGGTGGTCACCACCTACGCCCTGCTCAATATCCAGCACGAGCAATTGGCTAAGAAAGAATGGACCGTGGCGTGTCTCGATGAGGCCCACACCATCAAAAACCCCAATACCAAGATGTCAAAGGCGGCCATGCTGCTGCAGGCCAAACGTAAGGTCATCCTCACTGGTACGCCGATACAGAACCATTTGTCAGAACTGTGGAACCTCTTCCAGTTCATCAACCCCGGATTGCTGGGCAGTGCCGAGCAGTTTGGTCATAAGTTTATTGAACCTATCGAGGGCAATCACGACAAGGAACGGCAGAGTCAGTTGCGGCGCCTCATCTCGCCGTTTCTGCTGCGTCGTACCAAGGGTGACGTCATCGACGAACTGCCAGAGAAGAATGAGATAACGGTGCCGGTGGAGTTGACCGACGATGAGATGAAGGTCTACGAGGTGCATCGCCGGATGGCAGAGAAGTCGGTGAAGGCCGACAAGGTGGTGAAGGTAAGCGCGCTGGCGGAGATTACGAAGCTCCGTGAGATGGCATGCAGCGTGTCGCTCGTCGACAAGAGGTGGAAACACGAGTCGAGTAAGGTGGCAGCATTCATCGACCTGGCCGAGAACCTCAATGGCAGTGGCAACCGAGCACTGGTGTTCAGTCAGTTTACGAGCTTCTTCAAGCAGGTGCGTGAGGCGATGGACAAGGCTAAGCTGCCTTACCTCTATCTCGATGGCTCTACGCCAATGGCGCAACGCGAGCAACTGGTCAAGGACTTCCAGAAAGGCCGGTGCCCCTTCTTCCTTATCAGTCTGAAGGCTGGTGGCCTGGGCCTTAACCTCACGGGGGCCAACTACGTCATTCATCTCGATCCGTGGTGGAACCCTGCCATCGAACAGCAGGCGACGGACCGTGCCTACCGCATCGGTCAGAAGCAGGATGTGACAGTGTATCACCTTATCTCACAGCATACCATAGAGGAGAAGATACAACGGCTGCACAAGTCTAAGCGCGACTTGGCCGACTCCTTGCTGGCGGGCACAGACTTAGGTCACGCCCTCACGCAGGAGGAACTGCTCGAGCTGCTGCAATAAGTCCTGCTGCCCTGATGACGTAGCTGTGACAATCAAAGAGGCTGTACAGAAGTTCAGAAGTCCGGAAACCCGGAAGTTCAGTCATTACTTTATCAATATCTGTTTATCAGATACTTCATCATATGACTGAACTTCCGAACTCCCGGACTTCCTGACTTCTTCTACAGCCTCCTTTACGTTATTGTTCATTAAGACCGTAGTCCATCCCTCTCATCTTGTCTGGTGATGAGAAGAATGGAGTCTGTCTACTTTCTGATTACCTTTTTGACCTTTCCGTTGGCCTCGCGTATGATGTTGAGTCCACGTTGTGCCTTAGGCAGTCTCATGCCGGAGAGGTTGTACACCGACGCTGTCTTTGCGTTGCTTTCAATTGTGTTGATGCCGGTGGAGACTGTGGAGAACTCGTTGGAGTAGTTACTCTCGCCTTGTTTGTAGACAGCGGTCACGGCGTATGTGTGGTTGCTGCCGTCAGCAACGCCGTCGTCGGTATAGCCAGCCGATGTGAGCGGTGTGTCGTTCAGCCGCACGCCATCACAGTAGACATTGTAGCCGATGAGGTCGAGCTGCTCCTTGGCACCGTTGTAAGCGTCGTAGGTAAAGTCGTCCACGAACAGGAGCATGGTGCGGCGGGCATTGCGCAGGGCGAAGTAACGGGCACCCTGGGGCACGTCATAGCTGTATTTCTCCCAGTTGTCGTGTACATAGATAGTCGACGCATTGAGTTTCTCGAAGCTGTCGTGGTGATTGTCGGTGGTGGAGTAGTACACGTCCATCCATTCCGAGTCGTATGTGACACCTTTGGCCCAGAACGTTATGGTCTGCGCGCTGCCGTCCAGACGCGGCGTTATCAGCCAGTCGTCGTTCTCAGCGGGCCAGTCGCAAGAAGCCGACATCAGATACTGCACGCCACTGTGGGCTTGGAACGGGTCGTCGTAGTTGCCTTCCACGTAGGTGCCCGATTTCACATTGTTGAATACCTGCCAGGCCATGGGTTCGCCTTCGTGGTCGTACCTCACGGGGATGCGTGGACTCATCAGTGTGGTGGCCTTGTCGCCGTCGTAGGTGGTCCAGTCGCCAAACCGGTCAATGGTGAATGGCTCGTAGCTTTCGAAGTCGTCGGTCACAGTTTTCTTCTCAGCTGTCGTCGCCTCTTGTGAGGACAGGGCATTCCAGTGCAGGGTCACAGTGTTGCCACCGGCCGACCCCGTGAGTTCAGGAGTCGGATAGTCGTTGACACGGACGGAGGTAAGGAGTACGTCGGACGAGTCGTTGGCTGCCAGTTCATCGCCCTGCAGCGTTGTCACTGCCTGCCAGCAGATGCTGTCGGTCTTGGCATCTTCCACGGTCGTAGGCACGTTGAGGGTGACCGTTGCTGTTGCAGCGCTGTTGATCACAGGTCCATTGACGGATGCGAAGGCCTCGCCATTGCGCAGGAATGTTACTTGATAGCCGGAAGCAGCCTGAGCGCCACGGTTGCGGATGTCCGCCGTCAGGCAGAGGCTGTCGTTGGCGGTGACACGCAGCTGACGGGCCGTCAGCGCGGTGATGGCAAGGTCGGTCTGCAGCGCGCTCTCATCGATTGCCATGCTGTCTACATACAGATCACCGCAGTTCTCACCGTCGTTCTCACTGACGGCCAACAAACCAATCTGCACGAACTTCGCTGTCTGCTTGGGTAGTTGTACGGCTACGCGCTGCCACTGACTTGTATGGTCGTTGATGCGGAGGGCTCCGTCGCTGACGTCAGTCCAGTCGCCTCCGTCGTAGCTTACCTGCACCTGCACGCGGTCGTTGATCTCACCTTCCATCTCTGGATCGTACCATTGGCTGCGGTTATAGTAGAAGTAGAAGGACAGCTCAGGGTTGTTCAGTTTGTTGATGTCGATCATCGGAGAGATGAAACGTGA
Organism: uncultured Prevotella sp.; assembly: GCA_900319905.1. Lineage (GTDB taxonomy): Bacteria > Bacteroidota > Bacteroidia > Bacteroidales > Bacteroidaceae > Prevotella. Next base: position 43,607 of record ONQB01000003.1, on the reverse strand, counting down.
CTCGCCGCCTGAGGCGTAGCTGGTGCTGGCCATGAGGTAGCCGCCATCGTGGTCGGGTGCGGTAAACGTTTCGCCGCTCCAGTCGTCGGTCACTTCCTCACTGACCTCCCAGTCGAAGTCATGAGTGGTGGCGTCCTGAATCCAAGGTGTTGCTGCCTTGCCATTGGCAAAGGTCTCCACATAAGGAGCGTTGAGAGGTTCACCAGCCAGACACTCGGCCGGGCTGCTGGCTGCGCTCTTCAGATTGTCGAAGAGCGCTTGTACGGTGTATACCACGCGTTGCTGGCCGCGGGCCACAGGTACCTTGTCTAAATAAGTAGTGTCGGTGGTGACGGCAACCACGGAGTCGTTGCGCAGTACGTTGTATCGGAGTTGTGCGGCGTCCACGTAGCCTCCGTGCACGCTACTCTTAGGACTATTCCAACTGAGGTGGGCAGCATAGTCGGTGCCGACATGAGCTGCGAGGCCCGTGGGACTCACCGGTGTGTCGTTGCCAATGTAGGCCGTCGTAGAGGCGGCGCGGCCGTTGCCCTCGGTGTTGCTCACGATCACGCTGTAGGTGTGGAAACCATTGGTCTTGACACCGTCGACATAGTTGATGCTGTCACCCGGCAGGCCGTTGCCTGTCTTGACCGGTGTTGCCAGTGAGTCTCTGTAGATGGCGTAGCTCAGGCTGGCATCACTGGCGATGGCTTTGTTGCCGGCCAACAGCGTGGGCAGGTGGAAGCCGACGGTGGCGCTCAGCTGTCCCTTGGCAGCTGCGGACACGTTAAGGCTGGTGGGCATGCCCGGTACGCTGACTGTGCTACGCTCCACCACACTCACGTCATCAATCTCAAAGCGGTTCTGGTTGGCTTGGCTGAAGGAATAGAACGCAATATAATAGGTACCGGTGGTATCTGCCACAATCTTACATTGCTTCATGCCGCTGACTTCGTTGGTCACGTCGCGCCATTCGCCGAGCACAGTCGTGAGATGGGCCGTGTCGGGGGCGCTGCCCAGATAGACGCGGCAGCTCTCTAAGTTCACATTGTTGGACATGGTGAGCGAGAAATTGAGGTCGTACACCATGCCGCCTTTCAGTGTGATGCCTGGTGACACCAGATAGTCATCGCCAGGTAGCCCGGTCTGATAGTCGAGCATGTAGGCAGCATGACCATTGAGCCATTCCCAGGTACGTCCACCATTACAATCGATGGTGGTCCATTTGTTGAACGCTTCTTGGTCGTCGAATGTCTCGACAAACAAGGTGTCGCCGTGACTGGCAACCGCTGGCAGTGCGGTGAGGGCCAGTAGCATGGCTACAGCGCCCGTCTTCCATCTTCTTTTGGTAAAATCTCTCATATTTATATTATTGTTAACCTTAAACCGCCACAAAGTTAGTGAAAACCGCTAAAATATTATAGATTGTTACTACCGCATTACTACTGCATTGGCATGAATAGGCACTGGTAGGCGAGGTAGGCACTGGTAGGCGAGGTAGGCACTGGTAGGCGATGGTAGGCAGTGGTAGGCGAGGTAGGCAGTGGTAGGCGAGGTAGGCACTGGTAGGCGAGGTAGGCACTGGTAGGCAATAGTAGGCACATTATAGCCTTATTGCTGGATCATCATTGTCTTTTTAGTTGTTGTTCGAAGCTTTTGAAGAACTGTTGCAGGCTTTCTTCGGTCGGAAGGTCTAGCTTCTTACGTAGGCGGTTGCGGGCGGAATCCACACTTCTCACCTCCCGGAAGGTGAGGGCCGCAATTTCTTTCGTCGACATGCCGAGATGGATGTATGCGCACAGGCGCAGGTCTTTCTCGCTGAGCTGTGGGTATTGCTCCGACAGCCGCTTCAGCATTTCCGGATGCACCTCGTCGAAGTAAAGGCGGAAGTCGTCGAGCACACTCTTGTCATTATAGTGCAGCAGTTGGTTCATCATGTCTGTGACGAGTTGCCGCTGTTCGTCGGTCATCGTGGTCACCTCGTTTTTTAGTTGCATAAGCAGATTGCGTATCTTTTCATGAAACTCGTTCATGGCAGCCGTGTCGATTGCGTAGGACGTTAGTTGTCTGTTCTTATGTTCCAGTTCTATCGACATTTCCTTCTTTTGTCGTTCGCTCTCTTTCTGCTCATATTCGTGCAGCAGCTTCTGTTGCGCTACGATCTGCTTTGCCTTCAGCCGGTCTTTCACCATCTGGCGGTAGAGTAGGGCAAGAAGCGCTCCTAAGATAAGTAGGAAAACCAGCGACACTGCCAGCAGTGTGGTGCGGCTCGATACCTTTGCTTCCAGCAGGTTGTTGTTCATCTTCAGACGGTCGGCATGGTAGGCCATGAGCAACTGCCGTACTTGGTTGTTGTTGCTGACCTTGTTGAGCGAGTCGTTAATCTGTTCATAGTGGAGCACGTCGCGCAGGCCGGCCAGACTGTCGCCTATGACGAAATGTATCTCGGCCAGTTGCTGGTAGCTGTTGCTCTGCACTGGCGCCGGACACTTGCCGAGATGACTGTAGATAGTGTGTAGCAGAGGCTTGAGCTCCGCTTTTTTCTTCAGTTGGGCCTTGACCAGCGCCGAGTTAAGATAAGGCTGTATTATCAGGGCCGGTTCGGTGTCGTGCAACATGGCAATGACGCGGTTGAGGATGGCATCGGTCGCTGCGTAGTCGCCCGTTTTGTAGTACACCTCCGCCTTGTTGGTGAGCACGCTGGCCGTAGCCTTTACGTCGTCCGTGGCATAGTTCAAGGCCTGGTCCATGAGTTGCAGCGCTTTGCCGTAGGCGCCCTGCTCGTAAGCCATCAGTCCCATATTGTTGTAAAGCGTGCAAATCATCTTTCTGTTGCCCGCTTTCTTGGCGATGGCGAGTGCGCGGTTGAGAATGTCGGAGACGGGCTCAAAGTCACGAAGGCTATAGTAGATGGCAAACAACGAGTTGTAGATGCGGCACAGTTGTTCGTCGTCATCCAGCGTGTTAGCCAGTTTGAGCGCATTGTTGAGGTTGGCCAGAGCCTGCTCCTTGTCGCCGAGCGTGTCGTAGTTGCGGCCGTTCAGCTCATAGGCCTGCACGAGTAGCTGCTTTTGTGGTTGGGTTATGGAATTGCCGGCATTGTGGTTCTGTGCGATGATCTTGTTCAACAGTTGGATGCTCCTTGCCGTCTCGCCCTTCTCCGCCAGATGTCGGGCAGTGCTCACCAGCCTTGCTTCGTTGGTCGTGATGTCGCTTTGCTTCTCTCCAAAGCAGGGCAGTGAGAACAATGCCAGCATCAGGATGAATGCCTTGATCAACGTCGTCAAAGCCATACCGGAGGGAGCATGACGGTAAATGGGTGTATGGTGATAGATGTGAATCATGATTGAGACGATGCTTTGTGATGGCAGCAATTTCGTTGCCACTATTGCAAAAGTAAACAATATTCTTTAAAAATGAGAGCGAAAGACAGCTTAAAAGGCAGCGCGACGACAAATCTTCGAAAGTTTGTGGCCCTGTGCCGTCTCAGTTATCATTATTTTGTTTACTTTTGCAATCTAAGGTCGTCACGACCGCCTTATCAATAACCGATGCATACCAAGTACAACGCGCATTATGGAACAACTATTGCACTATTGCTGGAAGCACAAGCTCTATCCTTTGCAAGGACTGCACACCACCGACGGCGAGCCGGTGGAGGTCATCGACCCTGGTCTGCATAATTTTAATGCCGGCCCTGACTTCTTCAATGCAAAGGTGAAGATCGGCGGTACACTGTGGGTAGGTAATGTGGAGATCCACGACAAGTCGAGCGACTGGTTCCTGCATGGTCATGAGCGTGATCCGCACTACAACAACACGGTGCTCCATGTGGCCGGTCGTGTGGACTGCGTGGTGACCACGGCCAATGGTCTGCAGCCGCCTCAGGTGGAGTTGGCAGTGCCCGACACAGTGCGCCACAACTATGAGGAGTTGCTAAGGACTGATACCTATCCACCTTGTTATAAGGTCATTCCACAGCTCCCACGCTTGAAGGTACGGTCGTGGATGAGTGCGTTGGAGACGGAGCGGCTGGAGCGTAAGACGGAGGACATACGGCGTCGTGCCCGTTTGTGTGACGGTTCATGGGAAAGTGCTTACTTCGTGACCATCGCCCGCAACTATGGCTTTGGCATCAACGGCGACGCGATGGAGCAATGGGCGCTGAGCGTGCCCCTCAATGACGTGGGCCACCACCGTGACAACGCTTTCCAGGTTGAGGCGTTCTTCATGGGACAGGCCGGACTGCTCGATACGGCATCGATGCCCGAGCGCCACCGGCAGGCTGCCATCGATGATGACTACTTCCAGCGTTTACAACACGAGTATGCCTATCTCGCCCATAAGTTCCAGCTCACCCCCATCGACTACCGGCTGTGGCGCTTCCTCCGCTTGCGTCCGCAGAACTTCCCACATATCCGCATTGCCCAGTTGGTCAACCTCTACTGTCAGCGCAAGACCAGTCTGAGCCTGCTGGTTGAGACCGGACAACTTGATGATATCAAGGACATGCTCTCCACACAGGTCACACCTTACTGGGAGACACACTACGCCTTCGGCTGCGAGAGTGCCAAGAGCAAGAAGCATCTCTCGGCCTCGTCCATCAATCTGTTGCTTATCAACACGGTGGTGCCGATGCTCTTTGCCTACGGCCGCCATAAGCAGGACGACAAACTCTGCGACCGGGCCTTCGACATCCTCGAACAGCTGCGTGCTGAGGACAACACCATTGTGCGCACCTGGAGCGAGATAGGATTGGGGGTGGAGAATGCAGGCGACAGTCAGGCCCTTATCCAACTCAAGAAAGAATACTGCGACCGGCGCGAATGCCTGCGCTGCCGCTTTGGCTATGAATATCTAAAACAAAGAGAATGAAAGACTATCTGTTTACCACCCGCATGGAAGTGCGTGATTACGAATGTGACATCGAAGGCATCGTCAACAATGCCAACTACCTGCACTATACAGAGCATACGCGTCACCGCTTTCTGAAAAGCCTTGGCGTGAGCTTCTCCGCACTTCACGAGAAGGGCGTCGACGCCGTGGTGGCCCGTATGACGCTTAAGTTCAAGGTGCCCTTGCGCTGCGACGACGAGATGGTGTCGTGTCTCAACCTGCACAAGGAGGGACTGCGCTATGTCTTTGAGCATGACATTTATCGGGCTTCCGACATGAAGCTGTCTTTTCATGCCGATGTCGACCTGGTGACACTCATCAACGGCAAGCTTGGTATCAGTGAGGATTACGACAAAGCATTCGGGTTCCATGAGCAGTGAACTGGTCAACACGGCTATCCTGGCCCGTCTGAGCTTCTACCATCTCAACGTGATGGTGGAACTCTATCGCCGCATGGGTTCGGCGACGGCCATCATCGAGCAGCGTGACGAGCTGAGCCAGCTGTTCCCCGGCTTGCCGCGTCGTGTGTACGACGACCTCCGCGACATCGACGGCATGCGGCAGCGGGCGGAAGAGGAGTTGGCTTACGATGAGGCGCATGGCATACGGGTGGTATGTCTCAATGACGACGACTATCCCAAACGCCTCAAGCAGTGTCCCGATGCGCCGCTCATGCTGTTTTATAAGGGCACGGCCAACCTCGACAGCCGTCATGTCATCAGCATTGTGGGCACGCGCCGCAACACGCGCTATGGCGAAGACCTGATACGCCACTTCGTGGCCGACCTGCGTGTGCTCTGTCCCGACGTGCTCATCGTGAGTGGACTGGCCTATGGCATCGACGTGCTGGCCCACCGCAACGCGCTGGCCAATGGCATGGACACCGTGGCGGTGCTGGCACAGGGCCTTGACACGCTCTACCCGCCCTCACATCGCGATACGGCCAATGAGATGGTCAGGCACGGCGGGCTCATCACGGAGTACATGACGCACACGAAAATAGAGAAACTCAACTTCGTGCGTCGCAACCGCATTACGGCGGGACTCTGCGATGCCACCATCCTCGTGGAGAGTGCGGAGAAGGGTGGAGGCCTCATCACCACGCGTATTGCCCGTGAGTATCACCGTGACGTGTTTGCTTTCCCCGGTCCGGTGAATGCGCCTGCCAGCGTGGGTTGCAACAACCTCATACGTGACTGCGGGGCAGGGCTCATCACATCGGCTGAGGACTTCGTCAATGCCATGGGGTGGCAGGATGAACAGGTGCTCGAACGGGCGCGGCAGGATGGCATCGCACGCGACCTCTTCCCCAGTCTGACGGCTGATGAACAGAAAGTGGTAGCGTTGCTGCGACAAAACAATGACTTGCGCAGCGACACCATCTCTACCCAACTGCGATTGCCCATCGGTGCCACCATCGCACTGTTGCTGCAGTTGGAGATGAAGGGCGTGGTGAAGGCGTATGCCGGTGGCACTTACCACTTGCTGTAAATAGAAAATAAATAGAAAACATATTACAAAACGCTGTTAGGATTTTACCGCTGTTTTGAGAAGGAAATGGGGTGAAATCGCTGTGAAGGCCCGATGAAATCGTCCAAAAGTGCCCTTTTCATCGTTGTTTTGGTTCGATTTCGTTGAGACAGACTCGCCTTATCGCCGAGAAGGACTTGCCTTTTCGGCGATAAGGAACTGGCTTTTCGCTGAAATGAACGTGCCTTATCGGCGATAAAGGACTTGCTTTTCGCCGAAATGAACTTGCCTTTTCGCCGAAAGGCCGTGCCACATTAAGTGGTTGTTTGATGCTATAATACGTAAATTATTGATTGATAGTTGTTTACGTTAAGCCGTTCATAGCTGCCCAAATTTCGACAAGAAGGGCATGATGTGACTAATATAGGCCTCCATAATGTTAAAAATACATGAAAAATACGGACGAATCTTAGTTTTTTAGTCACCTTCTCATAGCGCTGGCTATGGCTTGGTCCCTGTTATAGTCTACCTGCCGGACAGTTGCCATTGGACCTTATTTAGCAAAGATTAATTAAGATACATCGGCATAATCGCCGTTATGTCGCATTTATTAAGTAATTTTGCAGGCAAAAGATATAAACGTTTATAACAAATGGCTTTAAAATGTGGCATCGTGGGTCTGCCGAATGTAGGCAAGTCCACGCTTTTCAACTGCCTGTCGAGTGCTAAGGCACAGGCAGCCAACTTCCCGTTTTGTACTATTGAACCCAACCTCGGTGTGATTACCGTGCCCGATGAGCGTCTTACCAAACTCGCGGAGCTTGTTCATCCCGGCCGCATCGTTCCTGCAACCTGTGAGATTGTGGACATTGCAGGTCTGGTGAAAGGAGCGTCCAAGGGTGAGGGCCTCGGCAATAAGTTTTTGGGTAACATCCGTGAGTGCGACGCCATTATCCATGTCATCCGTTGCTTCGACGACGACAATGTGGTGCGCGAGGGTGGGGCACCCGTAGACCCCGCAGCCGACAAAGACATTATCGATACCGAGCTGCAGCTTAAGGACCTTGAGACCATTGAGGGACAGCTGGCCAAGCAGGAGAAGATTGCTGCCACTGGCAACAAGGACGCCAAGGTGCTCGTGAGTGTGCTCAAGGCCTACAAGGAGGTGCTCGACCGCGGCGAGAATGCGCGCACAGTGACCTTCGACACCAAAGAAGAACTGAAAGCGGCCCATGACCTCTTCCTGCTGACCACCAAGCCTGTACTATATGTGTGCAACGTCGATGAGGCCAGCGCCAAGAGTGGCAACAAATACAGCAAGATCATTGAGGACATCGCTGCCAAGGAGGGCGCTGAGGCGATGGTCATCGCTGCCAAGACCGAGGAAGACATCGCATCGCTCGATACCTACGAGGACAAAAAACTCTTCCTCGACGAGCTCGGACTGGAGGAGAGCGGCGTCAACCGCCTGATCAAGAAGGCTTACCATCTGCTCAACCTGCAGACGTTCATTACCGCCGGTGAGATGGAGGTGAAGGCCTGGACGTTCCACAAAGGCTGGAAGGCCCCGCAGTGCGCCGGCGTTATCCATACCGACTTCGAGAAAGGCTTCATCCGCGCTGAGGTCATCAAGTATGACGACTACCTGCAGTACGGTTCCGAGGCTGCCGTGCGTGAGGCTGGTAAACTGTATATCGAAGGCAAGGACTACGAGGTGCAGGACGGTGACATCATGCACTTCCGTTTCAATGTCTAAACGCAAAGTTTTTGGAGGAGACGTATCAAAATTGAGGAAGTTCAGAAGTCCGGAAGTTAGGAAGTTCTGTCAAATGTATAAGTATCTGATAATAAGGTATCATTATAGTATTGACAGGACTCCTGGACTTCTGAACTCCCGGACTTCTCCAATTTTGATACACCCTCATTCTCTTCATCCGTCATCATTTATCAATAAACCCTGACACAACTATGTTGAATAACTTGCTGTATATCGTTTGGAACCCCAATGAGGTCATTTTCCACATCGGAAGCTTTGGCGTACGCTGGTATGGCATGTGTTGGCTGATGGGACTGCTGCTGGGCTATCTGCTCATGAAGCGTCTCTATAAGGAACAGCACATCCCCGACGAGAAGTTCGACCCATTGTTTTTCTACATCTTCATCAGCGTGCTGATAGGCGCCCGCCTGGGCCACTGCCTGTTCTACGAGCCAGGCTACTTCTTAGGTTCGTGGGATCACTTTGTGGAGATGCTCATCCCTATGCGCCATATGGCCGACGGTTCCTGGAAATATATCGGCTATCAGGGCTTGGCTTCCCACGGCGGCGTCATCGGCATGATCATTGCCATCTTCCTCTATGTGAAGCGCTATAAGATCAATGTGTGGGTGGTGCTTGACAACATGGGCATCTGCTCCTGCATTACGGCCACGTTCATCAGATTGGGCAACCTGATGAACTCAGAGATTATCGGCAAGGTGACCGATGTGCCCTGGGCTTTCATCTTCGAGAAGGTCGACGCCTATCCCCGTCATCCGGGGCAGCTCTACGAGGCGCTCAGCTATGCCGTGTTCTTCTTTGTCATCTACTTGGTCTATCGTCGTCATAAGGAGAAGGTGGGCAGCGGCTTCTTCGTAGGTCTGTGCCTCTCCTTGGTGTTTACCGCCCGTTTCTTCATCGAGTTCACCAAGGACATCCAGGAACCTTTCGAGGCTGGCATGGCACTCGACATGGGACAGTTGTTGTCCATTCCTTTCATCCTCATCGGCATCGCCTGCATGATGAATGGCAAGTGGAAAGAGAAGATTGGGGCAAAATATAATCATTAATTCCGACTATTAAGCATGCAACAGAAACATCACTATCAAGGGCTGACCCCCGCAGAAGTAGAAGCCAGTCGCAGACAGTATGGTGTCAATGTGCTTACTCCGCCAGCAAAGGACCCCTTGTGGGTCGTCTTTCTGAAGAAGTTTTACGATCCCTTAATCATTATTCTGCTCATCGCCGGCGTGCTGTCCATTGGCATCGCTGTCTATGAGTATTTCGCCTTAGACAAGGGTGCCGATGTGTTTTTTGAACCGGTGGGCATCTTTGTGGCTATCTTTCTGGCCACGGGCATCTCTTTTTACTTTGAGATGAAGGCCGGCCAGCAGTTTGCCGTACTCAACCAGGTCAACGACGACGAGCCTGTGGAGGTTGTTCGCGATGGCAACCGTACGATGGTGCCCAGGCGCGACATCGTCGTGGGCGACATTGTCGTACTCAACACCGGCATGGAAATTCCTGCTGACGGCACGTTGCTGGAGGCGGTGGCCCTCAATGTCGACGAGTCGTCGCTCACCGGTGAACCCGTCGCACACAAGAGCACCGATGCTGCCGACTTCGACAAGGAGGCTACTTATGCCACCAACCGCGTGCTGCGTGGCACCAAGGTCATGGAAGGACACGGCCTGTACCGCGTCGATGCCGTCGGTGACCATACGGAGAACGGAAAGGTGTTTGTGGCGGCGCAGATCGACAACAGCGTGCGCACGCCGCTCAATGAACAGCTCGACGGCCTGGGGCAGCTCATCTCCAAACTGAGCTATGTGTTTGCCGCTATCGTCATCGTTGGCAAGCTCTTGTTTTATTTCCACTTCGAGGCACCGGCGTTCCTGCTGGTTGTTCCCACTGCCATCTTTTTCTTTTTGGTCATCAAGAAGTTCAGCCATTGGCGCTGGCCTGCCAATACGGTAGCCATCGTGAGCTTCTTCGTTGTGCTCATGGCGTTGGTGGTCTACCTTTTCCGTCTGCTCACACCCGGCAACAGTCTGGCCGGCCTCATCACCTACACCCTCGACACGCTGATGATTGCCGTCACGCTCATCGTGGTGACGGTGCCCGAGGGACTGCCCATGGCTGTCGCATTGAGCCTTGCCTATAGCATGCGGCGCATGCTCAAGACCAACAACCTCGTGAGGAAGATGCACGCCTGCGAGACGATGGGTGCCTGTACGGTTATTTGCACCGACAAAACCGGTACACTCACGCAGAACCAGATGCAGGTGCACCGTTGCGACTTCAGTGGTATTGACGGACAGCAGTTGGCCGACAACGAGGCCAGCCGCCTTATCGCCGAGGGCATCGCCGTCAACTCCACGGCCTCACTCGATCTCTCAGATGCGGACGCTCCACAGGTGCTGGGCAATCCCACCGAGGGCGCACTCCTGCTGTGGCTGCGCCAACAGCACGTCGACTACGAGCAGCTGCGTGAGGATGCCGACGTGGTGGAGGAACTGCCGTTCTCCACTGAGCGCAAGTACATGGCGACGGTGGTCCGTTCGGCCTCGTTCCCCGGTAAGAAGATCGTTTACGTGAAAGGAGCACCCGAAAAGGTGCTGGCCCTCTGCCAGTCAACTATGTCGCCGGAGGCTACGGCCGATATCAACAACCGACTGTTGGACTATCAGCGGCAGGCCATGCGCACGCTGGGCTTTGCCTATAAAGTGCTTGACGACGACGAATCTGCATTTGTCGACGATCGTATTGTGGCAGGTCCGTTTACGTTCCAAGGCATCGTGGCCATCAGCGACCCGGTGCGCAGCGACGTGCCGGCAGCCGTCAAGGAATGTCTCGATGCCGGCATCGCCATCAAGATTGTGACGGGCGATACACCCGCTACCGCCTGCGAGATAGGCCGGCAGATAGGTCTTTGGTCCGATGCCGACAACGACCGTAACATCATCACCGGTCCTGAACTGGGTGCCTTGAGCGACAGCGAGCTCGACAGCCGCGTGATGGATCTGAAGATCATTGCCCGTGCGCGGCCGATGGACAAGAAACGGCTCGTGGAGTCGTTGCAGCGTTGCAATCAGGTGGTGGCGGTCACTGGTGACGGCACCAACGACGCACCGGCACTGAAGCAGGCACATGTGGGCCTGTCGATGGGCGATGGCACGTCGGTAGCCAAGGAAGCCAGCGACATCACCATCATCGACAATTCATTCGGTTCTATCGGCAGAGCCGTCATGTGGGGACGGTCGCTTTATCAGAACATCCAGCGCTTCCTGCTGTTCCAGCTCACGGTCAACGTGGCGGCATCGTTCATCGTGCTCTTGGGTGCTTTCATGGGTACGCAGAGTCCGCTCACGGTGACGCAGATGCTGTGGGTCAACCTCATCATGGATACGTTTGCCGCCATGGCGCTGGCCTCGCTGCCACCGTCCGAACGCGTGATGCGTGACAAGCCACGCGACCGCAAGGCGTTCATTCTCAACCGTAATATGTATGAGAACATCCTTGGCGTCGGCGGATTCTTCTTCCTTCTGCTCTTCGTCTTGCTCTATATCTTTGAGCATGCCGACATCCGTCAGCTCACCGACCTGCTGCACGTGCACTTAGGCAAGGCCGACGGACTGACGCCCTATGAGCTTACGCTGTTTTTCACCATCTTTGTCATGACCCATTTCTTCTATTTGTTCAATGCCCGTGCCTTCGAGACCGGACGCAGCGCCCTTCATTTCAAAGGCTGCAAGGGACTGCTCTTTACCGCGGCCATCATCTTCCTTGGACAGATCGCCATGGTAGAGCTGCCGGTGCTACAGCAGTTCTTCAATGTCGTAGGACTGAAGTTCACCGACTGGGTCATCATCATCGTCGGATCATCGTTGGTGCTGTGGGTGCGCGAGGTCTGGCAGTGGATAAAACATCTTTCAACAAACAAGCGGAAATAATATGCTGCGGCAATGCGTGGCATGTTCTTTCCGCCTTTTATTCATCACTTAATTTTTATTTTATGAGATTAGAAAACGATTCTCTCCGCAACAACGACCTGGGGCTGTTGTTACTTCGTCTTGCCATTGGTGGGTTGATGCTTTTCCATGGTGTACATAAGCTACTGTTTGGCGTAGGCTTTATCGGCGATATGCTCGCCGCCATGGGCTTGCCGTCGTTCATTGCTTACGGCTCACTGGTGGCCGAGGTGCTTGCCGCCGCGATGATTGTCGTGGGATTGTGGACGCGTCTGGCAGCCGTGGTTTTTGCCGGCAATATGGTGGTGGCCATCCTGATGGCCCATCTGTCGTCCATCTCGATTGACCCGATGACCGGTGGCTTGAACATCGAGTTGCCGCTGCTCTATCTGGCAGGTGCTGTCGTGCTGTGTCTGACAGGAGGTGGCAAGCACACCTTCACCAGAGACTCCGTGCTGGACTGATAGATTTATAGCCAGTCTTTCTCCATTTGTGTGCCGCCCGCGAAATAACAGGCGGCATCTTTTGTCTTTATGCTAATTTAGCATCTTTTTCTTTGATTAATGAGCTAAAATTCATAACTTTGCATGTTATAGCATTATTGTAGCATTTAAGAATCATCATTCAACAAATTTATGTCCATAGAAATCCGTACAGTAGAAAACAACAAGGACCTCAAGCGGTTTGTTGATTTCCACTATGATTTGTACAAAGGCAGTCCTTATGACACTCCTGCGCTTTTCCTCGATGAGATGAATACGCTGCGAAGCGACCGTAATGTGGCTTTTGACTTCTGTGAGTCTAAGTATTTTATGGCTTACAAAGACGGCAAGCTGGTGGGCCGTGTGGCCGCCATCATCAATCATCGTGCCAATGAGCGTTGGCAGAAGAAGGATGTCCGTTTCGGATGGATTGACTTCATTGATGATATCGAGGTATCGCGCGCGCTCTTCGATGCCGTTGAGCAATGGGGCCGCAGCAAGGGTATGGAAGCGATGGTGGGTCCGCTGGGCTTTACCGACCTCGACCCAGAGGGCATGCTCATCATGGGCTTCGACAAGCTTGGCACCATGCCTACCATTTATAATTATCCCTACTATCCGGAGCACATGGAGAAGCTCGGCGGGTGGGTCAAGGACAACGACTACGTGGAGTACTACCTGCCTATGCCCGACGCTGTGCCGGAGAAATTTATGAAGCTCGCCAGTCTCATAGAGAAGCGCTACAACCTTCATGTGAAAAAAGTCACGCATGAGGACATACGTAATGGCTACGCTCATAAAGTGTTTCGTATCATCAACGATACCTACAAGGACCTCTACGGCTACGTGGAGCTCACGGAGAAACAGATTGACCAGTATGTCAAGTCGTATATGCCGATGCTCGACCTCAACCTGATTACGGTCATCGTAGACGGCAACAAGGACGATGCCATTGCTGGCGTGGGACTCTCCATGCCGTCTATGGCAAGAGCCATGCAGCATTGCCGGCGCGGTCGCCTGCTGCCTTTCGGCTGGTGGCATGTGTTGCGTGCCCTGAAGTGGCATAAGACGGAGGGCGTCGACCTGCTGCTTGTCGGTTTCCTGCCGGAGTATCGGGCCAAGGGCGCCAATGCCCTGCTCTTTGCCGACCTTATTCCCCGCTACATTGACTACGGTTTCAAGTGGGGCGAGACCAACGTGGAGATGGAAAACAACAATGGCGTGCAGGGACAGTGGAGCTCGCTCGAGCATGTCAACCATAAACGCCGTCGCTGCTACAGAAAAGAGATTAAGGCAGAGAAATAAGCTAAGATTTTTAATCAAGATATAGCATGTCAAATCCAGAACAACCCATACAATACACTGAAGACAATATCCGGCACCTGAGCGATATGGAGCACATTCGCACGCGTCCGGGTATGTATATCGGCCGTCTGGGTGACGGAACGCTGCCCGAAGACGGCATTTATGTGCTGCTCAAGGAGGTGATCGACAACTCCATCGACGAGTTCAAGATGAAAGCCGGCGACAGAATCGAGATCGATATCACCGACAATCTGCGTGTCAGCGTGCGTGACTATGGACGTGGCATCCCGCAGGGCAAACTCGTGGAAGCTGTGTCGGTGCTCAACACCGGTGGTAAGTACGACTCCAAGGCGTTTAAGAAAAGCGTGGGCTTGAATGGCGTCGGCGTGAAGGCTGTAAACGCGTTAAGTGCCCATTTCATCGTGCGAAGCTACCGTGAGGGACAAGTACGCGAGCTTACGTTCGAGCGTGGCATCCTCAAGAAGGATGTAACAAAAAAAAGCAACGACGAAAACGGTACTTATATCTATTTTGAGCCCGACAACACGCTGTTTAAGAACTATTCGTTCCACGATGAAATCGTGGAAAATATGCTCCGCAACTATACTTACCTCAACTCGGGCCTGACCATCATGTACAATGGCCGGCGCATCAAGAGCCGCAACGGACTGGAGGATCTGCTGGTTGACAACATGACCACCGACCCGCTTTATCCCATTGTGCATATCAAGGGCGAGGACATCGAGATCGCGTTTACCCATACCAATCAGTACGGCGAGGAGTATCACAGCTTCGTCAATGGTCAGCACACCACACAGGGGGGTACTCACCAGAGCGCTTTCAAGGAGCATATTGCCAAGACCATCAAGGAATATTACGACAAAAATTACGAATACACCGATATTCGCAACGGCATCGTGGCCGCTATCGCCATCAATGTTGAGGAGCCGGTGTTTGAGTCGCAGACCAAGATCAAGCTGGGCTCCACACTGATGGAACCGGGAGGTGAGACCATCAATAAGTATGTGGGCGACTTCGTCAAGCGTGAAGTAGACAACTATCTCCACATCCATAAAGAGGACGTGGCCGACATCCTTGAGAACAAGATCAAGGAGAGTGAGCGGGAGCGCAAGGCCATGGCCGGTGTCACGAAGATGGCACGGGAACGGGCAAAGAAAGCCAACCTCCACAACCGGAAGTTGCGCGACTGTCGCATCCACTTCTGCGATGCCAAGAACGAACGTAAGGAAGAGTCGTCTATCTTCATCACCGAGGGTGACTCGGCCAGTGGCAGCATCACTAAGAGCCGCGACGTCAACACCCAGGCGGTGTTCTCGCTGCGTGGTAAACCGCTCAACAGCTTTGGGCTGACCAAGAAAGTGGTGTACGAGAATGAGGAGTTCAACCTGCTGCAATCGGCTCTCGACATTGAGGATGGTCTCGACGACCTGCGCTACAACAAGGTGATCGTGGCTACCGATGCTGATGTTGACGGCATGCACATCCGGTTGCTCATCATCACGTTCTTCTTGCAGTTCTATCCCGACCTCATCAAGAAAGGTCATGTATATGTGTTGCAGACTCCGCTCTTCCGCGTGCGCAACCGCCGCTCTAAGATCAAGAGCAAGCGTGTCATTGCGGAGGCCGACGCTCATCTGTCCAAAGGTGAGAAAAAGGGCGATTTCATCACACGTTACTGCTATACCGACGAGGAGCGAGTGAAGGCCATCAAGGAGCTAGGCCCCGATCCGGAGATTACGCGATTTAAGGGCCTCGGAGAGATCTCACCCGAAGAATTTGTCCATTTCATCGGTCCTGACATGCGGCTTGAGCAAGTCACGCTCCATAAGAACGACCAGGTGCAGAAGCTGCTTGAGTACTACATGGGCAAGAATACGATGGAGCGGCAGAACTTTATCATCAACAACCTTGTCATAGAAGAGGACATTCCCGAGGACGAGACGCTGCCTGATGATGAATAGGGCGTAGCCCATGAAGCCAGTGATCACAAAGAAGAGAATATGCAGAGTTTAAGGAAACATACTATGAATATTTACCACAAGGTGCAAGCGATGCTGTGCAAGCAGGTCATCGCCTGCACCGTTTTTTTTATGTCGGTCATGCTCTATGGCCAGCCAGCTTATGCACAGTTGCATCTCGACTTCGGCAAGACCAGTCCGTTGCGAAAGCTTCAGATTGCTGAACTTGCCATCTCCAATCTTTATGTCGACTCCGTCGATGAGAACCGGCTTGTAGAGGACGGCATCAGGGGAATGATCGAGAAGCTTGACCCTCACTCCTCATATAGCACGGCCAAGGAAACCAAGTCGATGAACGAGTCGCTCAACGGCTCGTTCGATGGCATTGGCGTGCAGTTCAATGTGCAGGAAGATACGTTGCTCGTCATTCAGACCATTCTGAAGGGTCCGTCGGAGAAGGCCGGCATCCTGGCCGGTGACCGCATTGTGGCGGTCAACGACACGGCCATCGCTGGTGTGAAGATGTCGAAAGACGAGATCATGCGCCGGTTGCGTGGTCCCAAGGGCACGCATGTGAAGCTGACCGTTGTGCGTCGTGGTATCAAGGACAAACTCGTCTTTGACGTCACACGCGATAAGATTCCCGTGAAGACGATCGACGGCTACTATATGATTCGGCCGCAGGTCGGCTACATCCGTATAGGCAGCTTTGGTGCGACAACCTACAAAGAGTTTATGACGGCTGTTGCGTCACTGCGCAAGCAAGGCATGCGTGATCTTATCCTTGACCTTCAGGAGAACGGTGGTGGTTACCTGCAGGCAGCGGTGCAGATTGCCAATGAGTTTTTGCAGCCCAAGGATCTCATTGTCTACACTGTGGGCCGTCGGTTCCCGCGTCAGGAGTATCATGCGCAGGACGGCGGACAACTACGCGACGGCAAGGTAGTGGTGCTTGTCAATGAGTTCACGGCCTCGGCTGCAGAAATCGTTACAGGAGCCATTCAGGACCAGGATCGTGGTCTTGTGGTGGGTCGCCGTACGTTTGGCAAGGGCCTTGTGCAGCGTCCTATCGATTTCCCCGACGGTTCGATGATGAGGCTCACCATCGCCCATTACTATACGCCTTCGGGACGGTGCATCCAGAAGCCATACGTCAAGGGCGACATGAAGGACTACTCCATGGACCTCGACAACCGCTACAAACATGGTGAGTTCTATAGTGCCGACAGCATCCATTTTGCCGATTCACTTAAGTATTACACGCTGCGCAAGCACCGCACGGTATATGGTGGCGGTGGCATCATGCCCGACTACTTTGTGCCGCTCGACACAACGCAGTACACGCCTTTCCACCGCAATCTCGTGGCTAAAAACGTTATCATCAGCCAGGACCTGAAGTACATGGACAATCACCGCAAGGAGCTCAAAGCCCATTATCCTACTTTCGACAGCTTCTTTAAGTCCTACGAGGTGCCTCAGTCGCTCCTCGATAGCATCTTTGCTGAAGGCAAGAAACTGAAGGTGACTCCCAAAGACGATGCGGAGCTTACCCGCACACTGCCCTCGCTCAAGTTGCAGCTCAAGGCGCTCATCGCACGTGATCTGTGGGACATGAGCGAGTACTTCCAGGTTATCAACACACGCAACAACATCGTTCAGCAGGCAGTGAAGCTGATTGAACAGTAGTGAGATTGTAACAGAAGTCAAAGAATAGAAGTCCGGAAGTTCAGAAGTCCAGAAGTCCAGAAGTCCAGTCATTACAATAATAATACCCTGTTATTTGTATTATTAGATGCTTGTGCATATGACTGGACTTCTGGACTTCTGTACTTCCGGACTTCCGTTTATGCAAGTGCATATGACTGTACTTCTGAACTTCCGGACTTCTCTATTTAGCGCACCCTACAAACTCCTGTGGACGTAAGTGTGGTATACCATTTCTAAAGGGTAGAGGGAAATAGTCGAGTATAGTCTTTTGCTTCCAATAAATCTTTGAGCCAAGAACCCCCTTGGGGGTTCCGGATTCATAGCGAGGGGATGAGCGTATGAGCGAAAGCGAATGAAGCGATTCCCCTCGTAAGCATGTCGTTAATACCTAATTGACTACCCCCTTGCGGGGTTGCGGTAATATTTAATACGATGCATACGTGGAATATTCACATACATCGATAACACGGACGAAAGTCCGGAAATTCAATATTGCCGCAACCCCGCAAGGGGGTAGCGATTTAATTATACCTCATCACGTTACGAGGGGAAGAGGCTCGCTTCGCTCGCCTCATCCCCTCGCTATGATACCGGAACCCCAAGGGGTTCTATTGTCAGATGCGCTGCTTTAATAATACCTTGTTGTTTGTATTATTATATGCTAGTGCATATGACTGGACTTCCGAACTTCTGAACTTCCGGACTTCCGTTATATGCTTGTGCATATGACTGTACTTCTGAACTTCTGAACTTCTGAACTTCCGTTATATGCTAGTGCATATGACTGGACTTCTGGACTTCTGGACTTCCGGACTTCTTTAATATAAACGATAGAGGTTACTTGATGATCATCTTTCTCGTTTGTCCATTCTTGCGGACGATGTAAACGCCCGACTTAGGATGCTTCATCTCCACACCATTCAAGTCGTATATCTTCTCGATTCCGTTTGCTGCGGCAGGTAAGGTTATGCCTGTTGCGGAAGTCAGGATATAGTGCGAGTCGTATGGATAGGTGAGGTACACCTTTACGTTGTAGGTGTCGGGAGTGTTGATAGAGATATTATTACCCATCTCAGTCAAAGTTCCTGACCATTCATCATTGTTGTTGCTGCCCCAGTCCAGCCCCCAGTCGTTGTTGGCCCGGAACTTCATTTCAGTCGGCTCAGTCAGTTTCAGTGTGCCTTCCCAGCAGTTGCTGGTAGCGTTATAAGTCATAGGCACATCTTCGGCCCAAGTATTGAAACTGCCTATCATGCTGATGGTTTTGATCAGCGTGAGCTGTAGCGTGGGCGCAGTGTTGTCGTTACTGCCTACTACGAACGAACCACGGTAAAAACCTGGTTCACTCACCGTCTGTGTCCAGCTCAGGTCGCCGTATTCCACGGTGACACTGCCTGAGAGGTAGCCATAGCCAATGATTTCGTTGTCTCCTGCCATGCCATAGCGCTTACCGTCGCTGTTGACCATCGTTGCCAATGGAACGACTTTAGTCGACAGATCAAAATAGTCCGACCATCTGCGGGTTGTGACGTCACCGCTCTTGTATTCAGCGTAGAACCGCACGCGCGCAGCGGTAATGCCTGCGATGTCACGGAAGGTGCATTTGCCGTCATCGGTGAGAGCTATCTCCTTGTTGCCAATCACCAAGACGATGTTGTGGACCTCATCCGTGGGGTTGATACGGCCGATGTTCACCACCTGCACGCTGTCGTCGTCGCGCCCAAGTCCGATGACACCTACGCTTGTGGCGGGAATGGATTCCAAGGTGCTGACAATGTTGTTCTTGGCATCATCTTCGTTGTATCCGTCGGCGTTGGAGACGCTGTAGTTCAGGCTCTGTGTATTGACAAAGACATTGTATGTTCCAGCCTTTACGGTTGCGTCTTTGACCAAGATAGTGTCGTCAGCATTGATGCTTATCTTGCTCTTATTGTCGATGGTGACCTGTGCGAAGTATTCCACCTCGTGCTCCTTGTTGCTGATGGGCTTCAAGGTAAAGGTCTGTGAGCCGGCTGTGAGTGATACATTGTTGTAGACGGTCTCCTTGTAGTCGGTGAGCGGAGTTATGCTCGGCCAGTCGTTAGACATGTCAATGTTATACCAACCGGCATCAGGGATGGTAATGTTATTGCTTGCGCCATCATTTCGCGTAAGGTCCTGGTAGTTGCCGCTCCAGCTTCCCCACTGGTTGTCCCAACCAAAGCCCTTGACCAACTTAAACTGGTCTCCTGCTTGGAAATAGATAATATTGTCTCTGTAGTCAAGTGGATACATAGAATGACCAACACCCTCAACAGAGTTTTGCCAACTTCCGTCGCCGATGCAAGTGCCGATGATGTACCAAGGATCTTTGATTGGGAGGTTTAACTTCTCCGAAGCAAAGACATGTATTGTCATAGAATCGGTCGAGTATTCTTCGCTGCCGCAATAGGCCGTGCAATAGACTTTCATATCAGCCTCTGTGAGGCTTGGAAAGCACTGTTCCATTGCTGACTGTAAGTCCTTGGCGCTGATGGTCGCTGTGGTGTCCTCTGATGTGAATGGCAGGCTGTTATGACGGTCCTTGCCGATGGACAAGGTGTAGTGGATGTCAGCTTCCTCTTGAGTGATGGAATGCCATGCAAACGACAATGCTACGATAGAGTCAACAGTGATGGTCTCATGGGCAAACGATGGCTGAATAAACTTTACATCAGTTGCGTCCGTCACTTTATAGCCAGGATTCTGTACTAGGTCTGGCTGATTGTTGATTACGTTTTCTGGGATAGGCAGCAGTCTTCTGAAGCTTTTTCCTTTTAATATGTTGAAGCGTATCATGTCAGTACGTCGGCGGGCCTCGTAGTAGAACTCACGACTCCATTCGTCGGTGAGGTCGCTGAGCGTCAGCGAGGTGAGCGGTTTGGCATGGGCGCGGGTGCGTACCATGTTGATGTAATGAAGGGCCGTTGAGGTGTCTCCCATTCGGTACATGGCTTCGGCATAGGTCATCAGTGCCTCGGCATAGCGCATCAGCGGGATATCGGTGTCGGCAAAAGTTGTGTTATGTCCGGCAGAACCATCGCTGTGGAAGTTATTGAACTTGACGAGATAGGGAGAGTCGCCAAAGTAGGTCTCGACATAGTTTTCATCCTTTTTCGGACTGTTCTCAATGAGGGCACGGTCATCCTCAGCCTTAGCGGGCATTTGGTAAATATGTGCTTCCGGAACATTGCCGCCGGGGAAGAAACGTTCTATTAGTGGCTTGCGCGAGCTATAGCCTCCCCAGGCTTGACTGCTTCCGTTACCCATAGTAACTCCGTCGGGATTGATATATTCCCTATTGTTTGACATAGCTGCAATGAAGAACAGTGTGCTCCAACTGTTTGGTCCGTTGCCGTCGAGACGGATGGGCAGAATCATCTCCTTGGCGGCGTCACTCTCTCCATTGTCGCCCATGAAGAGCTGCTGATAGCCCGACCAGCCGTTGACGGTCGTTGTTGACAGATGATAGGCATTGCAGTCGATGATCTTCTTGGCATAAGCGGCCGCCTCTGCCCAATGAGCAGTGCCGGTATAGACTTCGGCATTGAGATAGAGACGGGCCAACAACATCCACACGACGCCCTTGTTGACGTAGCCATAGCCTGCATCGGCGGAGGTGCTGGCTTGAGCGTCAGGAACGTCCGGCTCAACAGCCTTCAGCTCGTCAATGAGAAAGTTGAATAGCGCTTCTCTGCCCACCTGCTGTCCTTTGTCGGTGGTGGAGGTTGTCAATGGCGGATTGCCGAAGAGGTCGAGGGCGTGATAGTAGTAGAGCGCCCGCATCGCACGTACAGAGGCACGCTGCGTGAGCGTTGCGGCATCGGTGAGCGTTGCGGTCTGTTCCAAGAAATAGTTGCACAGGTCAATGCCTTTGTAGATGCGCATCCATAATCCGTAGAGTATGGGACTGAGTGCGCTGACTTTGTTGGCATTGGCATCCGAAATACCGTAGTCACCCCAAGAGCAATAAGCCTCGTCGCTGGTGAGCTCCTCAAAGGTGAAGAGTTGGCGCATGAAGTTGGATGTGCCCTCATCTAAACCATGAAGGTCGCAGTAATCATTTGGGTCGTTGACATTCACGGATCCGGTGAACAGATTCTGATACACCCGCTCGTAGATGGAGTCTTGGCGGAATACGTCCGCGGCGTTCATACTGACAGACAACAGCGTCAGCATGAAGAGAATGGTAAAATGTCTCATTGCCTTTATTATTTGAGTTAATTTAGTCTCCTGTATCATATAAGTTGTTCAATGGGTTCGATTGCAAAGATAGGTTATTTATTTTATATTTTAGGTTTTCTCTTCTGTTATTTTAAACGTTTGATCATAAAATTGTCAACGAAGGATAGAAATAAAGAATTGAGAAGTCTGGAAGTTCAGAAGTCCGGAAGTCCAGTCATTACAATAATTCAAGTTTCGGAAGTATATTTCCGCAACCAAAAAATAACTTTTCCAAGGAAAGGTTGCGGACGGCCACAAGGGGCGCCCCTGCAAGGAATTACTTAATTTCCAAAACTTGAGCTTTTAAAAATATGTCGAACATTTTTTGAGGGCCGGCACAAGACCGGCCCCTGCATGCGGCTGGCTTGGATGAAAGTAATTGTTAGCTTGCGAAACTTGAATTACAATAATAATACCTTGTTGTTTGGGTTATTAGATGCTAGTGCATATGACTAGACTTCTGAACTTCCGGACTTCTATTCTTCCGGACTTCTGAAATCAGTTCATCTCCGTGAGAATCTTACCCTCTTCGGTGAGATAATTCTGTATCTCGGCGGGATAGAAGGTCACCATGATTTGTCCCGCAGCATGACAGGCTATCTCGTCTGACTCGTAGAGGAAAACAATTGTACCATTTTTAAAGAAGATGTCATTGGCTGGAAATGGCACGGGTTTGTCCTGCGTATAGCCATCGACTAAGTCTTTGGGCAGACGGGAGGTGATAAGCTTTTGTAGTTCCACCGTCTTCTTCACCAGTTCCGCTTTCTTACCTGTAGCCTTGTTGAAGGTGACACCCTTGTTCAGGCCCTGACCGTGCGCGCCACCTGTATAGCCATAGCCGTTAGCTTCCAAAGTAAGGTACCGGTCCGTCTCATCGGTGCGGAGTATCTTATACTGCATGGAGCAGGGACGGTAGGGCATGTCGTTGGCCTTGTCCAGACCTTTCATGTTCGTTGTCAATTGACCGATATAGTAGTTGAACATCTTGTCAGCGTCTCCCTTTTCACCGGAATAGCCAGGCGTGGAAGGACCGTCCTGTGGGCAGAAGAAGTCGGATGCACCCTTGAGAAGTGCTGACTCATAGTCGAGGACGGCATTGCGAAGATTGCCCTGAGAGGTGGGGTAGTCAATGCTGAGGTCGATATGACTGTTGTATCCCACGTAGTGCACATTGCGGAAGTCAGATGATGAACTTTCGTCAGCCTGTGTCACAACACCCTCGTCGTAGACCGTGTAATCACGATACTTCGCATTGATGGCGACGAGATACATGGGCTCCACGACATACGACTGGCGGGGACCGTAGTTCACCGTATATTTAAGGTGGAGCTCATTCTTTCCTGAATATTCACTCTTCCCTGTATCGACAATTTTCAGGTCCTTTATCTCTGCCGTCCTGTCGGTCTCAGCGAGCACGATAGCCATTACTATTTGTTTGCGGAAGTCCACCTTTGTGGGTTCTCCGTTCTTACCCATCACGGCAGCTGGAGAGAAGTATTTGTCGAAGTCGGCCTGTGTGGTGATCAACTGGTTGAAAGGCAAGGTAGTACCATTGATATGGAAATAATTCCTCACCTCTGTGTAGTTCACAATTTTCTCTTTTGCAGAAGTCTCCCCTGGCAGCAATGTCAGGATAGCTGCTAACAATGCAATAAATGTTTGCTTTGTCATATCAATAAGTTTATGTGAATTTCTAAAAAAAGCGTCTTCTTTTATTAGGGACAAAAGATAGAATGGGAATCGATAATGAACAAGCTAAATGCTTGACTGCGAAGTCCGGAAGTCCAATCATGTGTTCAAGCATCTGATAATAACATATTACTTATGACTGTGCTTCCGGACTTCTGAACTTCCGGACTTCAGAAAGGGCACCTGCTGGGTCGCCGTATCAGCAGCCTTTACCGTCAAGACTGCATGAGGGGCCGCTCTCGTTGGGATCGTACTCTTTGAGACCCACGTCTTCAGGCTTGAGCGTGACGGTGCCGTCTTCCAGTACGAAGGCGGGGATGCCGATGTCGCCAATCTCTTTGGAGTGGTCGAAGGCTGCACTCTTGTCACGCAGCCGCATGAAGGCACCCATGTACCTCACGTCTTCACCGATGTTGATAACCTTAAATCGCTTGTCGCCCTTCACCTGCTCGTCGACATAAGCGCAATAGGGGCAGGAAGGCATGCCATAAATCTTAATCATAGTTGTAATCGTTTGGTTGTATATTGGGGCCAAAGTTACGAATTATTCTTTGAATGATGTTGGTATGACCATGTTTTTTTGTCGTTTCGGTCAATAATACTGGTGCACTCGGCAACCTTGTGGCTTAAGTTCTATAATCAAAACCAGGTGAAGAAAAAGAAAATAGTCATCGGCAGGCTTTCGCTCCCGATGGAGCTTTGTGCCTAAAGTTACGGGATAGCCTTCCGAGCAAGCTCGCAGGCTATCCCGTAACTTTAGACCCACACCCAAGGTGTCAAACCTGTCGATGACGAAAATCGCTTCGCGCAAAATTGCCCTTCGGGCATAAAATAAGACTGTCGGAAAAATCGCTTGATAATCTTCATGGTCGATTATTGCAAATTGCCATTTATATTTTATGCACCATAGGTGCAGGGGAAGGGTTTAAATCTATGGGATAGCCGTCGAGCTTGCTCGTAAGGCTACCCCATAGATTTAGACCCATAGCTCCATTGGGGAGCGAAAGCCAGGACATGATTTTCCTCACTTTCTTTTATGGGTGACGCATTGGTGAATGAAAAGTATGGTGCGCTAAGGTTCTCCTCTCCATCCACATGGATTATTGGGTGCGCCATAATACCGCTTGGCGATACTTTTGATCATGGCATAGTTGGGAACGACGGAGCCTTTGTCGTTGTGGGTGATGAGCAGACCGGGAGCATAGAAGTCGCATTCTCGGCAGTTGTCGGGCGAGTCGAAGACGTTGCAGGCCAGTTCGCGCTGCACGGCCAGCACGGCATTGGCGGGATAGATGGCACGGTTGCGAATGAAGTTCCACACCAGGTCGGTGAGATCGTGTATATAACTCTTGATATCCTTATTGATCTTCAAGTTCATCTTGTTGTTGATTTTCATAGCTTTGATCCTTTCTTTTAGAGGTTATTGTTATGTTCTTGTAAGGGCATGCAGGCTATTTTCTTGCCTCATGCAATGCAAAGGTAGGCTATTAAAGTCAATGTGCAATCATTCGCCGCCAAACTTTAACGATGTTTGCCGTTTGGTAGACAATTTATGTTATATGGGCCGTGAAAAGCTTAATTTTAGGAAATGGCAGTCTTCTGATAAGCTTTCGGTGTGCATCCGGCGTGTGCTTTGAAGAAGTTGGTGAAGGCGCTCTGGTCGCTGAAGGCCAGAGAGAAGGCAATTTCTCCAATGGTCATGTCAGTCGAGCGCAGCAGGTTGCAGGCTTCCTCAAAGGCAAGGTTGTTGAGATAGTTGTTGATGGTGTTACCCGTGAGTTCACGCACCACCCGGCTGAGATAGGTCGTCGTGATGTTGAGTTTGTCGGCATAGAAGCCTATCTGTCGATGTTGGCGGAAGTGCTTTCGTGCCAGGAAAAAGAATATCTTCAGTATGTCCTGCTTGTGTCTGAGGTCGGGCGCTATGAGGCGGCGGTCGTAGGGCAGTTCGCTGATGAAGAGCAGACAGACGTGCACCAGCGATCGCAGCATCTCTACTTTATAGATATGTACGTAGCGGATGGTGCGTCTGATCTGTTGGAAGATGCCGCTGAGCTCTGTCACCTGTGCTGTATTGAGATGATAGACGCATGGTCCTTCGTTGCTCTTGGGCGGCACTGGTGCATCCCCGCCATCGAGTTGCATGAGCTGTTGGTAGAAGCCATCCTCCAGCAGCAGACCCTCTGTCTCTGTGTCATCGGGAAATGAGCAGTCGACGGATTGAAAAGGATGCATGAGCATCAGGTCGCCCTCATGCAGTTCTATGCGCTTGCCGTTGGCGGTGATGGATGCCCGTCCGGCACGGATGAGGTGCAGTTCATGGCAGCTGATGCTGTTGGTGAAGGCACGTAAGTCACGTTCACCGCCTTCTTTAGATGAGAAGTAGGCTACACTGCCGCCAAAGATGTCACTGATGTGATAGCGCTCGGCAAGCTGTGGCAAGCTAAGGTTTCCTCGGTTGTTCATGTTTGTATGTTGCGACAAAAATAGCAAAGAGTTTTGGAATTAACAAAAAATGCGATTGCTTTTTTAAAAATATTCCTTTTGAAAACCTTATCTTTGCATCAGGATTTCAACCTAATATCATATTCTAAATGGCAACAGCTCTCATCCTGATAGAATTGTTTGTCGTCCTCGTGTTTATCTTCATCGGTGCGCGTGTGGGCGGCGTCGGACTGGGTATCTATGGCATGCTCGGCACTTTCATTCTCGTCTATGGCTTTGGTCTTGCCCCTGGCAAGGCCCCTATTGACGTGATGCTCATCATCATAGCCGTCATCACTGCCTCGGCCGCTCTGCAGGCCACGGGTGGACTGGAATATCTCGTGGGTCGTGCCGCCCTGTTCCTGCGCCGCCATCCCGACCGCATCACCTACTATGGTCCACTGTGCTGCTTCGCCTTCTGCGTCTTCGCAGGCACCGCCCATACCTGCTATAGCCTGTTGCCTATCATCAGCGAGATTGCCCAAGCCAACAAAACGCGGCCCGAGCGGCCCATGAGCCTGTCGGTCATTGCTGCATCGCTGGGCATTACCAGCAGTCCTGTATCGGCAGCTATGGCGGCTATGATCTCCTCTGATATGCTCGGCGGACAAGGCATCGAACTTGGCACTATTCTGATGGTCTGTCTGCCAGCAAGCCTCGTGTCCATTCTTGTGGCCGCGTTCATAGAGAATCATGTCGGCAAAGAACTTATCGACGACCCGGAATACCAGCGGCGGGTGCATGAGGGACTCATCGACCCGGTGGCCGACACCAATAACCTCAAGGAGGCCGAGACTGAGCACAATCCGCGCGCGGTGCGTGCCGTACTTGCCTTTTTCCTTGGCGTGGCTCTGGTAGTGCTCTTCGGCTTTGTGCCTGCGTTGCGTCCAGAAGGCGTGACGATGAGTGAGACCATCGAGATGGTGATGATGAGCGATGCCATCCTCATCCTGCTTGTCGGCAAGACCAGCGTAAAGGAACTGCCCAAGGGCAATATCTTTATGGCCGGCATGAATGCCGTGATAGCCATCTTCGGTGTGGCGTGGATGGGATCAACCTTCTATACCGGCAATGCGGAAGCCATCAATCATGCGCTCTCCGGCATGGTCTCCACGGCGCCGATGCTCTTCGCTGTAGCGTTGTTTCTGATGAGCATCATGCTCTTCTCTCAGGCAGCCACTGTCACCACGCTCTATCCCGTGGGCATCGCCTTAGGCATCAATCCACTGCTGTTGGTGGCGATGTTTCCTGCTGTCAACGGCTATTTCTTCCTCCCCAACTATCCCACGGAGGTAGCGGCACTGGAGTTTGACCGCACGGGCACCACCCATGTGGGCAAGTATGTCATCAATCACTCGTTCCAGCTGCCGGGATTTGTCACCACCTTCGTCTCCATTGGCGTGGGCTATCTCATCACCCTTCTGATGCGCTGATAGGTTGCAATCATCACTCAATCACACACATATGAACACAAAACGCTTTTCACTCATTCTGCTGCTGTTCGCCTTTGTGGTGACACTTGCAGCCAAACCTAAGATTAGAATCATTGCTACCGGCGGTACTATCGCCGGCGTGAGCACCTCTGCCACCAACTCGGCTTACAGCGCCGGACAGGTGGGAGTGCAGACGCTTATGCAGGCTGTGCCGCAGATGCTCGATGTGGCCGATGTCAGTGGTGAGCAACTCGTCAACATCGGGTCGCAGGACATGAACGACAACGTGTGGCTGATGCTTGCCAAACGCATTAACCAATTGCTCAACAACGAAGGTTACGATGGTGTGGTCGTCATTCACGGTACCGATACCATGGAGGAGACGGCCTATTTCCTCAACCTCACCGTTCACAGCGACAAGCCGGTCATCCTTGTGGGTGCCATGCGTCCGTCGACAGCTATCAGTGCCGACGGTCCCGGTAATATCTATGCGGGCGTGGTCGCCGCTGCCAGTCCGCAGTCAGTGGGTCGTGGCGTGATGGTCTGCATGAACAACATGCTGCTCGATGCCAAGGACGTCACCAAGATGCATACCACCGATGTGGCTACGTTTCAGGCTGCCAACTTCGGCAAGGTGGGCTATGTCTATAACGGACAAGCCTTCTACTGCCGCAATGTCACTAACCTGCACACCACGCAGAGCGAGTTCTCTGTCGATAACCTTACGTCGCTGCCCAAGGTTGGCATCGTCTATGGCTATGCCAACTGTTCGCCGCTGCCAATGAAAGCGTTTATGGATGCCAACTTCGACGGCATCGTGCTCGCCGGCGTCGGTGATGGCAATTTCTACAAGGACGTCTTCGACGTGGCCCTCCAGGCTCGCGCCAAGGGCATCAACATCGTGCGCTCGAGTCGTGTGCCCACCGGTCCTACTTGTCTCAACGGTGAGGTCGACGACAGCAAGTACCACTTCGTGGCCGCGTTGACCCTCAACCCGCAGAAAGCCCGCGTGCTGCTTATGCTTGCGCTCACCAAGACGCACGACTGGCAGAAGATACAAGAGTATTTCCAAAAATACTAACACGGCTTGGCCTCCTTTTCATACAAGCGCCGACCCGTGTGTTAATACTTAAGCCATTTCATGATTTCCTTTATCGTAGGCTTCTTGCCATACATCAGAATACCCACGCGGTAGATCTTTCCGCCAAGCCATATCATGAGGAGAGCGGTGGCATAGAGCAGAACGACGCTGAGTGCTTCTTGCCACAATGGTACACCGAACGGAATGCGCACCATCATGACGATGGGTGAGGTAAGCGGGAAGAGAGAGGTCCAGAAGGCCAACGGGCCGTCCGTGTTCTCCACGCTGTACATGGCCGCATAGAGGCCGAAGAGCGTGATCAGCGTCACAGGAATAATGAACTGGCTGGCATCCTCCTGCTCATTGATGCTGGCACCTGTTGCCGCAAAGAAACTGGCATAAAGCAGGTAGCCGCCAATGAACATCACTAAGAACATGACACCGATCTCAATATAAGGCAGATTGGTAAGCACCATAAGAACGGTCTTCACCTCCGGTGACATCACGGAGACCCCGAAACCTGCGGAGGCTATCCCAAGAATGACCACCAACATGACCGCCCACAAAGCAAGTTGCGCCAAGCCTACGAGCATGACGCCAATGACCTTTCCCATCATCAGCTGAAAGGGCTTGACACTGCTCACCAACAGCTCCACGATGCGGTTGGTCTTCTCCTCGATGACACTCTGCATCACCATGGCACCATAGGAGACAACGAACATATAGATGAGGAAGGTAAAGATGAAACCGACAGCGATGGCCACGTCGGTGTTAGAAGCCTGTTGTTCCCCTTCTTCGTTCCATTTGACAGTCTCTACTGGCACACTCTGCTGAACATCAACGATGATCTTGTCAAGTCCGGGGATTCCTGCCGAAGCAAGCTTCTGTTTTTGCACGGTCTCGTCAAAACGGGAATGGATGTAATCGAGCAAGTTGGCCGGAACCTCCTTCCGGCTGTATACCTTCACCGCTCCCTGGTTCTTTACCAAGTCGCCCGAGACGGTTACTACCGCGTCGTAAGGCGAGTCGTCTCCCTGCATGTCTTTTGTCAGTGCCGGCTGCGCCGTGAACTCGAAGGCGCGTGAGCCCTGCAAAGCCTTGACATAGACTCCCGACGGGTCAATGACGGCCACATGCTGCTGCTCGTCGTTCTCTACAGAGGAAAGCCAGAGAGGTATGCATATCAAAGCAGCCATCAAAAACGGCGTAGCAATGGTAAGGAGGATAAAACTCTTCTTCTGTACGCGCTTCAGAAACTCGCGCTGGATAATGATTAGTATCTTGTTCATGACTTACTTTCTATTTGTTCTTCGTTCCATTTCGTATCCTTGCCTATGACCTTGAGGAAGATGTCGTTCATAGAGGGCATCTGCTCAGCAAAGGAGTGAACCTCAACCTGCTCGCAGAGTTGCTTGACAAGCTCGTTGCCTGTAACCCCTTCTTTAGCCTGAAGTAGATAATGCTCCATGCCCAATCGCGTGTCATGGGCTACGATGGAGAACGAGGTCTGTTCTTTTTCTGTCAATGTCTGAGGAGTATTCAATTCATAAAGTCCTGTGCGGAACCGGTCCTTGATCTGGAGCATCTCTCCTTGCAGGACCACCTCCGAGTGGTTGATGAGCGCAATGTCATCGCAGATTTCTTCGACACTTGCCATATTATGGGTAGAGAAGATGATCGTATGGCCTTGTTCCTTGAGTTGAAGGATTTCTTGCTTCAACTGTTCGGCGTTGACGGGGTCGAAGCCGGAGAACGGTTCGTCAAAGATGAGCAGGTCTGGGTTGTGAAGCACCGTGATGATGAACTGCACTTTCTGTGCCATACCTTTCGATAGTTCCTCAAGCTTGCGGTTCCACCAAGGCATGATGCCGAACTTATCAAACCAGGCTTGCAGCCGTGTCACCGCTTCTTCCTTGCTCAGTCCTTTCAACCGTGCGAGGTAGACGGCCTGCTCTCCTACCTTCATCTTACGATACAGTCCGCGCTCTTCCGGCAGATAACCAATCCGCATAACGTCGTCAGGCTCCATTGGACGACCGTCGAAGATCACTTGACCATTATCCGGCGCCGTGATGCGATTCAAAATACGAATCAGCGTTGTCTTGCCTGCGCCGTTGGGACCTAACAAGCCAAAGATACGGCCTTTGCGTACCGACAACGACACGTTGTTGAGCGCCACATGGTTTTCAAACCGTTTAGTGACATTGTTTACCTCTAAGAAAATATCCATAACAAGATTGTTTGATTATGCTACAAAGTTATATGGATTTCGACAAAAAAACTTCCGAAATACAACCTTTTTAAGATATTTTGTGTATCGCTGCCTCAGACAGTAACAATTCAGCGTTTCGTACACCTAAGAAATAAATATACACTGGTACTTGATATTCTCAAACATTCTCTTGTAATCCACCTTGTGAACTTCGGCCGTACCTTTGTCGTGGTGCTCTTTTCCTCCTACCGCGCAGGGCGCGGATATACAGAATATTTGAGAATATAATTCCTTGAATTGACAGCCTGGAGTTATATCTCCATGAAGTTAGGATATTACATGGTCAGAATCTTTCTCAGCAATGCTTTAGCAGCTTAGGTATTCGCCCCACTTCCTCATTGCGCTGGCTATGGCTTGGTCCATGTTGTAGTATCGGTATTCAGCGAGTCGTCCGCCAAAGATGGTGTCGGGTTCTTGGTCAGCGAGTATCTTGTATTTGGCATAGAGACTGTTGTTTGTCTGGTCGTTTACGGGGTAGTATGGCTCGGCTCCCGGGGTATATGGCTGTGAGTATTCACGTGTGATTACAGTGTTGTGGTTGTCATAGGCTTGTTGCCCGAAGCTTGTGAAGTGCTTGTGCTCTATGATGCGTGTGTAGGGCGTGTTGGCATCGGTGAAGTTCATCTGTGCTACACCCTGATAGTTGGGCGTCTGCAGTGTTTCCGTCTCGAATCGTAGCGACCGGTACTGCAAATGCCCGTAGCGATACTGGTAGAACTGGTCTATCATGCCTGTATAGACGAGTGTGTGTGCCGTGTGTCTCCAGTCGTTGACAAGACCATCGAAGAAGTCACAGCCAGTCATCACGTCACAGCCTTGAAGAAGCTTGCCGATGATTGAGTTGTATCCATCGACAGGTATGCCTTGGTAAGGATCATCGAAATAGTTATTGTCGAAAGTGTATCTTAACGGCAGACGCTTGATGATGTCTGGCGGCAAGTCGCGGCATGACCGTCCCCATTGCTTCTCGGTGTATCCTTTGATAAGTTGCTCATAGATGTCGTTGCCGACGAGAGCGAGAGCCTGCTCTTCGAGGTTGCGTGGTGTGCCGTGGTATCTTTGGCTGTCTATGATGGCCATAGCCTGCTGTGGGGTGGTGGTGCCCCACATTTGGCGGAAGGTGTTCATGTTGAAGGGCAGGTTGTAGAGCTGCCCGTGGTAGTTGGCTATGGGAGAAAGCGTGAAGTGGTTGAACGTGGCGTATTTGTTCACGAATCGCCATACATCCTCGCTCTTGGTGTGGAAGACATGCGGCCCGTACATGTGTACGCAGATACCGCTGATGTCTATGCAGTGGGTGTTGCCTCCGGTGTGGGGTCTCCTGTCTATAATGAGGCACTTGCGGCCAGCGTCGGTTGCGAGCCGTGCGAAGGTGGCGCCGAAGAGTCCGGCGCCGACGATGAGGAAATCATAGGTCTTGTTTGTAAGGAAGTCCATAGATATTAAAAGATAGTGCTTGAATAATGGTTTCGGCGAAATACTTGTTACTCACCTATGTGGGTCTATTACGATCCAGTCCAGAAGACTGATTTGTTTGGTTCTTAGATATATCTCTAAAAGAGCTATAACACTTATGATAAAAATTGATGCCAATAACATGCCGTATTTGACGATCCATATATCTTTTTTGTTTATTGCTTTCTGCATTTTTCTGCTATGTAACGCGTCTTTCTCCATACTTTCAATCATCAGTTGTATTGCACTATAATTCTATCTGATTTTTTACAAGTTGATAATAATGGCTCTTTCTAGCCATCAGTTCATCATGACAGCCAGATTCAACTATCTCGCCATCTTCCATCACCAAGATGCGGTCTGCATTCTTTATGGTGCTCAGTCTATGTGCTATAACGAACACGGTTCTATCCTTGAAAATTTTCTCTAAATTCCGAATAATGTTTATTTCGTTTATTGTGTCAAGCGAATTGGTAGCCTCGTCAAGGAAAAGATATTTTGGATTTTTATATATAGCTCTGGCGAGCATGATACGTTGTTTCTGTCCCATGCTCAGCCCTTTTCCATTTTGTCCTATTATGGTATTGAATCCAAGAGGTAATGCCTTGATATAATCGTATATACATGCCATCTGAGTAGAATAAACAAGTCGCTGATTGTCAGGAGAGTCATCAGATGCAGCTATGTTTCTTGCGATGGTATCAGTGAATATTTTGCCTTCCTGCATTACTACGCCGCACATATCACGCCATTTGCTTATGTCGCATTTTCTCAGTTCTATTCCACCAATGCTTATAGCCCCATCGAAATTCTCATAATAACCCAACAGCAGTTTCAGCAAGGTCGTCTTTCCACTTCCGCTTGTCCCTACTACTGCTATTATCTTGCCTTGAGGAATAATGAAACTTATATTCTTTAAAGTCCAAACCGGCGAATTGACATCATATTTGAATGATATATTCTTCAGGCAGATCGTTCCTTCGGGTACTGCACCAGGGGTACCTGCTTGTACCCTTTTCTCAGACTTGAAATGCCTAATCTCATTTATACGTTCCATACTTATTTTGACACTCTGAAATGAATAGATGAAATTTATCATTTGAGAAATGGGAGAAGACATCTGATTGACTATTGACTGTATTGCCAACATCATTCCAAAAGTAATATTGCCATCTATAACAGCCTTTGCGGAGAGTACAATTACAAGAATATTCTTCGCACTGTTTATCACAAAGCTTCCAATATTCTCTACGGTTGACAATCGGAGCTCCTGCTCCTGAATATTCAGCATGTCCAGTTGACTATCCTCCCATTCCCATCTTCGGCGATCCTGGCAGTTCTGAAGTTTTATCTCCTGCATGGACGTAACAAGCTGCAATGTACGGTTCTGTGAGATGGCTTGTTTTTCGAACATTTCGTAGTTAAGGTATCTTCTCCTTGGCAGGAAATGAATAATCCACAATGCATTTATGATGCTGAAAAGCGCGAACACTAAGAAGATGGTAGTATCATACAGCAATAACATTCCAGACAGGGTTATGAAACTTATAATGGAAAAACATAGCGACAAGGGGGTGCTGGTTAAGAAACTTTGAACACGGTTGTGATCGCCCATTCTTTGCATCATGTCACCTGATGACTTCACATCAAAGAAAGGCATGGTCAGATTAAATAATCTGATAAGGAAATCATTTAGCATCCTGATGTTTATGTGTGCACAGACATGGAGCATTATCCAGCTACGCACAAAGTCAAGGGCGGCTGTTCCCATAGATATACCAATCTGAGCACAAAGGATGGCATAAATGAAGTTTATATCTTTATTACCTATACCATAGTCAACTATACACTGAGTCAATATCGGAAACAATATTTGCAGCACACATCCGATGGCCATGCCAAAGGCAATCTGCAAGAAATCAGTCCTATATCCTTTTATATATTTCAGGACATTCTTGAATGACGCACTCTCCCTACTTGGTTCATAGGAATACGATTTGACCGAAGACGTTTCTTTCAGAATAAGCGCAACACCCTTCTCAACTTCTTGTATTGTGGTGGAAATCCATTTCAAGCGCATGTCCTTATCAACAAGCTTCAATTTTCCTTTTGCCGGGTCAGCGATATAATATATAGTCTTATTTCTCAGCCTCCTGACTTTATACAACACTACAAAATGACATTGGTTCAAATGAAGGATGCATGGACTTTCAACTGTGCCAAGTTCTTGAAGTGTCAACCTTGCACAAGTAGTACTAAACCCTATATTCTTGGCAGCTCTGCTCATAGCTAACATGGAAACGCCTTCTGTTGTTGGTGGGCATAGCTTCTCCATCTCAACAGCACTGAATTTAAGACCGACATTGGCACATATCATCTGAAGGCACGCAATACCACATTGCATCTCGTCATGCTGATGAATGAAGGGAAAACTTTTCATCTCGAATTTATCTATAAAGAGAGACAAAGGTCAGACCTCAACGATTTTTTGAAACACCATCAATAATCTGCTATATTGGCTATCGGAACATTGCCTGCGACAATTTGCCGTTGCGACCTCATTATATACAAGTTCCCCACTTTCACAAAAAAGTTTTTTGATATACTCCGTATCATGAGTATTCACATATCCATCTTCCACAACACTCCCATCGGCCCATTCTAAGAACAGGTATCGGCCGGTCAGTCGTGTAAGGTTCGATACCAGAATGTCTTCTTTGCTTTGAGGTATATATTGTCCGACTGACAAACATAGTACAAGATCGTAGCATTTCCTGACATTTATAAGTTCTGTCAAGTCTGCAATACCACACGAGTTGATGTCAGCAGAGCCTTCCATGAGCGCAGATTGCTCACGGGTGTAAGGATTATAGTCATAGCCTATGGCTGCTATGCCGCGTCCGCGAAGGTTGGCCACATACCATCCTGGCCCACAACCCATATCACACACAGAATGGATATTGTAATCGATGGAAAATCTTATTAGGAAATTGCTAAGGCCATTGTCAAAAACATAACCAGACAATCCTCTATTCTCCCATCCGCCATTTGACATAATCTTATAGTCGCTTTTCTTAAGAAGGTACTCGTCTACAAGGTGCATGACAAGATTGCTGATTTCCGGAGAGAACTTTCTTGAGAAAAAGCCAATTGGATTTGAGAGAAGCCGTCTGAAATCTTTTTCGCCGATATTAATTGGTGAGAAGTCCAGTCCCACATGACTCCACAAAATGGTCCGGCAGTTGTTTTTCCAGTATATATTTTTTCTGTATGGAGAGTTCAATATAACGGTAGGCACATATATCTCCTCTGGTATATATGTAAATCGCATTCTTCTATAAAATCCCGGATGTTTCTTTGTGTAGATGACTAGAAACATAGCTACATCACGGTTTATGGAGAACCATGCGGAACCTCCATACAGATGATCCATGTAATCAGGTATTCTTCTTCTGATGCCATGTTTTTTTTGCCAATCAACAAAATTCCATACCTTTTGTTTCCCCTCATTTGTGCGGGCATTGATGTAGTCGGTAAGCACATAATGTTGCAAACGATAATATGTCGCTCCGTCTGTTATGTCACAGGGCAAATGATTGCAGTTCACGTAGCCTGCATAGGTGGTGTGTGAGAAAAATTGAAGAAAATCACTGAGAGGACGTATAGGATAATCCTGTCCGCTGATTAGATGAAAATAACCGGCGCCACTCATTGACAAGGCTTGATTAAGCAGAAACATTTCTACTTGCAATATGCTGTAGCCTGCCCAGTGTACCTTGTACTTGCGTGATACAGCCTTCACGCCAGGCTGCTGTCTTAGGCTATTTTCCTCCTCATGTGTTATTGAGCCATTCTTGTCGATATGTATAAATATGTCGCACCGTCCTTCAAAATAGCTAATAATCCTTGTCGCCTGATTGAAGTCACGATGCAACATAAGCAAAATGGCCTGGCCTGTATTATTTCTCATATGACATCTCCTTTCTAAACTGTCGCACGCTCTTGCCGCCGGCGAAACGGTAGCGCAGATGCAGCACAAGATTGTTGGTCTGACGGTCGTAGTTGTTGTTATAAGAGTGGGCAAACAATGCCGGTGAGTCGATATAGGTGTGCTTGGTACAGTTTGTGAAGTGGAACATCGTGCGCAGGTTGAGAGTTACCTCGAGACGGTCCTTAAAGAACGTGCGCATGACGTACACCTGCGGATACTCGAAGTTCCATTTCGCATGGCTCTGTGGAGACACGCTGAAGCGGCGTTCGTATATGTAGGCGGCAAAGAAAGTCATCTTCTGCTTGGGCCAATAGTATCTCAACGAAGTGCTGGCTGACAGGCCCCAGCCACTGTTTGAGTAGCCATGCCAGGATGATTTGCCTATGGTGTATTTCACGTCGGCCTTATAGACGAAGTTTCTCAGGAAGCGCTTGGTGAGCGACGAGCTTGCCCACCATTCCCTGTAGTTGATGTTCTGCCAGGAACTTTTCACATAGCGACCGTATTGCCCCGACGGAAGCGTACCTTCGGCCGTGTCGACAATATAGGCGAACGTGTGAGGAGAGAGCGAGAAGCCGGTCTGCACGTTGAAGCAGTTCCATGCGTCGAACCAGAAACGGAAGTTGTGGGTAACGTTTGACTTCAGCAGCGGATTGCCGCTGTTCATGGTCAGAGAGTCCGTGAAGTAAGCATAGTTGTTAGACATCTCCTGATCGGGATAGGCCACATTGCAGTCATAATTGAAGCGCATCCAGTTGGTTCTCGTCAGTTGGAAGAATAGCATCATGTTGCCACCGAATGGGAGCGTGTTGTCAGTCAGCTGTCCACTCTTGCTGTGGACATGCTCTACCCATCCTGTTGCAGAGAAAATAATCTTGGGGGTAAACGAATAAGAAGCCGTTGCCCACAGACGGTTGCGCAGATAGCTATTGCTGTTAAGCTCGGCATCGGTATTTCGGTCGCGGCGCAGATAGCTCTTCCACGTACCCACATAACCCGCACCTAAATAAAGTTTTTCGTTGGTTCCGGTACGTGTCCATCCGTCAAGTCCGTAGCTCAGATAATGCATCCTGTCACGGAAATAGTTGCTTGTGGAGAAGCCCGTCGTCTCTTCCATTTGGCTGTAGTTCTTCGTTGGCACGTGACGATAGTAGACATTGGCTGAGTATTTCACCTTGCCACTGTTGTCGTTGAAGTACAAACCGAAGGCATGCTCGTTGCTCTGCGAGTAGGAACTGGAAGTCACTCCCAACGTCACGTCGTCACGCTCGTCGTCGTAGCTGCGCAGAAGCGTCATGGCATCGCTCGTTGTGGTCCACTCTCCGTTGTATCTGTAACTAAATGACAATGACCGGTATTTGTCGAACTTATAATCTCCACTGACAACAATCTGGCCGCGCGGCTCATCGAAGTGGTAGTTCGGACTTCCATCCGGGTTCTTTATTACTGTGTTGCGCAGTCCGATTTGCTTGTAATATTGCTCAAACCATGAAGTATACTTGCCCTTGGCTGTATAGAGATGACCAAGCACTGAGAACGTGAGTTTGTTCTTGGTGTAGGCAAAGCTTGCCTCATTGTTGAAAAAAGGATTGGGGTGGAATCTATTCAGGAACACGCCGGTGTTGTGATATACATATCCCTCATATCCCTCATAGTCTTTCTTAGTATGAAGGTTAATCAGCACTTCATAGCCTTCGTATTTCCCCGTAGGATGGTTCACTATCTCTATATAGTCATACTTGAGGTGTTGCATGCTCAGTGTTGACAGGTCTTTCTCTATGCTGTCGACCAACAGCACTATTTTTGAGGAGTTGTTGTAGGTCAGTGTATTGAAAGCCTTGTCGAAGTAGAAGTTCGGCTCGTTGCCCAACATCTCCCCAACGGAATGTGTTCCCCGCCGCATATCACGTGTGATGAAGATCTTGGTCCTGTCACCACTTTGAACAGTGTGGGAAGTCTTCACCACAACTTCTTTAAGATCCTGTGTCTTATATATACCAACAGAGTCACTGTCGCTTCGCTCTGTCTGCAATGCAGCAGCTGACAGGGAAATGGATATACCGCATAACAATATGAGAGTCAGTAATCGTTCTTGCATGTAAATTATATTTAAGTTTTAACAAGGCAAAAGCCTTATATCTGATAGCGCATCAGCCGGTTTCTTGAAAGAAGAGCATGTGTGTTTATGAAAAATACCACACATGCCTTCTTTATTAGTGTCCTTTACAATTTGTTAGTTTCCTCTACAATATGACAGCATGTTCACTCTATTGCCCACATTGCCACTGCCGTTGCCACTATTGCCTGAACCTTTGCCGCTATTGCATGTGCCGCTATTGCATGTGCCGCTGTTGCATGTACCACTGTTGCATGTACCGCTGTTGCATGTACCGCTGTTGCATGTACCGCTGTTGCATGTGCCGCTACCACATCCATCATAACAATTAGTGCAATTGGCCCCATAGCAATATGTGTTATCGTCAGGATTACTTGGATTAACGCCACCGCAAATATGAAGCATTTCCATCTCTGATAAAAGATCGTCAGTAACGACCGCATTAAGTGTTTCTAGTTCTTTCATAATTGTCTTTTATTTTGTTAATATGTTATTGCAGAGGATAATATAGGTTCTCTGTTAATATCTTAGTGGTGCTCCTTGTTGTAAGGCACTATGACCATACCATATATTTCCATTAAGTCAATGATGCTATGTAATTTAGTATAAATTCCTTAGCCTCATTCTCTATGTTGGGGACAGTACATGTTATTTCTTTTCCTGATTCTATCATCGCTTCCCTTCTTCTCGGGCATGGTCCCCAACAGATTGGAAGATGCTGACATGTTACGCACTGCGCTTTTGGGTCAAGAACTGTCTTTCGTGTAAATAGATATTCCGAATCCCACTTTACATCACCATCTTCAGTCAGCATCCCTTTAGCATCATTCATATCATCATTATCGCACTTCCCAACATGTCCGTCAGAATATATCGTTTCAAAGTAAACACCCTCGACATAGCATTGCCCCATGGTAAAGCCGTCATAATTGTACGAAAAGCTCTTCCCTATTCCTCTCAACTTTGATAATGTTTCTTGTGGAATCTGAGCATTATCTACCTGCCACACTTTTCGTGGACTAATAGTAATACATTTCCGCAGTCTGCTGGGAATAATGGAATTGACATCCTCTATTATTCTGTCTGGATCGGTCTTTGCAGTATAGTTGATACGAAGATTAATCGATGCCTCGGGTACAAGTTCAGCTATCCACTTAATATTGTTTACAGTAGTATCAAATGCAGAACCAGCAAAAGGCTGTTTTACTTTATTGTGTTGCATGCGTGGACCGTCTATAGTTATCTGGTAATGATATATAGACAAGTCACGGAATTTCTGTATTTTCTCTTTATCAAGCAACAAGCCATTTGTTGTTATTCCCGCCGAGAAAGTCACTCTGCATCTCTTGCACAGTTCTTTAGCGAATTCAGTCACTTCAATGATAGTGTCATATTCCAACATAGGCTCTCCGCCAAACCATGATATATGCAGATTGTTGATCTCCTTATGTTGTTTTAGGATCTTTTCTATGTGTTTTTTCAGACGAGACATAATATTAGCATCCATTCTCATATCCCGATGATTTTGAGTGCAGTACCAACACCTTACATTACATTGGTAAGTGGGAAGAATGAGAAGTTTGCAAGAATTCGGCTGCAAGGCCTGCTTATACAAGTCTTGAATAAGTGCGTACTCGTCAACATCATCACTAAGCACAAAGCCTTCATCTTGCATCCTCAGCAAAAAAGGCTTGTACCGTTCGAAATACGAATCTGGATCTTTTAGTATTTCCTTAAAACGGGACGAGTTCTTTTTAGAGACTCTGAAAAAGCGTTTTGTTCGTCCATTGAATATCACATCTTGATTGCTATCTAAAGTGATATAATAATTATATTTACTTTCTTTCATTATATAGAATTTTAAAATATCTTCCTAAGTTTGTTAATAACTTTGTCATTTAATACGTATAGTAGATCTTGTATCACTTATATAGAACGTAGTTAGGGCATATAACATGAATGTTGTAATGTCTCATTAATAACAATCGTTCTAAAGTAATCTATAGTTTTCTCCAATCCTTCCGCTATTCCTATTTTCGGCATCCAGCCATCAAGTATTCGTGATGCATTAGAGATGTCCGGACAACGCCTGCATGGGTCATCCTTTGGCAAGGGTGTATGGATTAACTGCGAATGCGAACCAGTAAGCGCAATGACCATATCAGCCAGCTCGTTCACGTTCCGCTCGTCAGGGTTGCCAAGATTGACAGGGCCTGTTACGTTCTTTGCTGTCTCCGTCATTCTCACCAATGCCTCAATAAGGTCATCAATATACATGAACGAGCGTGTCTGTGAGCCGTCACCATAAATAGTTATCGGCAACCCAGAAAGTGCCTGGGTAATGAAGTTGGAAACGACGCGCCCGTCATCTGTAGCCATTCCCGGGCCATAGGTGTTGAAGATCCTCACAATCTTGACATTGACTCCGTACTGACGATGATAGTCCATGCACAGACTCTCAGCGCAGCGCTTGCCCTCGTCGTAGCACGAACGTACACCCACCGGGTTCACATAGCCACAATAATCTTCCGTCTGTGGGTGTACCTCCGGGTTGCCATACACCTCGCTCGTTGATGACTGTAATATCGGACAGCCGTTTGCCCTTGCCAACTCCAGCATGTTGATGGTACCAATAACTGCCGTCTTGGTGGTGTGAATCGCATCTTTCTGATAATGGGTAGGAGATGCGGGACATGCAAGATTGTAAATCTCGTCGGCATGAAGACTGAAAGGCAACGGCTCCGTGATATCGTGACGGATGAACTCAAAGTCATCGCCAACCATAGACCGGATATTATCAAAATATCCGGTGGACAGGTTGTCTATGCAGACGACATGCCTTCCGTCATGCAGCAATCGCCTGCATAGGTTGGAGCCGATGAAACCGGCTCCACCGGCGACGACAGATATGTGCTTCTTATCTTGCATTAGCTTCTTAAATATCTATTGTTCCTACATAAGTTGATGTGCCCACTTGTATTCTAAACTGATATACCCCTTCGGAAAGTGTATTCAAATTTATATTGTTATAGCTGTATGCGTCGCATGTGCCATAAAGGACGGTTTGTCCAGCCTCGTTGTAGATACCATATTCGATTGAGTTTGGACATTTTGTGTTGTCCAATGTCAATGTTCCTGTTTCCGAATCAAGCAAGACTTTCACGGGACATTCCTTATAGGCAGGAATTCTACTAGGACGATTATAACCATTTAAAACATTACTACCAGCATATGACATCGTCACCATTGAGCTGGTACAAACAAAAGCGTGCATCTCAACTGGTGCAAGCGATATCAATAACACTAGAATGATTGCTTTCCGTAAAATTTTCATATGCATTTTAGTTTTGTTGCTTTTATGTAACTAAACCGAGATGGCAACTATTTAAAGCCTTTGTTATCGGTTTGCGAGATGTTTGCTGCAAAATTAGGAATTTTGGGATTATGTACAAAAGAAAATGCAGTCCAATGCATCCCAAAAATAACTTTTTTTTCGTTGGTTTTTATAACTCGTTGTATAATAGGTGCTTATTAAAAATTACCCAACATGGCATTTATAACTTTTAATTTCTTTTTATCAACAACTTGGGATGAGTTGGGATGAAAATAATACTTCAATGACTTCCTGGATTATAAATAATTGACTAACTTTGCGAACAAAAACCTTAAAAAAATGAACCGTTTATTAATAGTCTGCGTTTTATTCGCATCACTTACCTTCTTCGCTTCTTGTGATGACGATACCGGCATTACAAAACAACTTGAAAATATCAAGTGTGTCGGCGACAACAATCCGAATAAGGCCATGTTGATGCTTGACTCCATCAAAAATGACGAACAATCTTGGAGCACTCACACACGTATGGTGTTTGACATGCTTGACATCCGCCTCCGTGACAAGGCATATATCCCTGCAACATCCGACATAAGAATAAAGAAAGTTGTAAACTATTTCAGCAGGCACGGCAACAATATGGAAAGGCAGGAGGCATGCTACTATGCTGGAAGTGTATACCGTGACTTACAGGACTATCCACAAGCCATAACATTCTTCCAACGCTCCAAAGATTATTGCATAGAGGGCAACACGTATGACTCGCTAATGCTCAGAAACACTTATTCTAATCTCGCATGGCTATATTACAAAGTACAAGACTACAAAAACTCTGCTATTTGTAGTCAAAAGGAATACAATTTAGCCAAACAAATGGGAACTCTTAGCTCTCGTATAGTACAAAATCTTGGTGCATCACAATTAAGATCTGGAGATATTGTAAAAGCCAAAGAAACTTTTTCAGAGGCTTTTAAACTTATGCAAAAAAATGGAAATCAAAACGATATAGAAAATACATTTAATCTTTTATATCACTTATCTAAGCTGAAAATGTGCAATATAGCCAAAAAATGCTACGGCAGTATACCATATAAAGTTATGATATTGGATTCTCTTCCATCAGAATACTTATTAGATGTAGGGGAATATCACTATATGGTTGGTAATATCGACTCTGCCATAATATGCTATAAAAAAATAATACAAAGAAATGATAATCTTGAAAATGTTTATGATGCAAGCAAGATTCTTTTCAATATTTATAGTAAAAATGGAAACATAAAGGAAGCAAACTACTATGCACAAAAATTCGTACAAGTGAGCGATACACTCAATCTCGGCAAGCGGCAGGAACTTGCCGCCACCGCCAACAACCTATACCAGTACCACCGCGACCAAAAGCGGGAAAAAGAGATTTCAGAGAGGGGGGAAACATACAAGAACAGAGCCCTCGGCACACTCGCCACCCTCCTGCCACTCACAATAATCGCTTTCGTGCTCTATATCCACAGGATACGCAGGTCAACAAGGGAGATACTCGCGCAAAGGCAGAAAATAGACGCATACAGCAAAAGAAACAGCGACCTTGAGAAAGAGATAGAAAGGCAAAGAGACGCATTACGTACCAAGGAAGTAGCCCTCTCTGATGCACAAGCAAGGCTGCAAGATGTCACCCATCAGACAGAGCAATACATGGACAAGATAAGGGAACAGGAGAAAATACTCGCCGAGAAGATGGAACAGAACCGCAGCCTAATGAGACTTATGCACAAGGCTGAACTTGAAAGCAGTGCCGAGGACATTGTCAACACCGTGCGCGAAGCCTCTAAGGGTAATCACAAAATGAAGACCAAGGAATGGAAAATGCTCATACAGGCCACCGACGAACTGTACCCTGACTTTAAAGACGCTCTCACCGAAAAACTCGGACATATTGACGAAAATGAGCTTCATGTGTGCTAC
>ONQB01000060.1 GCA_900319905.1 uncultured Prevotella sp. | reverse complement strand
TTGCCTTTCCATAGACCAGCATACGGTCTGTACCTGTCATCAGGTTGCAGCGATCGACGTAGTAGGTGTTGTATTTCTCTGCATCGTACTCCTTTGTCATGTCGTCTTCGTCTAAACCTACGAGATCTATCAGCGGTTCGTCAGTCGCTTCTACCTTTTCACCACTGGTATGGAAAGGAATGGCGACCAACTGATCCATCGCTGAGAACGTGGGAGCCCTATGGGTAAGGGCCGGTGCCAGACTGGACTTGAGTGCCCCACTACCGATGCTGACCAGCAGGTCTACCTGCTTGGATACTGAAGGCGTCGTCTCATTGAACTGCTCAGGCATATCATCATCTATCATTGAACATGATGTAATCATCATGCCCAACAACAGATAGTATACGATATGTCTCATAGTTGTCTTCACGCGCGTACCTTACATAGTATATTATAATGTTTATAGTTCGGGATTGTATATACCCCCTTCGTTCCAGTCGAGCGTCACGCTGACGCCTACCGTCTGGTCGCTCGTCTGCACGGCACCTTCACCAGTAATCCAACCCTTGATGATGGTCAACTGACCGGCACGCAAGGGCTTGTTGATGCTGAGCACCGTCTTCGTAATCTTGCCGTCCTTCCAGACGTAGACTTCGAACTGCCAGAGCGTCTCCTGTCCTGGCTGGGCTATGAAGGGATCTTCGGTCTCAATGACACTGCGCGACCCTACCCCATTATAATAAGGTTCGCGCGAGGGGAAGTTCACCGAGCAATAGCACCGCATGCCGCTGTTGACATCGAGCAGCTCTGCGGTTCGCACGATGGGCGAAGGTGCTGCG
This sequence comes from uncultured Prevotella sp., assembly GCA_900319905.1. Lineage (GTDB taxonomy): Bacteria > Bacteroidota > Bacteroidia > Bacteroidales > Bacteroidaceae > Prevotella. The sequence continues at coordinate 4,556 of ONQB01000060.1, read as the reverse complement.
AAGGTGTAGGTGCTGTCGTTGATGTTGAACTGCGAGGCGAAGCCTGTGGAGTAGACACGGATGTTGCTGACGTCCTGCTTGCGCGGGTCAATCACCAGGGCTGCGGCACAGTTGGCCATGTAGAGGTTGACCTTGAACTGCTGGTCTACGCCTTCCAGCACATTCATGGGCAGACGGGCAGTGAACAGTCCTGTGGTGTGCGAGTCGATGGTGTCGCGGGTGGTCAGTCCCAGTTGCGACGTACGACAGAAGTCATCCTGCAGCAGACTGACCACGCTATTGTTCAGCACGTTGGCTACCGCCAGATGCTTGTATTGCCGCTTGGGCAAATTGATTGTATAGCTCTGCTGGTTGGCATCCATGATGTGCTGGTCGTGCTGCAGTCGGGGCTGGTTGTTCTCCGTATCGTAGACATCTGGGCAATACCGGCATCTTCCAAAGTGTTTAGCTGGGTCCGCAACTCGATGGACATGTTGGTCACCAACCGTATCTCGTAGTCTACCTGATAGTCGTTATCACAGTTCGACAGGTCTTCATCAATGGCAGAACAACTGGCTGACAGCACTACAATGAGTGCTGTCGCCAGAAGCTTTCCAATGATGTTCAACCGTTTTTTCATTTCTAAATGTCTCTATTTTTTTAGTCATTATCGGCTCACTCCTCTTATGTTAACAGGTCCACCAGTCATCAGACTTGCGGTATAGTGCCTGGCAGCGAATAGTCGTTCACCACGCTGCGCCTACCCATGTGGTGCTCTGTGGGACGCCTATTCGTTGCCATAGCCTTACCTTATTATATATATAAGGAGTGAGTCAATAAGTCAAAGATCGATTGCCTTTTGTGCAATGAGGGGGCAATTAATGGCCAAGTGGGACATTATCAAATACAAGACCCTGCTTCCACTCCAGGTTTACAGAGAGTCCGAGCGAGGTCTGCGTAGAACGCAGGTCAGGAATGGTGTTAAAGGCCTTCTGCAAGGAATTAGCACCAATCTTGAAGGTTGCTGATGTCATGAAGTCCTGAATGAAGATACGGGTAATCTTCTGAGAAGCACCTTCGTTTGTATAAGGAGGTACTGGATAATACTGATCCCATTGGTTGGTGTTGATAGTATTACCACTTAATTCTAATTTACCTACCAGATAGAACTTACCACCAACAGGAATCAGATTGTGCTCACCATAGAAAGCAATACCGTTATTTTCAAATTCCAAGGCTACCAAGACATCTCTTTGATTGGCTTGTGTATCGAAGTTGTAGTTATCGAAGAGCAAGGTGTAGTTTTCACGACCGACAGTAGTAGGGATAGTTCCGTTGTTTTCAATCTTGTTGTCGTAGACGACATAGTTCCAATTGGTTGCAGTGTTTGGGTCTTTTGCCAGATAGTTCCAACCCATCTGATAGTTCTGACCGCCTACAAGTACACCTGTCAACTTGAATCCGCCAACTTGGGACTCCGTTAAAGCTTGGTTGGCTTCACCAGTGAAAGCGTTACGGTTGTCATTGAATGAGGTACCATCAAGCACCACAGCCGTCTTCAGCATGGCCACGCCATAGTTGATGTTGTTCTTCACAGCAACACTGCGTGTAGAAGAAGACACGATGCCACCAGGATTGCCTACTGTCCATCCTGTCCAAGTGTCAGCATCCCATGTGTTGTATCCATCAGGATATTCATTAGCAGGCACTGAAGCAGTGTTGCAACGCAATGCACTGTTATCGAAATACAGCAGTTCGGCAGGATACATGTATTTGCTTACATCTGTCATGCCATCAAGAAGTGTCGTTGTATTAGTTATCGCATAGGTGAAATTATCATCATTATCAATGGTCATCAAGGCCACACCGTCAGGAAGTCCAAAAGAAGAGGGGAATCCTGCCATATAAACATCTGTTACTCCTGAAAATCTTGTGTTAAAATCCGCTATATTTAAATCTGTGTTTAAATTATTTTGAAGACTGCCAGTTCCAGTAGCAATTACCGACTTAAATGCAATGCTGGTTTGGTTGTCTGGATCTACAAAATAATTGTCTATGCGTCCCTTTATCTCCTTTGCCAGGAGTTGAGCAGCATATTCATCATCTGTTGTGGCTGTTGCACCAAGAATCCCAATACAATCCGTATAAATATGATAAATCAGATAGCGGACAGCTTCAGAAGAACCTGCTCGATACTCATTTGGAGTTTGAGTAGTGGCTGGAACCGCAGTTAAATCGGTCAAAGTGGTGATGGCATAGTAGTCTTTTCCTAAGATTTCTGGCAAGCCAGTCAGTCCATCAACAGCTGCCTTTGTGTCACCCAGGCTGCGCCATGTAAAACCTGTAATAGCCGCTACGTTTTTGTAGCCTTTGATTTCTTCTCCTGCACCTGCAGCTACATTGCTTATTCGGGCATCCATGATAAAATTGAAGATGGTTACAGACAGGTCTAAAACATGCTGATACGTAGTTGCGTTTTCACCTAAACGCGACTGCAGGGTAAACGTTGTGTTTTCAGGGGCTGCAGTGACGCTCATTTCTACCTTGCCGTCTTCTTCTGTAACGCCACTTTGAATAGCCCTTGCATAAACCAACATGGCATCCATACCTGTAGGCAATGACAACTGAAGTATGCGATTTGACCTACTACCTGGATTTTGGGCATCAGGAGTTGGAATTTGTGAAGATGTGTAAAGTGTACCAAGCTCGAAAGTCTTGACGCCCATCGATGTTGAAGCACTACCATCAAAGGGTGCTAACCATGCGGGATTGCCTGTTTTCAGGGCAATCAGCTTGGCGTCTTTCAGACCACGGAAGTTGTTGTTCTTCTGAACAGTGGCTGCGCCCTGTCGGGTCGTGTTGTCGCCCGTGTTGGCGGCTACGTTGAGAACAAACTGGACATTAACCTCGTTTGTCTTCTCATTGAAATTCGGATTGTTGTTCTCCGCAACAGCGTCATCGCTTCCGCTGCAACCGGTGAACATCGTTGCGCCTGTTAGTGCTATCGCACCCACCAAGGCAAAATTGAAATACCATTTTATGATATTTTCTCGCTATATATGTTGTTATTTTGTTGTCGTCATGGCCTCCAAACGACGGAGGTTCTCCTGGGCATCGCTGTTGCCATTGGCAGCAGCACGACGGAAGCACTCAAGGGCCTCGTCTTTCTGACCGGTGAGCCAGAGGGCAGTGGCCAAGGCATTCTGGGCACGCTCGTCGTTGCGGACGGTCTGTAGCAGGCGGAGTGCCTCGCGATGGCAGTCAATGCAGTCAGTGGTGAGCAGCTCGCTGGCCTCGTTGATGACCTTGGCGGCCTTGTCGGGCACGTAGTCGTAGAAGATGCGGACGTAACCGGAGTTACGCTGGTCGCTGAGGATGTGTTCCTTGATATATTGCCAGGTGCGGCCTCCGTTCATGCGACGCAGCTTCTGCTCGCGGATGTTGGCATCGCTCTTGCTGTCGATGATGTCGAGAGCCTGCTGCAGTTCTTCGCTATGCTGCGGCTCCGTGGTGACGCACTCTGCGAGCTGGTCGCGGAAGTCAGCCCAAGCCTCGCCGCCGCCGACGGTGTCGAAGAGGGAGTCGGGAATCTGCAACTGCTCCTGCACATAGTGCTGCAGGGCGAGGGCACGATTGGTGGCCAGCTTCTCGTTGCCGGCAATGGGACCTTCGATGGAGGCGAGACCGATGATTTGGATGACCTTCACGCTGCTGGTGGTGTCGGCCATAATCTGGCGGGTGATGTCAACGATGCGCTCCAGAACGCTTTCGTTCTCGCGGAAATCCGTGTGCAGCACCGACTTCGCCAAGGGGAAGTGTACATAGAGGGCATCCTTGTCGCGCCGCATGATGCGGGTGCGGTCGTAGGGTTTGTACTGCGAGATATGTGCAAGTACCGGATTGTCCTTCTGTAGCTGTCCCGCACGACCTGTGAAGTCCGGTACGAGACGCACGACGGGTTCGAAGGGCTCGGGCTGTGCTTCCTCGGTGTCTGTGGTGGGAGGAGGTACAACGACAACGGGCTCTTCGGCTTTCCGCAACTTGGCCGGACGTCCCGGGATGTTAAACACAATATTGAGTGCAGCCTGTGGCATAGCAAACAGTTTCTTCTCATGACCGAGGAGCTGACCGCAGTGTGCACATTCATAACGGTTAAAGCTAGTATACCCTAAGGCAGCACCTATCAAGGCTTCGAGGTTTATAAATCGTCCTAATGGCCATGAATATCCGTAGAAAACGCCGAGTGCCACGAGGTCACCTTGCCTACGCTCATCCCTGACGGATTTGTACAGACCAAAGGGGAATTTGATGCCACCCACGTTGTAGTGGCTGTAAATGATGTTGGCTCCAAAGAAATGATGCACGTTGACGGAGTCTGTCCAGTAGCGGACAGATGGCGAGAGCAGCAGATGGCGGAGCTTGCGGGTCGAGACATCGTCCGTAGGCCAGGGACGGTAGCCTGCCGTCATGCCTACCGACCAATGTGGTGCCACACGGAGTCCGACACGCAGATTAGGGGTGAGCACGCCATCGTACAACAGGTTGTTGCTGACCGTAACGACCTGTGCATAAACATC
>ONQB01000028.1 GCA_900319905.1 uncultured Prevotella sp. | reverse complement strand
TTTGGGACATAACAAAGCCCGAGCTTGTGAAAGTTCGGGCTTTAATGTGTTAAATTCGAAGATGGCTCAAAATGGACTTTTGACACAGCCTCTTTTTTTATGTTTACTGATTTAGGACAATACGATACTAAGTGGCGGCCATCTATTTACTCTGTCGTCAGCACCTTGATGGCCTTCACGCTACCCGTCAGAGGGTCGAGGAGCAGTTGGCAGGATTGCTTCTTGCCGAACATCTCTCCGCTGATGGATTCCACATTGCCGAATTGTGCGGCACTCATCTCGTAGGTCTTTATGATGTTCTTGCCATCTGTAAGGGTAACGCGGATATTGCTGGGCTTGCTTACACGCAGTCCGATGTCGTTCTTATCCTCTTTCTTCTTATCGGCATCGGTGGATTGCGGAATGGCTACAGAGTGCAGGTCCTTGATGTTGATGTAGTAAGGCTCACCGCTCAAATCGTCGTCGTCAACGAGTCCGAAGTGCTTTGAGAAGCGGAACAGGATATTGCTTCCTTCTTTAGTTGGAATGAAGTTGAGCGAAGTCCACGTGGTGTCTTTGTTCTCGGTACCGTAGAAGAGTTGCGTGAGCGCTTCTTCCTGTCGGTTCATGTTGTCGTACATGAGTTTGAGTTGTGCACCGTCCTTTGGCAGGTTGTCAGCCTCGCCGCGGCTCAGTTGGTTGCGGCTGTCGCGTATGTCATAGATTTCCTTCGCTGTCAACTCTGCCATTTTTGCCATGCTGCCCGAGTTGAGAATGTCTTCGGTCATGTAGTCGTTCGGGTTGAGCGGCTCCGGCCTTTTGGCTGGCACAAAGACGCGTTTCGGCGTATCTGTTTCCTCTGCTTTGGCGTTGATGGCCAGGAGACGTCCGTCGTTGGTGGTGGCGACATTGCCTATGGAGTGCTTCTTGTCGACGGTCAGCGTAAAATGCTTGCTGGTATCGGGAACAGCAATGGGGTCTATTTCAATGCCGATGATGCGATAGCTTGTGCTGGGTTGTTGGGCCACTCGCTTCTTGAAATAGCGCTCTGCATATTGGCAGAGCCTTCCTGGCCTGTATTGTGTCTTTTCCACTTTCACCGTAAAGCGCATGCCGTTTTTCGGCAGATAATAGCTTGTGCCCTCGATGCTCTGCGCTTGTGTCTGCATGGCGAAGGGCGCCAATGCCAAGGCAAGTGTTAGCAGACGCTTGACCGGTCTGTTTGTGAAGCAGAGACGATGAATGCCTCTTGTCTTATGATCGTATGGAGTTACCATTCTATTACTTTGCATGAAACTTATCTTTTGGGATTGTTGTTAATCTTCCAGTCGCATGAAGGCTTTAGGCAGGAACCTGATGATGTCGCTGGCCACGAGGCTCTCCTTGCCTATCTTCTTGGCAGCCATGTCGCCTGCCAGCCCATGGAGGTACATGCCCAGTTGGCAAGCCTCTGTTTTGCTGTAGCCTCTTGCCAGGAGGGCAGTGATGATGCCGGTCAGCACGTCGCCGCTTCCCGCTGTTGCCATGCCGCTGTTGCCCGTAGGGTTGAACACGACTTGTCCGTTGGGCATGCAGAAGGCCGAATAGTGACCTTTGAGGATGATGTAGCACTGCAGGTGCTCGGCCATGTGACGGGCGCGTGCCAGTCGCTCATAGCAGCTGCCGCTGGCGCTGCCCATGAGACGGTCAAATTCTTTGGGATGCGGGGTGAGAATCACGCCGGGAGGCAATTGCTGCAGCCATGCCTGGTGATTGGCCAGTATGTTGAGCGCATCGGCATCGAGCACAACGGGGCACTTGGTGCGCCTGATCTGCCCGATGACTGCTATGGCCGTGTTCTCGTTCTGCCCGAGTCCCGGACCGATGCCCACGGCATCGAAGTCCTCGCTCTCCACGCTGTCGGAGAAGATGGTCTCCTCATGATCCATCTGCAGCACGGCTTCTGGGACACTGGTCTGCATGATGTCGTAGTTGCGTCTTGGGGTGTGCACTGTCACCTTGCCCACACCACTCCTTAGGCAAGCCTTGGTGGCCAGTACGGCGGCCCCTGCCATGCCGTAGCTGCCGGCAATGAGCAGGGCATTACCCATGGCACCCTTATGAGTAAAGTCGTCGCGCAGACGGAGATGGCCGATGAAGTCGTTCTCCTCCTGAATGACGTACTGTACGCTGGTCTTACGGATATACTCGGGGCTCAGGCGTATGTCTATTACCTTGATGCGGCCGGTGTATTGCTGACAGTCGGCAAGCAGCATGGCCAGCTTCTTCTGTTGAATGGTCAGCGTGAGGTCGGCACGCATGATATGGGAACCGATGTTGAAAGTGTTGTCCTCGCTGAGCAGTCCTGATGGAATATCGATGCTTACGACCTTGGCCTGGCTTTGGTTGACATATTTGACCAAGGAGGCAAAGCCGCCCATGAGCGGTTTGTTGAGGCCTGTCCCAAACAATCCGTCCACCACCAGCGTTCCGGGCTGCAACTCGGGAGGTTCGAAGTTGAGCGTGATTTCAGTGAACTGCACGCGTTTGATGTCGATGAGACGTTGCTTGTTGACCGAGCAGTCTTCCGACAGATGGTTGTGTATATTAAAAAGGTATACGCTCACCTTGTAGTTGGCCAAGGCGAGCATCCTGGCTACGGCCAGTGCGTCGCCACCATTGTTGCCGGGTCCGGCCAGCACGACGACCGGCGTGTGCTCGGTCCATTCTTCCATGATGGCTGCTGTGAGCGCTTTGGCGGCGCGCTCCATCAGGTCAATGCTCTTGACGGGCTCGTTCTCAATGGTATATTGGTCAAGCTCGTGGAGCTGTGATGCGGTGAAAATCTTCATGTCTAAGAAAGATAATGTACTTATCAGTGCAAAGATACAGAAAAGAAAGGGAAAGTTTCAATTCTTTTTCGTAATTTTGCACTATTCTTATTAAAATAATGCTTTATGGGTATTGTCAAGGTGAAGGATAAGACGTTTCGAACGTTTATTCCTGAAGAAGAGATCCAACGGCGCGTGAAGGCCGTGGCAGAGCGACTCAACACGGATATGGCCGGTAAGAACCCTCTGTTCTTAGCTGTGCTCAACGGTTCGTTTATTTTTGCCGCTGATCTGATGCGCAACATTACCATTCCCTGTGAGATCTCGTTTGTGAAGCTTGCTTCCTACGAGGGTACCACGTCAACGGGAAAGGTCAAGGAAGTAGTGGGCATCAACGAGAGTCTGAAAGACCGTCATGTGGTTATCGTAGAAGACATTGTCGACACGGGCTTTACCATGAAGCACATGTTGGAGACGCTGGGCACGCGTGAGCCTGCGTCGCTTCACATTTGCACGTTGCTCGTAAAGCCCGGCAAGTTGCAGGTGGATCTCAACATCGAGTATGCGGCCATGGAAATTCCCAATGACTTCATCCTCGGCTATGGTCTTGATTATGACCAGCAGGGTCGCAATCTGAGAGATATTTATACATTAGTAGAGTAAGAACCGGCTTAGGCTCTGCGGAGACGCAGGGTGGGACAGGTGTGCCCTGTCGGTTCGATAGTATTTACATTTTAATTACATCATGAAGAATATTGTGATTTTCGGTGCTCCTGGTTCAGGCAAGGGCACCCAGAGTGAGAAGATGATTGCAAAGTATGGTTTCGGCCACATTTCCACGGGTGATGTGCTGCGCGATCAGATCAAAAAGGGAACCGAACTGGGCAAGACGGCCAAGTCGTACATCGACAATGGTCAACTCATTCCCGATGACCTGATGGTGAGCATCCTCGCTGATGTCTATGACAGTTTCGGTCCCGACCATAAGGGCGTCATCTTCGATGGCTTCCCCCGCACCATTCCGCAGGCTGAGGCTCTGAAGAAGATGCTGGCAGAGCGTGGCCACAAGGTGGCAGCCATGATTGAGCTTGATGTCCCCGAGGACGAGCTGATGAAGCGTCTCATCAAGCGCGGTCAGGAGAGTGGCCGTTCCGACGACAACGCCGAGACCATCAAGAAGCGTCTTACGGTGTATCACAACCAGACAGCCCCGCTGGTCGACTGGTACAGCAATGAGGGTATTCACTATCACATCAATGGCCTTGGTGAGCTTGACCGTATCTTTGCGGACATCTGCAAGGTTATTGACAGCCTTTAATTAGCACATTACTTTTTTACATGGAATCCAATTTCATAGACTACGTACGTATTGTCTGCCGCTCAGGTAAGGGCGGCCGTGGCAGCATGCACCTCCGTCATGTCAAGTACCAGCCCAATGGCGGTCCTGACGGTGGCGACGGTGGCGACGGTGGCAGCGTTATCCTCAGGGGCAATCACAATTATTGGACGTTGCTCCATCTGAAATATCAAAAGCATGTCTTCGCCGAACACGGAGGCAATGGCGGTCGTGACAAATGCCACGGCACGGATGGCAAGAACGCTTACATCGACGTGCCCTGCGGTACGGTGGTCTATGATGCGGAGACCGGTAAGTACGTTTGCGACATCACCTATGACGGACAGGAGGTGGTGCTGCTGAAGGGCGGACGCGGCGGACTGGGCAACTTCCAGTTCCGCACCGCCACCCGTCAGGCTCCCCGTTTCGCGCAGCCTGGTGAGCCTGCTCAGGAAATGACAGTGATTCTCGAATTGAAGCTGCTCGCCGATGTCGGTCTTGTCGGCTTCCCCAATGCCGGTAAGTCAACGCTGTTGTCGGCACTGTCGAGTGCCAAACCTAAGATTGCCAACTATCCTTTCACCACGCTTGAGCCATCGCTCGGTATCGTGAGCTACCGCGACGGACAGTCTTTCGTCATGGCCGATATCCCCGGCATCATCGAAGGAGCCAGCGAGGGTAAAGGACTGGGACTGCGCTTCTTGCGCCACATTGAACGCAACTCACTGTTGTTGTTTATGGTGCCTGGCGATACTGATGACATCAAACACGACTACGAGGTGCTGCTCGAGGAATTGCGGAAGTTCAACCCTGAGTTGCTGGAGAAGCATCGTGTGCTGGCTGTGACGAAATGCGATCTACTCGATGAGGAGCTCATCGATCTGCTCAAGGAAGAGCTGCCCGTTGACCTGCCTGTGGTGTTCATCTCGGCGGTAACGGGTTACGGACTCGATAATCTGAAGGATGTGCTGTGGCGTGAGCTCAACAGTGAGAGCAACAAACTACAAGAGATCACGACGGTTGACACGCTGGTGCATAGAGACAAGGATATGAGCATCTTCCAGCAGGAGATGCACGACGAGGATGCTGACGAGATTGAGATGATTGACGAGGATGAGGTGGAAGATGCTGACGACCTCGACGATTACGAAGTATTCGATCCTGAGGAGGACAAGTCATGAATCCGTTGCTTCATCGTTATGACTTCGGAGGTTCGTCATCGGCCGTGGCGTCTGCTTTCTCCACGACCCGCCATGGCGGTGTCAGCCAAGGTCTCTTTGGTACTTTCAATATCAATCCTTTTTGTGGAGATTCCGCAGAGGCTGTGTCGGCCAACCGCTTGGCATTGGCGGGCGAGTTGGGGATCTCCGATGAGGCCATCATCCTTCCCCGGCAGGTTCATGGCGACCGTTGTCTTGTCGTCGATGAAGCTTTGATGCATCTTGACCCTGGACAACGTACGGCAAGGCTTGATGGTGTCGACGGTGTGATGAGCTGCCTGAGCGGTGTCTGCATTGGTGTGTCGACGGCAGACTGCATCCCGGTGTTGCTCTACGACGATGAGCATCATGCGGCGGCTGCCGTGCATGCTGGTTGGCGTGGAACGGTGCAGCGCATTGTAGAGAAAGCCGTGAGGCAGATGCAGGCCGTCTATGACACCAATCCTGGACTGCTGCGTGCGGTCATTGGACCAGGCATCTCACTGAAGAACTTCGAGGTCGGACAAGAGGTCTATGATGCTTTCCAAAAGCAGCATTTCGACATGGCAGCCATCGCCAAGCATTATGAAAAATGGCATATCGACCTGCCTTTGTGCAACCGACTGCAGCTGATGGGCGCCGGCGTTCCATCGACTCATATTCAGGATGCCGCCATTTGCACTTTTGACCATGCCGGCGATTTCTTTTCGGCACGTCGTCTTGGTGCCGCATCCGGCAGAATTTACACGGGTATCTTGCTCACTTAGTAAGTGCCAAACCTTAAGACAAACTTATGAAAAAGACATTACTCTCCTTACTCCTTTTGATATGGCTGACGGTTGTTGCCGTGGCACAAACCAGAACGTTTACTCCAATAGAGCAGTCCAGCATCAGCGTGCCTACGCCAGGTTTGTTTGACCGTAGTAGTGCCTTTGACATCAACTTTAAGATCCTCGCTGCCAAGGAATATTCTTTTCCCTTGCCCGTTGGTAAGGCTAAGCTTGTTGATGACGAGGCCCTTGAGATCACTTCTGCCAAGGGAGACATCGTGCTTGCCATGTTTGATGGTTATGTGCGTATGTCGCGTCGCACTCCGCAGTATGGCAATGTCGTTATCATTCGCCACGATAATGGTTTGGAGACGGTGTATGCCTTCAATGCACAGAATCACGTCAGGGTGGGACAACGTGTGCAGGCCGGCCAGAAAATCGCCACTATTGGCGGCTCGGAAGGCCGAACGTATTGTCTCTTTTCTATTATGATCAACGGGGGCCGCATCAATCCTGCCACCATCCTTGAGGTGAACAGCCATCGCCTGCGCAAGCAGACCATCGAGTGCCGTAAGAACGGTAGTTACGTGCGGGTGTCGGTCAAAGATGAAGATGAGGTAAAGGAAAAGAAGAATAACTCGCTCGACCCCGACGACGTAAAAGAAGATCCTCTCACGAAGAACGCCACTTTTGAACTCGACCTTCAGGGCATCTCGAAGGAACATTGGTCTTATCCTTTGGCCGGTGCTCATGTCATCAGTCCCTTTGGCGGACGAGGCGGTCGTGGTCATGCGGGTGTGGACATCAAGACGAAACCCAACGACCAGGTTGTGGCTGCGTTTGATGGTATCGTCATTCAGTCAGGCCCCTATTTTGGTTATGGCAATTACATCGTTATCCGCCATGCTTATGGCTTCTCCACGTGCTACAGCCATCAGTCGCGCAACTTTGTCAAAGCCGGCGATAAGGTGAAAGCTGGTCAGGTTATTGGTCTTACGGGCAGTACGGGCAGGGCCACCACACCGCACCTGCATTTCGAAGTGCGCTTCAAGGGACGTCCCATCAATCCTAACCTTCTGTTCGACCATACTAGTCATCAGCTCAAGGCAAAGGTCTTGACGCTGAGCCGCAGCGGGAGCGTGAAGTAAGAATAGGCAAGGGTAGGCAAGGTAAGCGGGGTAGGCAAGGTAGGCAAGATAGGCGGGGTAGGCAAGGTAGGCAAGGTAGGCTCTGATAAAACCAAAAATCCCCGGCTCCACCATAAGGAGCCGGGGATTTTTGTATGGGCTATTTCTTCCTCTGCGACGGTCGGTTGGCTCGTTGCTCGCGATACTTTGCTTTTTGCTTGGCCGAGCCGGAGCCGTGGGCACCGGTGATGTATTTCTTCTTTTTGGCTTTTGTCTTCACCTTATCATCGTCCTTCTTGGGCTTGGAGGCACCCTTGAAGCCGATGCCATTGATGAGGATATTCTCAAAGTCATCCATAGGCCGGAGATTAATGATGGAACAGTCTGACGTGGGTGAAGGCCATGGCGATGCCGTATTTGTCGCAGGTCTCAATGACATTATCGTCACGGATGGAACCACCGGCCTGTGCTATAAACTCAACGCCACTCTTATGAGCGCGCTCGATGTTGTCGCCGAAGGGGAAGAAAGCGTCTGAGCCAAGAGCCACTCCGCGGTTCTGGGCAATCCATTCCTTCTGCTCACTGCGCAGGAATGGTTCCGGCTTCTCGGTGAAGAACTGCTGCCACACACCGTCCTGCAAGATGTCCTCGTATTCCTCCGAGAGGTACACGTTGATGCAGTTGTCGCGGTCGGCGCGATGGATATGCTCCTTGAAGGGCAGGTTGAGCACCTTCGGGTTCTGCCTCATCCACCATTCGTCGGCCTTGCTTCCGGCCAGACGCGTGCAGTGGATGCGGCTCTGCTGTCCGGCGCCGATGCCGATGGCCTGACCGTCTTTTGCGTAGCACACGCTGTTGCTCTGCGTATATTTCAAGGTGATGAGCGCAATCTTCAAGTCGCGAAGGGCTTCGGGCGTGAAGTTTTTGTTCTTCGTGGGGATATCCTCGAAGAGCTTAGGATCGTTGAGATCGACATTGTTACGCCCCTGTTCAAAGGTGATGCCAAACACCTGCTTGTGCTCAATGGGATCGGGCACATAGTTGGGGTCTATCTTTATAACGCAATAAGTACCCTTGCGCTTCGACTTCAGTATCTCGAGTGCTTCGGGAGTGTAGTCGGGTGCGATGACGCCGTCGCTCACCTCACGTTTGATGAGTTTTGCCGTTGCCTCGTCGCAGGTGTCGCTCAGGGCACAGAAGTCGCCATAGGAACACATGCGGTCGGTGCCGCGTGCACGGGCGTATGCAGTGGCCAACGGTGTCAGTTCAAAGTCGATGTCATCGACAAAATAGATTTTCTTCAGCGTGTCGCTCATGGGGTAGCCCACAGCAGCACCGGCAGGACTGACATGCTTGAAGCTGGCTGCGGCAGGCATGCCGGTGGCAGCCTTGAGCTCCTTGACCAACTGCCAGCTGTTGAGGGCATCAAGGAAGTTGATGTAGCCGGCACGTCCGTTGATTACTTCCACTGGAAGCTCACCGTGCTCCATGTAAATGCGTGCGGGCTTCTGGTTGGGATTGCATCCGTACTTTAATGCGTATTCTTTCATTTTTTGCTGAGATTAAATAATCTACCGCAAAGTTAACCATTTTATTTTAATTATTACTAACTTTGCATCGTGTTAGTAAAGGCAATTTTTACTTTGCCGTTAGTATGAGAGAAAAATGAAGCGTGATTTGAGATGCCTGTTCGAGGAAGCAGGCAGAAAATCAAAGATGGACCAGCATGAGCTGGTCAAAGACTTTGAGGGTCTTTCGGCTAAACTGCTAAAACATCACATCAATCTGAGTGGTGCCTCGCTTAAGAAACTATGGGAGTTGGCCACCGGTAAGCGCAAGTTGTCGCTTGCAGCCAAAGACCGTCTGGCGCTCTTTGCCGGATTCCAGAGTTGGCATGATTTGGAGGATGCCCTGCACGGTGACGTTGACGCTGACGTGAACTACAAGTAGTGATCGTCATTATTACAAGCTGTGGCGACCGCCACAATAGAATGAACCGACCGCCACAATAGAGTGAGGCGACCGCCACAATAGAATGTGACGACCGCCACACTTTGTCGCATCGCCGATTTGCAATTATGGGGTTGCCAACGATGCGCTTTCAAGCAAGACGAGTTAGGAAAATTTCCTTCTAAGGTAGCATGATGTTTCAATTGTAGGTCTTGACGTGTTATTTTTAGAAAAAAGGCCTCGTGGTGAAGTGCTTTTAGAGATTTATGTTGTATTTTTGCAAAAGCATTTCTGATGAGAGATGCCAATCCTATATAAAACGCTATAAGCCAAACACTCAGTTTAAATGAAAACATTATCTACATTCCTGCTTTTGGCCCTTGCCGTGCCAGTGTGTCATGCCCAACAGTTCAAGGTGGAGGTCAATACCTCTTCCGAACCCATTCACAGTGGAAAATTCCAGCCGACGGTCAAGGGACTGTCAGACTATAAGTGTCCTCAGTGGTTTGAGGACGCCAAGCTCGGCTTCTGGGCCCATTGGGGTGTGCAGTGTGCACCCGAGCATGGCGACTGGTATGCCCGTCAGATGTATGAGGAGGGAAATGGCGACTACCGCAATCAGATAGAGGTGATGGGCCATCCTTCCGTCATGGGTTTCAAGGAATGGATACCGCGGTGGAAGGCCGAGCACTGGAATCCGGACAGCTTGGTAGCTCTCTATAAGCGCTGTGGTGCGAAATACTTCATGGCCATGGCCAATCATCACGACAACTTCGACAACTACGACTCCAAGTATCAGCCTTGGAACTCGGTGAATATGGGCCCGAAGACCGACATCATCGGCCGTTGGGCAGCAGCCGCCAAACGCTATGGCCTGCCCTTCGGCGTAAGCGTGCATTTAGCACATGCCTGGACCTTCTATGAGACCTCACGCGGCAGCGACAAGAAAGGCCCGCTGAAAGGCGTGCGCTACGATGGCTGGCAGACCAAGGCCGACGGCAAAGGCACGTGGTGGGAAGGCTATGACATACAGGATCTCTACGAACAGCGTCATCCGCTCAGCCGCAACAACAGAAAGTGGGACTGGGAGACCGACTACGTCACTACGCCCGACCAGGCTTATTGCGACCGTGTCTACAACCGTACCATCGACCTTATCAATAAGTACGATCCGCAAGTCATTTACTTTGACGACACCTATGTGCCGCTGTGGCCTGTGAGCGACTGCGGCCTCAAGATTCTTGCCCACCTTTATAATAAGAGCATGAGTGAGCACAACGGTCACTTGGAGGCTGTGGCTACTGGCAAGGTGCTCACCGAGGAGCAGAAACAAACCGAGGTGTGGGATGTGGAGCGCGGCGTACCCGACGACATCCAACCCCAACATTGGCAGACCTGCACCTGCATCGGCTCCTGGCACTACGACAAGTGGCGCTACTACGACAATACCTATAAGACCCCCAACCAGGTGATTGACATGCTGATTGACATCGTGAGTAAGAACGGCAACCTGTTGCTCAACATCCCCGTGAAGAGCGACGGTACCATCGACCCCACCGAGCGTAGTATTGTGGAGGAGATAGGCCACTGGATGCAGATCAACGGCGAGAGTATCTACGGCACGCGTCCATGGGTCATCTATGGTGAGGGACCGTCAACGGAGAAGAAAAACGCTATCAAGGCACAAGGCTTCAACGAAGGCAACGTGAAACTGGGAGCCACTGACGTGCGCTTCAACAAGAAAGGTAACGTGTTATACGTGAGCCTCTTGGGTGTGCCTCAGTCAGACATCGTTGTTAAGGCCCTTGGAAAGAAAGGCAAGCTGCAGGCTAAACCGAAGAAGGTGGAATTGCTGGGTAGCAACGAGAAGGTGAGTTGGTATCAGGCTGCCGACGGTCTGCACATCACCCAGCCCAAGCAGTCGCCTTGCACCGAGGCCATCGTCTTTAAGGTGACCACTAACCGGGCGCTTTAAGCATACAAGGTTACGATCCCCCAATTGTTTAAATCAGATGAGAAACCGTCTGGTATTCGTTTTCATCCTTTGTCTGCTGGCTGGTTTGCTTCATGCCCGGTCGCTTCGCAATCCGGTGATAGGTGGCTTCCATCCCGACCCAAGTGTGTGCCGCGTGGGCGATAAGTTCTATCTGGTCAACTCCTCTTTCGAGTATTTTCCGGGTGTGCCCATCATCGAGAGCAGCGATCTTGTGCATTGGCGGCAGTTGGGCAGTGTGCTCAACCGCTCCTCGCAGTTGAACCTGCAGGGTGCCTCGTCGCTGACAGCCAACGACCGTCCCACGTTCATCGGCCGCCGGCAGGAAGCGGAACACATGAGTCACAGCCACAGCGCCCCGTGACCCTGCGCATTACGTCGGGCGACAACCGCTACACCTTTGCCTATGCTGCCGACGGACAGACTTTCGTCACGGTGGGCAGCCTGCCTTGTCAGATGGTCAGCACCGAGGTGGTAGGCGGCTTCACAGGCGTGACGCTTGGCATGTTTGCCACTGGAAAGGGGCAGGCTGCGTTCACGCAGTGGCGATACGATGAGCACTAATCAGACATAGGGAAGAGATGAGGCAATGGTAGCTTGCTTGTTAGCTTTTGTTACAAGTAATGACACATCATGTAACATTGCCTCATCTTTTTCGTTGAAGAACCGCTTTTGCTTTATTATTTTTGTTACTTTTGCGATGAATAAAGTAGACTAAATAACTTGATATGAATCACAATTATCTTTTAGGCCTTGATGTCGGCAGTAGTTCCGTCAAGGCATCGTTGGTTGACATAGACAATGGTCAGGCCGCAGCGTCGGCATTCTTCCCTAAACATGAAGCCCCCATCTCAGCACCGCGTAAAGGCTGGGCCGAACAGGATCCTGACTCGTGGTGGAATTATGCCAAGCAGTCAGTGGCGCAGGTCATGGCCGACACTGGTGCCAAGCCGGATGAAGTGAAGGCTGTGGGCATCTCCTATCAGATGCATGGTCTGGTGTGTGTTGACAAGAACCAGCAACCTCTTCGTCCTTCCATCATCTGGTGTGACTCACGTGCTGTTCAGGAAGGCAATCGCGCGTTTACGGCATTAGGCAGTGACTGGTGCATGGGCCACCTGCTCAACTCTCCCGGTAACTTCACTGCGGCTAAGCTCGCATGGGTGAAGGACAACGAGCCGGAGCTGTTCAGCCGTATTGATAAGGTTATGCTTCCGGGCGATTATATCGCTATGCGCCTGACCGGTGAGGCGTGCACTACGGTGAGTGGCCTCTCGGAGGGTACGCTGTGGGACTTCAAGTCACAGCAGACAGCAGATAGGCTGCTCGACTATTACGGCATTCCCGCCACGCTGCTGCCGCGCATCGTTCCCACGTTTGGCGAACAAGGCCGGCTCACCGAGGCTGCTGCCAAGGAGATGGGACTGCAGGTAGGCACTCCCGTCAGCTACCGTGCCGGTGATCAGCCCAACAATGCGCTGTCGCTCAATGTGTTCAATCCCGGTGAGATAGCTTCTACAGCAGGTACGTCGGGCGTCGTCTACGGTGTGCTGGGACAGCCGGCCTGCGATGCCAAGAGCCGTGTCAATGTCTTTGCACATGTCAACTACACCAAAGAGAAGGAACGCTTGGGTGTGCTGCTCTGCATCAATGGCACCGGCATTCTCAATGCATGGATGCATCGCAATGTCGTTCCCGAGGGTGTGGGCTATGCGGAGATGAATGACTTGGCTGCAGAGGCACCTATAGGCAGCGACGGTGTGGTCGTCATCCCGTTTGGCAATGGCGCTGAGCGTATCTTGGAGAATAAGGAGATGGGCTGTTCCATTCACGGTATCAATTTCAACAAGCATAACCGCAGTCACCTGCTGCGTGCCGCCCAGGAGGGCATTGTGTTCTCGTTCTGCTATGGCATGGAAATCATGGGACAGATGGGCATGGACATCCATCGCATCCATGCCGGCAAGGCCAACATGTTCCTCTCTCCACTCTTCCGTGACACCCTGGCCGGGGTCAGCGGGGCGACCATCAATCTTTACGATACCGACGGTAGCGTGGGAGCTGCCAAGGGCGCGGGTATAGGTTGTGGCATCTACAAGGATCACGATGAGGCCTTTGCCTCCCTGCGTCTGCTGCAGACCATTGTGCCCGACGAACAGCATCGCGCTGACTATCAGGCCGCTTATGAGCGTTGGAAAGAACAGCTTACAGGCAGCCTGCTTAACGCCTAATGACAATTAATAAGGTCCAGCACGATGTTTAAAAGGCTTCTTATCCTCGTGCCGTTGTTTCTCATGGCGGTAACCGGAGAGGCACGCGACCGTGTCTCGTTCAATGATGGCTGGCGCTTCATCCTGGCGGACAGCGCCAAGATGGCACAAGCCGACTACAACGATGCCTATTGGCGACAGCTGACCTTGCCCCACGACTGGGCCATAGAGGGTGACTTCTATGCCGGCAATCCGTCGGGTGCCAGTGGTGGCGCCTTGCCAGGCGGGGTGGGGTGGTATCGCAAGCACTTCACGGTGGATAACCTCAGGGGCGCGGATCGTGTCTTCATTGATTTCGACGGCGTGTATATGAACTCCACTGTCTATATCAATGGGGTCAAACTCGGCACGCGACCCTACGGTTACAGCAGTTTTCGCTATGACCTTACGCCATATCTTCACCGTAAGGGCGACAATGTGATTGCAGTCAGGGTAGACAACAGCGACCAGCCCAACAGCCGGTGGTATTCTGGTTGCGGCATTTACCGCAATGTGTGGCTCGTTAAGACCTTCGACCTCTTTGTTGACCATTGGGGCACACAGGTCGTGGCCACTCTTGACAAGCGTGGACATGCGTCATTCGCCATCACCACACAGCTGCGCGATTTCAGCGACATCGATCATGACATCGTTCTCAGACATACGCTTTTCGATGCAGACGGTCGCCAGGTAG
This sequence comes from uncultured Prevotella sp., assembly GCA_900319905.1. Classification (GTDB taxonomy): domain Bacteria; phylum Bacteroidota; class Bacteroidia; order Bacteroidales; family Bacteroidaceae; genus Prevotella. The sequence goes on along the minus strand of ONQB01000028.1, from coordinate 27,031 downwards.
GTGAGGCTCATAAGGGGCTGACGGTACTGCAAAAGGCTGAAGACCGGCAGGTGATCGCGCTGCGCCGTCCCCATCTGTGGTCGGTAGCTGACCCGCATGTCTACCGTCTGGTGACCGAAGTGCTTATGGGCAACAAGGTGGTGGACCGCTATGAGACCGTTACCGGTGTGCGTACGTTCCGTTTCGATGCCAAGACCGGCTTCTGGCTCAATGGCAAGAACATGAAGATCAATGGTGTGTGTCTGCACCATGACCTTGGCTGCCTTGGTGCGGCACTCAACACGGATGCCCTGCACCGGCAACTGACGAAGATGAAGGACATGGGCGTCAATGCCATCCGTTGCAGTCATAATCCACCCTCGCCGGAGTTGTTGAACATGTGCGACACTATGGGCTTCATCGTGATGGATGAGAGCTTCGACATGTGGCGCGAAAGGAAAACGAAGAACGACTATGCCCGGTTCTTCGATCAGTGGGCGGAGCGTGACCTCACCGATCTGGTCGTTCGTGACCGCAACCATCCGTCTATCTTGATGTGGAGCATTGGCAATGAGGTGTTGGAACAATGGAACAACGTCAATACCGACAAGCTCTCACTTGAGGATGCCAACCTCATTCTTAATGCGGGACATGGTGCGGCCAACCTCTCGAAAGATACGACGGTCAGCTTCAATCAGCGGCTTACACAGTTGCTTGCCTCTATCGTCCGCCGTCTTGATCCCACACGTCCCATCACTGCGGGATGTAACGAACCGTCGCCTGACAACAACCTCTTCAAAAGTGGGGCGCTCGATATCATCGGCTTCAATTATCACAGACAGTGGATCAAGGACGTTCCCAAGAACTTCCCGAATAAGCCGTTCCTGATGACGGAGAGTGTGTCGGCCTTGCAGACGCGTGGCTATTACCGCATGCCGTCAGACAGTATCTTCATCATGCCCAAACGTTGGGACCTGCCTTATACCGACCCCACGATGATGTGCTCGGCCTACGACAACAGTCACGCATCGTGGAGCTCGACTCATGAGCAGACCTGGGACATCGTGAAGCATACGCCTTATTGCAGTGGCCAGTTTATCTGGACGGGGTTTGACTACATCGGTGAGCCCACCCCGTATGGTTTCCCGGCACGCAGCAGTTACTTTGGCATCATTGACCTTGCGGGCTTCCCCAAGGACGTATATTATATGTATCAGAGCGAGTGGACGACCAAGCCCGTACTTCACCTCTTCCCCCACTGGAATTGGGTGGACGGACAGACCATCGATCTATGGTGCTATTACAACAATGCTGACGAGGTGGAGCTCTTTGTCAATGGGCAGAGCCAGGGCGTGAGGCGGAAGGCTGACAGCCATCAGTATCATGTCAGTTGGCGTGTAACCTACCATCCGGGAGAAGTGAGGGTGGTGGCGCGCCGTCAGGGTAGGGAAGTGGCTTCGCAGACCATCAAGACTGCCGGTGCCGCCGATCATGCGCGCCTGACGATGGATTACCGTGGCAATGATACTTATTTCATCAACGCTGAGGTGGTGGATACGGCTGGAATACGCTGTCCGTGGGCTGATGATGACCTTCAGTTCAAGGTAGACAACGGTATCATCCTTGGCGTTGACAACGGCAGTCAGTTTAGTATGGAGCGCTTTAAAGCCGATCATCGCAAAGCGTTCTTTGGTAAGGCCCTGCTCGTGGTGAGGCCTGTTGATAAGCGCCGTCCCGTTACGGTCAGGGTGGTGAGCCCGACCTTGAAGCCGTCTAAGGAAATCTTCTACTAAAAGCATTATAATGAACTCTTTTAAATTGTTAGCAATGACTCTGTTGACATCACTGTCGGCATCGGCTCAGCAGCCTGTCTACTTGGACACGAGACAGCCTTTGGAGACCCGCGTCGAGGATGCCTTGAAACGTATGACAACCCATGAGAAGATTGGGATGATACATGCACAGAGTAAGTTTACGTCGGCCGGCGTGCCGCGTCTCGGCATTCGTCAGCTGGCCATGGACGACGGTCCTCACGGCGTGCGTGAGGAATTGGAATGGAATTCCTGGCAACCTGCCGGATGGACCAATGACTACATTGTCGCCTTCCCGTCACTCACCTGCCTGGCTGCCACGTGGAACCCAGCGATGGCTCAACTCTATGGTCACACGGTGAGCGAGGAGTTTGCCTTCCGTGGTAAGGATGTCATGCTCGGGCCTGGCGTGAATATCGCCCGCACACCGCTTAACGGTCGCAACTTCGAATACATGGGTGAGGACCCTTATCTGTCATCGACGATGGTCGTGCCGTATATCAAAGGGGCACAGGACAATGGCGTGGGCGTGTGTGTGAAGCACTTCGCACTCAACGAACAGGAGATAGACCGCTTCTCCGTCAATGTCAATGTGGATGAGCGTACGCTGAACGAGATCTACCTTGCGCCCTTCAAGGCTGCTGTGCAAAAGGGACATGCGTGGACTGTCATGGCCTCTTATCCTTTCTGGAATGGGGTGCACTGTTGCCAGAACAACCACTTACTCAATGACATTCTGAAGAAGCAGTGGGGCTTTGACGGCGCTGTCATCAGCGACTGGGGCGGTACTACCGACACCGAGCAGGCTGCCACTGGCGGCCTCGACATTGAGATGGGTACGTTTACTGACGGAAAGCTGAAGGAGTCGGAGTTTGGATACAATGACTATTACCTCGCCGACCCGTTTGAGAAACTCATCAACGAAGGCAAGATACCGATGAGCGTGCTCGACGATAAGGTGCGCCGTGTGCTGCGTACCATCTTCCGTACGGCCATGAATCCGGCGAAGGTCATTGGCTCGCAATGCTCCGAGCCCCACTATGCTGCTTGTAAAACCATCGGCGAGGAGGGCATCGTACTGCTGAAGAATGAGAAGAATATATTGCCCATCCAGCCTGGTCGCTACCGCCGTATCCTTGTGGTGGGGGAGAATGCCGATCGCTCTCTAACCAAGGGTGGCGGATCGTCGGAGCTTAAGACGCTGCGTGACATCTCTCCATTGGAAAGCCTTCGTCGGTTGTATGGCGACAAACTTGACTATGCGCAGGGCTATACCTCGGGCCGCGCCATCTATGACGAAGTGGACAAGGTGGACCCCAAGGAAAACGAGCGGCTGCGTGAAGAAGCTCTTCAAAAGGCAAAACAAGCCGACCTGATCATCTTTATCGGTGGTCTGAACAAGAATTGCAAGCAGGACTGTGAGAACGCCGACCGCGAGAGCTATGACCTGTCGTTTGGTCAGAATGAGTTGATAACGGCTCTTGCCAAGCTTCAGAAGAATATCGTCGTGTGCACATTTGGTGGCAATGCCTTTGCTACGCCGTGGATCGGTCAGGTGAAGGGCTTTGTACATTGCTGGTATCTCGGTTCCATGGCTGGCGATGCCTTGGCCGATGTACTGAGCGGCACGTGCAACCCTAGTGGCAAGTTGCCTGTAACCTTTGCCAAGAAGCTGGGTGACTACTCGTTTGCACAGTACGGTGCTGAGGCTTATCCGGGTGTCAATAAACAGGTGTATTACAAGGAGGGCCTTTTTGTGGGATACCGTCATTTCGACACTCATAAGGTAACACCGCAGTTCCCCTTCGGCTTCGGACTGAGCTACACCACATTCAGCTACGGCCGTCCGCGTCTCAGCGCCAATTCGCTCAAGGGCGACGGCAAGCTCACGCTGAGCGTCGACATCACCAATACGGGCAAGCGTGAAGGCAAGGAAATCGTGCAGTTGTATATTGGTCAGCAGTCACCGGTCGAGGAAAGACCGCTGAAGGAGTTGAAGGGCTTTGAAAAGGTCAGCCTCAAACCGGGCGAGACCAAGACCGTTGACTTTACCATCAGCAAGCCAATGCTACAGTACTTCTCAGCGAAAAAACATGACTGGACAGTCGACAATGATACATTCGCAGCCTATGTCTGCGCTTCGTCTGAGGACGTGCGTGGCAAGGTTAGCTTCTCTTACCAACAATAAACAAACCCATGAGGCTGTGTCAGAAGCCAGGAATCCAGAAACCCGGAAGTCCTGTCATTACTTTAGCGATACAGGATTAAGAGGTACTTAATCATTTGACTGAACTTCCGTGCTTCCGAACATCAAGACTTTTTCTGATGCATCCTCATTCCTAAAAACAATCAACTCAATATGAATAATCATCAAGGTTCAAAAGCTTATCTTGTAGGTATCGTTATGGTTGCCGTGTTAGGTGGCCTGCTCTTTGGCTACGATACCGCCGTTATCTCGGGAGCGGAGAAAGGGTTGCAGGCCTTTTTCCTGTCGGCGCCTGACTTCCGCTATTCCGATTTCATGCATGGTTTCACATCTTCGTCAGCACTGATCGGCTGCATCGTCGGCTCGGGTATCTCGGGTCTCTTTGCCGGTAAGTTCGGACGTAAACGGTCGCTGGTCTTTGCGGGCATCTGCTTCTTTATCTCCGCCTGGGGCAGCATGAATCCGGAATCTTATCTGCTTCCTTATGGCAAACCGTCGTGGAATCTGCTCGTTGTCTTCAATCTCTACCGCATCCTCGGCGGTATCGGCGTGGGCATGGCGTCGGCCATCTGCCCGATGTACATCGGTGAGATTGCACCGAGCAATATCCGTGGCATGCTCGTCAGCTTCAATCAGTTTGCCATTATCTTCGGCCAGTTGGTCGTTTACTTTGTCAACTTCCTTATTCTTGGCGACCATACCAATCCGGTCATCACGTCTATCGGCCAGGGCTTTTCGCAGGTCGTTTCGGGCGATCCTTGGACCATCTCGACGGGCTGGCGTTACATGTTCGGTTCTGAATGCGTGCCTGCCGGCTTGTTCACCATCCTTATTTGTTTCGTTCCTGAGACACCACGTTACCTCGTGCTCACCGGTCAGGACGGCAAAGCGCTGCGTATTCTTACCCGCATCAATGGCAGTGAGGTAGCGCAGCAGACCTTGAATGACATTAAGAATACGATGACGGAGAAGACAGAGAAGCTCTTCTCATTTGGTTTCATGTGTGTGTTTGTGGGCATTATGCTGTCGGTATTCCAGCAGGCTGTCGGCATCAACGCTGTGCTCTACTATGCTCCACGCATCTTCACTGACATGGGAATGGCCAATCCGATGATGCAGACGGTCATCATGGGTGTGGTGAACATCACTTTTACGCTTGTCGCAGTGTTCACCGTCGAAAAGCTCGGTCGCAAACCCTTGCTGATCAGTGGCTCCATTGGTATGGCCATTGGTGCCTTTGGCGTAGCCCTGACGTTCGGCAACGACTCGCTCAGCACGGTGACCATGCTCTCAATCATGGTTTATTCTGCCAGCTTTATGTTCTCCTGGGGCCCGATCTGCTGGGTGTACATGGCCGAGTTGTTCCCCAATACCATCCGCAGTTCGGCCACGGCCATTGCGGTGGCCTTCCAGTGGATTTTCAACTTCATCGTCTCTTCCACTTTTGTACCTTTGTTCAACATGCACCTGACCAGGGGCGACGACTTCGGCCATTGGTTCACTTACGGTCTGTATGGTGTCATCTGCGTGGTGGCCGCCTTGTTCGTCTGGCGCTTAGTTCCTGAGACCAAGGGCAAGACACTGGAGGATATGACGAAGCTTTGGCGTAAGCAGGCTTAAAGCCTTGCCTGTGAATATAGGGGGAAGTGTCAAAATAGGAGAAGTTCAGAAGTCCGGAAGTTCAGAAGTTCAGTCATAAGCATAAGTATCTGATAATAAGGTATCATTATAGTAATGACAGAACTCCCGGACTTCTGATCTCGTGGACTACTCCAATTCATCTGTTTAGCTTGATGAGCCGCAAGTTCGGCGTCTATATGATGGTGCTGCTGTTGGCCTCAGCTCCAGTGTTTTATTTTATAGTTGTGGGCTATTACGCGGAGGATCTCAACCGTGTGGCCGCCATGGCTCATGTACCTTCCAGCCAACTCGACTTGGAGCGTGACTCGCTCATGGGCTTGATTTTACAGATCAGCATGTTTGTGCTGCTGGTGTGTTCATTTGTCGTCATGCGTGTGCTGCCCAAAAAAGTTGTGGCAGCCTATCGTCAAGTCAATCTGTGAGTATCACAGGTGGCAAATACGATATGACTGTGTTGAGAATCAGCACCGCTTCAGCGTCATTTTCGGGCATACTCCGGAACGAACCCAATAAAGCGAGAGCGCAAGGGCTCGAGGCTTGTTGATTAGCGGGACTCAGTCATTGTCTTGGCTGTGGTCCACCAATAGTTGCAGGTCGTCTGGTAGTTGCAGCTGTTGGCAATGCACGTGTTCGAGCCGCTCTTGTCCTTTCTTTGTCAGACTGAACCTCATACATCGGGCATCCTCCTTGCACAGATGCCGTCTTATCAGCTGAGCTGTTTCCAGGGCACTGATGACCTTGGAAGCATTGGAGCGTGACAGCGACATGGCGTCGGCTATCTCACCCGCAGATAGATTTTCTTTGTCAGCCAACAGACACAACAGCATTGTCTCATTAAGATTGAGCCCCAGCTGCCTTTGCAACTGGGACTCAAACTGATCGATAGCTTTGTAAATGCGTCTGATGGCACAGATGCAATATGTCTCCATGTCTTTGGCTTTTATTGCAGCAGTCCGGCCACAGCCCGGTCGAGATCGGCGAGTGACATGGCGCCTACACTCATCTGTGGCTTGCCCTTCATGGGGATGAACAACAGTGAGGGAATTGACTGGATGCCGAACATGGCGGCCAGTTCCTCTTGCTTGTCGACATCTACTTTGTACACGTCTATCTTTCCGGCATATTTCTCAGCAATCTGCTCCACGCGCGGTGCCGTCATCTTGCAGGGACCGCACCATGTGGCATAGAAGTCGATGAGGGCGGGACGCTGTCCCTCAAACACCCAATCGTTGGGATGGAGGTCGGTGTTCATCACTTTCTGTTTGAACTCATCGAGTGTCAATTCTTTTACATTCATAGTTTTATTCTCCTTTTCTTTTTGTTGCTGTTCATGCGTTGTCGTCTTGGTTTGTTGCGATGGCCGGCTTGCACCGTTGCAACTTGTCATGATGAGCAGCATGGCAGCGATTAATAAACCGTATTTCTTCATATTAGTTTCCTTTGGAAAACGTTGCAAAGATAGGATGAAATCTTCAAACCAAGAAATTTCCAAAGGAAAATAAATATCATTTAACCTTCGTTATGTTTTCTGCGTATTTCAATGATGGAGAACGAACGACCGGGGCCTGCCCGCAGTGAGTCTGCGTTTGGGTCCCGGTCGGATGAGAGCGTGTTGTCTTACTTAAAGTCTTTGGCAGCGGACTGCCTGTAGCTTTGCATGCTGTGGCAATGTCCTATTGTTGCTATGACATTGCCACAACGTTGCCATGTTATGATCATTGGCATAGCCTTATATGGCTATGGCCACAAGTCTGTTAATAGCCTGGGTTCTGCATGGCTTCCTTTTCCTTGTCGCTGAGAGCCTGTCCGTTGGCATTCGTAATGCCGTCGAGGAATGACTGCGGGATGGGACGGAAGTAGTGCTTGGCGGGATCGAAGGTGCCCTGACCGAGAGTGGAAGCACAGTTGAAAGCTTTCCAGCGCGCCTCCAGGGTCTTGGTGCGAGCAAGGTCTTCCCAGCGCTGACTTTCACCGATAAGCTCACGTGTGCGCTCGTCGAGGATGAAGCACATCACCTTTTGTGCATCCGTAGTGCAGCCCAATGCCTCGTAGATTGGCATATCAGCTGTGCTGTTGAGTATGTCGTTGAGCGAGTTGAGGTGCATCTTACTCTTGGTTGAGGCTGTGGTCTCGGGGATGTTGTTTGACTCATAATAAGTATTCGTCTCGCAGTAGATGGGGCACTCCGTTCCTGCTCTTCCGGCGGTACCGCCTGAGCAGTAAGGATTGTTTTTGTAGGCCTGACCACCATCCACATGCTTTGCACGGTCTTCTCCCTCGTCATATCCGGCACGGTCGCGCACCATGTTCAGGTAAGTGATGGCATCGTCGTATTTGCCCTGGCGTGCATAAGCTTCTGCCACCATGAGCACGTCATCGGCCGAGCGGGCGATGATGGCGTCGCGGGTGCCAAACTGAGAGTTGTAGCTGTTGCGGTATCCGTCACGGAACTTGCTCAGGGCTACACTGCGGTTGATGGCCGGCATGAGGTTGTAGTAGTTGCCTGTGGTCTTGTCCTTGGCGATGTTCCAACTGAACTTCTCACCTTTATAATAGCGGATGTACGTATGCTGCGGTTCGAGCACGCCATTCTTGAGCACGCCGAGTTCCGACTTCTTGCCGTTCTCGTCGGTGAAGCGGTCGTCTCCGGGGTTGTTGACAATGTACTTCACGCCGATCTCTCCGCCTTTGAAACGCTTGTCGCCAACGGCCTTTCCACTGGGCAGGTAAGCGGCATCCTCGTCGGTGTAGGCAGGAGCGCCCTTGCTGCTGTTGCAGTTGTAGGTAGTGATGAAGCTCTTCCAGAAGCGTGAGTCGTTGACGCGGTCGAACACCTGCATGGAATACTCCGTAGCGCTGACATAGCTGAACTCGCGGTCGCCGGAGATGTCACGGATGCATCCGCTGAGGTTCTGGTAGACAGAGGGGTAGTAGAGGTGCATCTGGTTGCCGAATCGGCCCCACGTGTCGGCATCGTCGGAGAACTGTGCGGCAAGCACCACCTCGCTGACCTTTTCGTTGTCGCCATTGGCTTTCTGATAATCCCAGAGGTTGACGAAGTCCTTGCAGAGCGGATGAGCGGCGATGACCTCCTTGCCATACTTGATGACGTCGTCGAGGTCTGCGCTCTTGTAGGCTGCGTTCCATTCGTCGTAGAGCTCGCTGGCCCGGAAGAGGTGTGCCTTGGCCAGGAAGTGGGCTGCGGCGCTCTTGGTGATGCGTCCGGTCTGTGCGGCCTTGTCGGGCAACAGGTTGTAGGCCTGCTCGAAGTCAGCGATGATCTGCTTGTAGCAGTCTTCGAGCGAGTTGCGGGTGAAGTAGGTCTCTACCCCTGTAGAGGGGGTGAGCTTCAAGGGCACACCGCCAAACTGCTTGACCAGCTCGAAGTAGGCGTAGGCGCGCAGGAAGTAAGCCTCGCCCAGGCGCGTGTTGTAGTTCTCGCTGTTCTTATTATAGTACAATGGGATGTTGTTGATTAAGATGTTGGCAGGTTCCACCAGACCATACATGTTGTCCCACATGGGTTGGTTGGCACCCGTCTCACTGGAGTTGAGTGAGGAGGAGTAAGCGTTCCATCCGGTCATGTTGTTGGCACCTGATGTAAACTCGTCGACACCCATGTTGTAGCATTCGATGGCCCATATATAGTTGAATTTGAACTTCAGCTTGGTGTAAGCGCCTGTCATCAGTTCGTCAAGTCCATCTTGAGTCTTATAGGTGTCCATGCTCTTCTGGGTGATGAGTTTCTCGTCGAGGAAACTGTCACTGCAGGAGGTGATGCCCAGCGTGGCGGTTGCTGCAATGGCAAGTGCCACAATATATGATTTCTTCATTTTCGTTACTTCTTTAAAAGACTAAAATCCAATGTTTAAACCGATCACCCAGCTGCGTATTGTCGAGAAGGCGCCGTAGCTGCGTGTGTTGTTGTCATAGTTCATCAAGTCGGTGTCCAGCCAGTCACACTTTCTGTAGATAGTGAACGGGTTCTGTGCCTGCACATACAGCTTGAGCGAGGTGAGGCCTGTGCTCTTGAGCTGGCGTGGTGTGAAGTTGTAACCCAGGGAGATGTTTCTCATCTTGATGTAAGAACCGTCCTGATAGTTCATGGCGCCTGAGTAAGGATCGGCGGCACCTATGCCGTTGATACCCGGAGCGTAGTACTCTGCATTCTCGTTTGAGCCGGCCACGAAGTAGTCCACCTTACGCATCATGTACATACCGCCGAGGGTCTCAGCACCTTTGGTAACGGTGAACTTCCAACGGCTGTAGATGAAGAAGGACAGATCCCAGTTTTTGTAGCTGAAGGTGTTGTGCCAGCCGGCCGACCAGCGCGGACGTACTTTTCCTACGATCTGACGGTCGTTGGCGTCGATTTTGCCATCGGGGTTCGCGTCCTTGATCTTGATGTTACCCGGCTTGGCATTGTACTTGGCAGCTTCTTTGGCCTCGGATGTCTTCCAGATGCCGTCGTAGACGTAGTCGTAGTACACGCCGATCTCCTTGCCGACGAACCAGCGGTTGTTGACGTCTTCCTTCACGCCATTGGCCAGAGCCTTGATCTTGTTGCGGTCGAGTGACCAGGTAAGGGTCGTGTTCCAGGTGAAGTCTTTGGTCTTGACGGGGATGGCGTTGAGCTGAAGGTCAATACCCCATCCGGAGGTCTTGCCTACATTGGCGAATGTTGAAGTATAACCGGTGAGAGAAGGAATGCTCATTGCCATGAGCAGGTCTTTGGTGGAGTTGGTATAGACATCGACGCTACCATTGATACGTCCGTCGAGGAATCCGTAGTCGAGACCGAAGTTCCACTGATAGGTCTTCTCCCAGCCGAGGTTGGAGTTAGCCATCTTGTTAGGATTCTTGGCCGATGGGTCAGAAGGTACCGAGCCGGCCTGCGACTCCTTTGTGCCCCAGTTGTAGTAGAGGGTCTGTACGGCACCCTTTGTTCCGTAGATGTCGATGGCGTAGTTGCCGGAGACACCCCAGCCCACACGCAGCTTGAGTTGGCTAAGCCAGTTGGCCGTGTTCTTCATGAAGCTTTCCTGGTCGATTCTCCATCCCAGTGAGAACGAGGGGAAGCTGGCCCACTTGTGATGCTCGGCCAGACGGGAGCTGCCATCCCAACGGATGCTGGCAGTGGCGAGGTACTTGTCCTTATAGTTGTAGTTGCCACGGATCATGTAAGATGCCAGTTGGTCTTCGGTCAGGCCTGTAGAGTAACTCAGTGGGTCGGCCAGCGAACTGGTATTGTACCACAACTCGTCCGACGTGGCCACGTTGGCCTTGATGAAGCCCGACTCGTAGTGTGTCTTGGAAGCACTCTGCAAGAGCGTCACACCGATGTGGTGGTCCTTGGCGATGGTCTTGTTGTAGTAGATCAGGTTATCGAGCACCCATGCTACGTTCTGATAAGGATTGTACTGGGCGACGTTGTTGCCCTTGCCGTTGATCGACTCCTTGGCATAGGCAATACCAAGACGATAGTACTGCAGTTCGGGACCGAACTGTATGCGGTAGGTCAGACCGTCGAGCGGCTGCCAGATTTTTCCGAAATCCAACTGCGCGTAGGCAGAGCCGTTGATACGGAAGTTGCGGCGCTTGTTGGTGGTATATTTCAATTCGTCGATCGGGTTCTCCAGCGTGTTGTTGTAAGCAAACGGAGTTGTCACCACGTCGCCGTTTTCATCGTAAGGCACTGTCCAAGGAATCATGCCCCGCATGGCGCTGTAGTAGCTGCCCGAGCCGGTGACACTGGCTGCGAAGTTGTAGCCATAGTTCTGGTCACCGTAAGAGGCGTTCATGGTGATGCCCATGAGGAAGTAGCGCAGCGGCTTGATCTCGACAGAGGTGTTCATGGTGAAGCGCTTGAACGACTGCCCTTTCTCAACGCCTTTCTGGTTGAGGTAGCCGAACGAGCCATAGGCCTTTACCTTATCGGTGCCTCCGCTGACGCTCAGCGTGTGCTCAGAGGTGATGCCGGTCTGCTTTGCTTTGCTGGCCCAGTCGTAGCTGCCCACGAGCTCGGGATGGTAGACACCGCCGACCCAAGCCTGGTCGATGTTCTTCCAGCCTGCTGACGACCCAAAGAACTTGTAGTCGAGGTCGTAGCTGGGTGCGAAATCACCCGTGCCGTAGCTGCCGGCGTTGTAATAGGCCTGACGGGCATAGTCGATCCATTCGGAGGCACTCATGTATTTGGCCACGTCGGAAAGATTGGAGAAGGTCACCGTTCCTGAGTAGTTCAGTTTCACGGCACCGTCCTTGCCTTTCTTTGTCGTGACGAGGATGACACCATTGGCACCGCGTGCACCATAGACAGCGGTGGCGGAGGCGTCCTTGAGCACTTCAATGCTCTCGATGTCCTGCGGGTTGATGCCATCGATGCCGTTGTTCTGGATGATCATGCCATCTACCACATAAAGTGGTGACGAACTGGCGTTGATGGAACGTTGGCCACGGATGTTGATGTTGCCCACGGTACCGGGTCGCTGCGAGTTGGTGATGTCGACGCCGGCCGTCTTACCCTGCATGCCCTCGAAGGCATTGGTGACTGGCATCTCGGTGAGTTGCTTGCTGTCGATGTGTGCCAGGGCACCCGTCACATCGCTCTTACGCTGTACGCCGTAGCCCACGACCACAACCTCGTTGAGAGCGAGGTGGTCTTCCTTGAGCACGACTTTCATTTCGGGTTGACCTGTGAAGGTGATGTGCTGTGTGACAAAGCTCACGTAAGAGATGTTGATTTTCGCATTCTTGGGCACGTTGTTGATGGTAAAGTTACCGTTGAGGTCGGTCACGGTACCGTTGCTCGTGCCGTCCACGATAACACTTGCGCCCATGATAGGCTCCCCTTGCTCGTCGGTTACAGTTCCCCTCACCTTACTCTGGGCTGACGCGTACAGGGCGGCCGTGAGGAAAACTATCATCATCAACGCACGTGTGAACCATGTACACTTAGGATTAAATCCTATGAATCTGAATTGATGCTTACACATAGCTTTTGCTTTTAGGATAGTTTAAGTGATTAATGTTTTAGCTGTTGCGGTGTCGGCTGAACAGGCCTCTGTCTGTCCGACTCCGTTTCTTGAGTGCAAAATTATATAAAATTGACATAAATCAACTTTAATTTATGATATAATACCTTCGCTTTTTGATATGGAGGTATGTTAAAGCCCGTAAGGATGACGTTGATGGTGATTGTTCTAAAAACTGACAATAATTTAACATTTGGGAACGATGCTGTTTTGTGTTAAATTGTCTTTAATCGTTTGTTTTGTAGGGTGATTTGTGACCCAACAGTGGTGTATCCATCGGCTTTTCGGCGGGAAAGCAGTGGCTTTTCGGCGAAGAGCCGGTGGCATCCCGCCGAAGGGGCAATGGCGTTTCGGCAGGATAGTGGTGCGATATGGGCGATATCGTGGCCATCTTTTGTGTTTTTTGAGATTGGATTTCAGCGTGCTTTACGTATATATCTATAAATCAGTAATTTATAAAATCGTTCAAGAATGCGTTATTTTTGGGCAGAGGGACGGTTGATTGAAAATGACGTCGTTTTGAGAGAGTGGTTGTAAAGTATTTTTAATGACCCCATCTCCGTACTTCGCCAAAGCGTCACCCTATATTTCCCAAAAACCTACATAACAGATTGATAATCTACCATATTAATTTGTTCATACAAAAAGATGACGAAGTCAGGAAGAATATTGGCCGTCCTGCGCTGAGCTGCCGCTTCAGATATAAAAGATGGATGAAAAGCTTGTATATCTCGTCTATTTTCACGAACTTTGCAAGTGGCAGTGCGCCTTGTTGTCAAACGGCGCCTCACCGCTGCTACGCTAAAAGTCAAGTGAAAAATCTATGATGAAACCATTGTACCTTCTTCTTTTTTGCATTGGTTGTTTGTCGGCTGTTGCCCAGCCCAAGCCTATGCGTCAACAATCATACTGGCCGGAAGGCAACGAGATAGTATGCGTCAATGGCAACAACCGCTACACGCGCGCCTTGTATGGCAGTCACTCGCTGTTCCGTTTAGAGACGAGCGACCGTCCGGTCTTTGCCACGTTTGACAAGCGTCATAACCGAAATGTCCGCTTTTGGTTGGTCAACAATGCCAACGGGCAGGCCTGGGCTCTTGACAGCACCACCTACTGTAAGGCTTATTATAAAGGTGGTGTCCGGCGTTATGAGCTCCAGGATGCGTCATGGGGTGGGGGTGTGCTTACCGTGGAGGTGATAGCCTCACTTGATGCGGAACAGGCGTTATGGCGGTTTACAGCGAAGGGCTTTGCTGATGCCGTTAGCCTGAGCTATGCAGTCGCTCCGACGCGCCGCATGAAGATGGCCCGCGATGGTGATCTTGGACTGGAACCGCGTGAGAGCTACGATGCCGACCCGCATGCCATGCCGGTGACGGGCCGGTGTAGTCCCGATGACTGCCTGTTGCTGGTCAATGGGGAAGACAGTCTGAGGGTGCTTGGTGGCAAGCGGGGACAGACTGCGTTTGAAAAGGAACTTAATGCCATCGGCAAACGGATGAGCCGTCTGGAGTTTTCTACCCCTGATCCATACCTCAATCCCATTGGTCGCAACCTGGTGGCCGCCACCGATGGCATGTGGGATGGAGAGACATGGTTGCATGGCTGCATCGGATGGCGCATGCCTCTACCGGGCTGGCGTGCTGCTTATGCGGGTGATGTCACGGGCTGGACCGACCGCGCCGAGCGGCATTTCAATGCTTATGCCGAGAGTCAGGTCACCGGTGTGCCGCCCGTCTATCCGCATCCCACCCAGGACGAAGCCAACAACCTGGCTCGTGGTGTAGAGAAATGGGGTACGCAGATGTACTCCGACGGGTATATCTGCCGGTCGCCTCACAACAACCATCAGATGCATCACTACGACATGAATCTGAGTTACATCGACGAACTGCTCTGGCATTTCTCCTACGATACCGACACGGCCTACATGAGACGTATGTGGCCCGTGCTGACGCGTCATCTGGCTTGGGAGAAACGCAACTGGGATCCTGACGGTGACCATCTCTACGATGCTTATTGCTGTATATGGGCCAGTGATGCGCTATGGTACAATGGTGGTGCGGTGACCCATAGCTCGGCCTATAACTACCGTGCCAACCTGCTTGCCGCACGCATCGCCGAGCTCATCGGTGAGGACGGTCGTCCCTACCGTGAGGAGGCCAACGCCATTCTCGAAGCCCTTAACAGCCGGTTGTGGCTCAGTGACACCGGTCACTGGGCAGAATATCAGGATCTCATGGGCCTGCGCCGGCTTCATCGCAGTGCGGCGCTGTGGACCATCTACACGCCCATCGACTGCGGCGCGTGCTCACCCGAACAGGCATGGCGCGCTACGGCGTATGTGGAACGGTCCATCCCCCACATACCCGTGACGTTCTCACAGCCACGGGAAGAGATGCCGCGTGTGGAACAACCGCTTTATACCTTGTCGACGACCGACTGGCTCCCTTATGATTGGAGTACGAACAACGTGGCTCATGAGGAAGTGATGAACATGGCGCTGGCGTTCTTCGAGGCCGGTCGCAACGAGGCGGGCTACCGCTTGCTCAAGGCTGACGTCATGGATGGAATGTATCTCGGACAGAGCCCCGGCAACTTCGGACAGATCAGTTATTACGACAAGGCACGTGCGGAGGCTTACCGCGATTTCGCCGACAACATCGGCATCACGTCCCGTGCCATGGTCTGCGGACTGTTTGGTGTGCGCCCTGATGCGCTCTATGGGCAGTGCATTGTGCAACCCGGCTTCCCCGAGCGTTGGGACAGCGCCAGCTTCCATGCTCCCTATCTCTCCTACCGTTACAAGAAGCAGGGCAACAAAATGGTCCTGCGTGTGGCACAGCGTTTTAGCCAACCATTGAAAATCGTCTTCCGCTATAGTCTTGGCGACGGGCGCTTCGCAGAGGTGGAGGGCACCGCAGACTCAGTGCAGACCCTTGTGCTCAACCTCCCCATGAGCAAGGGCGGAGACATGACCGAACAAGTCAGCATCCCTGTCAGAAAGTCTGTCGATCTGGAGCGTGCCGGACTGCTGGCCGACAGGGCCGTGAGCCGGAAGCAGTGCATGGTGAAGATAAGCTATAACGCTCGGGTAGATAAGGTGTTTCAGCAGGAATATCGGTCACCGCGTCCGCCTTACACCTCACTGGAAATTCCCAAACAAGGCATCGGACAGTGGTGCCAGCCCAAACGTATGGTGGCCCTTAACGACTCCGGTTTCCGCGCGAAGATTACGGACGACATCTTCCGTACTCCGCTTGGCGTTGACTTTGCCTCACCCAAGGAAGGCGATAATATCTGCTTCACCTCACTCTTCGATAATTATCCTGATTCTGTCGTCGTTCCTTTGAAGGGAAAGGCTCGGCGGCTGTGGCTGTTGATGGCAGGCACCACCAACAACATGCAGAGCCGGATAGACAACGCCATTGTGACGGTCACTTATCAAGACGGCTCATGCGATACCCTTCACTTGGAAAATCCCATCAACTGGTGTCCGGTAGAGCAGGACTATTATGTTGATGGCCTTGCGTTTCAGACAGCTCCGTTACGTCCTTACCGTGTGCATCTCGGCAGTGGTCTGGTGTCGCGCGACCTATATCGCAGGCTGCATCTGAATGGCATCACCCGACATGTGGCAGGAAACGCCGACAGCGCCGAACCCAATATCATACCGGACGGGGCCGCAGAGATATTGTCGATGAAGTTGGACGGCTCCAGGCGGCTCAAGCATCTCTGCTTGCGAACATTGTCCAATGAGGTTGTCGTGGGACTGATGGCCGCTACCTTGGAGAGATAAACCACGAGAGAGGAAAATTTATTATCTTTGCAAAAACTTAGCACCCGATAAACCCTGTGGATTTAGTTTTATAACCAAAACCAAGAAAACCCTTTGTGCCAGCGTCAAGGGCCAAAGCCCTTTGTCTTTGGTGGCCACCAAACGTCAAATCCTCCTCCGTCGGATAATGACGCTGACACAAAGAAAAACCTTAAAAACACAGCCCTATCCGTTTCTTTATCGATTAGCCTTTAGATGCATACAACTATTACAGAGTTGTTGCTAAATACCAGTCAAACCAAGAAGCTTTCACCACAGATCTCGCACGTTGTCTCGGTGGACTGTAGCAGCATTCTGGCGCTCTCGTAGAGCAGACGGAGGAACTCTGTCACGGCTTTGCGCTGGTAGACACCGTTGAGCGATAGGATAGATGTAGGCAGCAGCACCTTCTCGTCTAAGTCGATGCGCACGATGCCGCGGACGGCCAGCGTGGCGGCATCGGGGAGGATGCTCACCCATCGTCCGCTGCGTACCATATAGATAATGTGTGAGAGGTCATCGATCTCAACGGCTGGTTGGATGACGGTGTGTTGTCGGTCAGCTTCCTTGTCGAGTTGCTGCCTCACGAAGAGCCGTTCGCTGGGAAGCACCAATGGCTGGCGGGCTAGCTGGGCAACGCTGATGCTCTGCCTGGTGCTTAGCGGATGCCGCTCGTTGACGATGGCACAGAGTCGGGTGGCAAAGAGCGGTTGCTCATGAAGGTCCTGAGGTTTGACGGAGGATGAGAATGTCATGGCGATGTCGATATCGTGCTGTCTCAGATGGTCGGGTAAGAGCGGTGCACCTCTTTGAAAGAGATGTATGCTGACGTGCGGATAGAGCCGGTTGTATTCTGTCAGCACCTCCGTGAGCAGAGCAGAGAGTCCCAGTCCGCTTGCGATGCCAATGTTGACAGATCCAGTCTTCAGACTGTTGATGTCATCCAGCCGTTGCAGTGCCTGCCGTTCATCTTCCAGCAGCCGTTGCGCGTCTTCGAGAAACAGCGTGCCCTCTGTGGTGAGCTGTATGTGCTTCCCGATGCGGTGGAAGAGCGCGACGCCAAGCTCTGTCTCCAGTTGTTTCACTTGTTGCGAGAGCGTGCTTTGGGTGATGTTGGACAGTTTGGCGGCTTCTGTGAAACTCAACGTCTTTGCTGCATTGACAAAATAGCGTAGTTGCCTGATCTCCATAATCTCTGTGTATTTGTAGTGCAAAGATAAGATTTTCTCCGGATGTATTGACAAATGTATTGATAAAATCGATGAATAATATTGAAACCAACCTTACATCTTCGTTTGATGGTCAGAGAATGCTTCGTAATTTTGCAGCGTAAAATAAAACAAACGAATATCAGATATGGCAAAGACATTGACAAAAGACATGACCGTCGGCTCTATGGTAGCCGAGGACTTCAAGAGAGCAGAGGTTTTTGAACACCTCGGCATAGACTATTGCTGCCATGGCAGTGACACACTGGAGGCTGCTTGTGCCAAGCAGAATCTCAAGCCGGAGGATGTGCTGGACCGCCTGGATCGCAATACGGAGACCACAACCGGCTCGCTCGATTTCTCTGCATGGCCATTGGACTTGCTTCTTGACTACGTGCTGAAGAAGCATCATCGCAACTTCCACCTCCATCACGAGGCATTGATGCAGTTGGTGGAGAAGGTGGAGAGAGCCCATGGTGGCAGACATCCCGAGTTGCACGAGGTGAAGGCAGCCGTCGCCGAGTCGTTTGCGGAGCTCGACAGCCACTTTGCCAAAGAGGAGCAGGTGCTCTTCCCGCAGCTCTATGAGATGTATGAGGCTCAGGAGCAGCATCGTGAGGCTGCACCGTTCCATTGCGGAAGCATCGCCTTCCCTATTCGCCAGATGATGTTGGAGCATGACACCACAGGTGAGGCTTGGCAGCATATCTCGGCTCTGACCGAGGACTTCACTACACCGGCCGATGGTTGTGCCTCGTACCGGGAGATGAACCGTGAGCTCTATCAGTTCTTTGAGGACCTGAAGGAGCATATTTCCTTAGAGAACAACCTTATTTTCCCCGGCTTCCTGAAGATGGAGCAACAGCCAACAAACGAATAAAATATAAATCAACAATTAGATATGGAAAACCAAATGTTCTGTTTCCAGTGTCAGGAAACAGCTTGTGGAACAGGATGCGTCCTTCGTGGCGTATGTGGTAAGCAACCGGCAACAGCCCATCTGATGGACCTGCTTTTGTATGCTCTCAAGGGCGTGGGTACTGTGGCCACTGCTTTAAGAAAGCAGCAAGTGGTAGTCCCGGAGAAGGCGACTACCGTCATCGTGGATGGTCTCTTCTCTACCATTACAAATGCCAACTTCGATGATGCCAGCATCTCCGACAAGATCACCGCAGCCTTGACTGTGAAGAAGGAGTTGGTGGCATTGGCACAGAAGAATAATGTCGCACTGCCTCAGTCCGACGTGGTGACCTTCGATGTGGCACCGGCTGACTATGAGTCATTTGGCAAGGGCGTGGGCATTCTGCAGGAGGAGGATCTCAACCTGAGGTCCTTGAAGGAGCTGACCATGTACGGCTTGAAGGGTATGGCTGCTTATTATGAGCATGCCAGCCGTCTGAACCATACCGAAGAGGACATTGCCGTATTCATGGAGCGTGCACTGGCTACTATTGCCCGGACCGATGCCGGTCAGCAAGAGTTGCTCGACCTTGTGATGGAGACCGGCCAGTATGGTGTGAAGGTGATGGCTCTGCTCGATAAGGCCAATACCGACAGCTACGGCCGTCCTGAGGTGACCCATGTCAATATTGGAGTCGGTAAGCGTCCGGGTATCCTCATCAGTGGCCACGACCTGAGAGACATTGAGCAACTGTTGGAGCAGACTCAGGGAACGGACGTGGATGTGTACACCCATGGTGAGATGCTGCCTGCCCACTATTATCCGAGGCTCAAGAAGTATTCCAACCTTGTAGGCAACTACGGCAATGCATGGTGGAAGCAGAAAGAGGAGTTCTCTCATTTCAATGGTCCTATCGTCTTTACGACCAACTGCATCGTGCCGCCGTCGCCCAAGTCCAACTACAAAGACCGCGTGTTCACTGCCAATTCCACCGGTTATCCCGGTTGGAAGCACATCGCTACCGACGCGAACGGCCACAAGGACTTCTCTGAGGTGATAGAGATGGCCCGCCACTGTGAGGCTCCTGAGGCATTGGAGCAGGGCGAGATCATCGGTGGCTTCGCCCACGACCAGGTGTTCGCTCTGGCCGACAAGGTTGTGGAGGCTGTGAAGAGCGGCGCCATCAGAAAGTTTGTTGTGATGAGCGGTTGCGACGGTAGAATGAAGAGTCGCAGCTATTACGCTGACTTTGCACAGTCGCTGCCGAAAGATGTGGTGATCCTCACCTCCGGTTGCGCTAAGTATAAGTACAACAAACTGAACCTCGGCGATATCAATGGCATTCCCCGTGTTCTCGATGCCGGTCAGTGCAACGACAGTTACTCTTGGGTGGTTGTGGCACTGAAGCTGAAGGAGATCTTTGGTGTGGATAGCGTCAACGACCTTCCTATCGTCTTCAACATCGCATGGTATGAGCAGAAGGCAGTCATCGTATTGCTGGCGCTGCTGAGCCTTGGTGTGAAGAATATCCACATCGGTCCCACACTGCCCGCTTTCGTCTCTCCGGATGTGCTGAAGGTGCTGCAGGATGGTTTCGGTCTGGGTACCATCACTACAGTAGATGAAGATATCCAGAAAATGATTGGTTAACAATTGATATATATTTGTGTTTGTGTTGTGACGGCTCCACTCAAAAAGTGGGGCCGCTTTTTTATTTGATAATCTCGTTTGAATCTTGTCACTTCGGATATTTTTGAGTAGCTTTGCAAAGATAAATACTAAACATTCATAATCTATGCTGCTGTCTCGTTTGTTTGACTTTATAGCCCCACGCTATTGCTGCGTATGCGGCCGCAGGCTGACGGCGGAGGAACGCGTGTTCTGTGCGGGTTGTTGCTTGGACCTGCCACTTACCGAGTTTCTTGATCATCCTTATGACAACGTGATGGCAAAGACATTTTGGGGACTCATTCCTCATTTCGAGCGTGCTTATGCGCTGGTCTATCACGTGCCGCATACCCGTTCTGCTTCGATGGTCTATCAGCTCAAATACAACAACCGTCCCGACATCGGTGATAATCTGGGATGGCTGATGGCGGATAAGATGGCTGCCAAAGGCTTTTTCGAAGGCATCGACGCTGTCGTCCCCGTGCCACTGGCCCCTGTCCGTATACGGCAACGTGGCTATAACCAAAGTGAGTGTTTGGCATATGGCATCTGCCGTAGGACGCACCTGCCCCTGTGGGACGATGTTGTGGGCCGTAAGTACTATGCGGCCAGTCAGACAGACAAGAACCGTTGGCAACGGCTGGATAATGTGACGGATGTGTTTGAACTGACCAATGGCTCCCGGCTTCGTGGGCGTCATGTATTGATTGTTGACGACGTGGTGACCACCGGGGCTACAGTGTGTGCTTTGGCCAAACAATTGCAGCTCGTGGATGATGTGCATATCAGTGTCGCCAGTATTGCCTTTGCCGGAGAAGTAATATAAGCTGGCAAAGAGTACGTTGTGGCATCTGGGGCAAAGTAACGGTGAGGAAACCAGAAAAAGGGGCGCGCCTATTCCTTCTTTATTTTTTTCTTCCTTTTTCTTTTGTTGTTTCATTGCTTTGTCTTATTTTTGCGGAGTAATAACCATTAACTAAGAATCTACTATGGACAACAATTCACACATCTTAATGAACATGAATCCTGTCGTGGCTTATCTACAGAAGGCACCGAAGGACTTTACAATGGAGGACATCATCCGGCTAATCAAGTTCAAATCTATACAAATGGTGAACTTCATGTATCCCGGTGGTGACGGAAAACTGAAAACGCTGAACTTCGTCATTACCAACGAGGCTTACCTGCGTACGATATTGAGTTGTGGGGAACGTGTCGACGGCTCGTCACTCTTCGAGTTTATTCAAGCCTCGAGCAGTGACCTGTATGTCATGCCCCGTTTCTCCACCGCGTTCATCGATCCTTTTGCCGAGATTCCAACACTCTGCATGCTCTGTTCGTTCTTTGACAAAGACGGCCATCCATTGGAGAGTGCACCGGAATATACGTTGCGAAAGGCCGTGAAAACGCTTTGCGACTGTCAGGGACTCGACTTTTGGGCAATGGGCGAATTGGAGTATTACGTGATCAAGCCTTCGGCTGAGACGTTCCCGGCACAGGAGCAGCATGGCTATCACGAGAGTGATCCCTACGCCAAAGCCGGTGACTTCCGTATGCGCTGCATGATGCTGATAGCCCAGGCAGGAGGCATCATCAAGTATGGTCATAGTGAGGTGGGCAACTTCACCAAGGACGGACTTACCTATGAGCAGAATGAGATAGAGTTTCTGCCGGTGCCGGCCGAACAGGCTGCCGATGAACTGCTGATTGCAAAGTGGATCATCCGCAATGTAGGTTATCGTGAGGGTTACAATGTGACATTTGCTCCGAAGATTACGACGGGTGAGGCAGGCAGCGGCCTTCACTTCCATATACAGTTGCGAAAGGAAGGCCGCAACGTGCTGGTGGAGAACGGGCGACTGAGCGACACGGCGCGCAAGGCCATCGCGGGGTTGCTCGACGTAGCTCCGGCCTTGACGGCCTTTGGCAACAAGAATCCTACTTCTTACTTCCGTCTGGTGCCTCACCAGGAAGCACCCACCAATGTCTGCTGGGGCGACCGCAACCGGTCAGTACTCGTCCGCGTTCCATTGGGTTGGACTTCCGGCGTGGATATGTGTCATAAGGCCAATCCTGAGGAGCCGGAACGCAACTACGACACGAGTGGTAAGCAGACCTTTGAGATAAGGTCGGCCGATGGTTCTGCCGACCCTTATCAGATGTTGGCAGGCATCTGCGTGGGACTGTTGCACGGATTGGAGATGACGAATGCCTTGGAGATGGCCGACCACACCTATGTGGCAGTGAATATTCACGACAAAGCCAATGAGAAGAGGCTGGCCGAGCTCAAGTCCTTGCCCGACAGTTGTGCGGCTTCGGCCGATTGCCTGGAGAAGCAACGTGAGGTCTTCGAGCGTTATGGCATCTTCTCAAAGGCGATGATCGATGGTGTCGTCAGGCAGTTGCGGAGTTACAACGACCGTACGTTGCGCCATGATGTAGCCCTGCACCCGGAGGAAATCGCCAAGTTGGTGCACAAATACTTCCAGTGTGGTTAGAGGATATATCAAAATTGGAGAAGTTCAGAAGTCCGGAAGTTCAGAAGTCCAGTCAAATGCATAAGTATCTGATAATAAGGTATCATTATAGTAATGACAGAACTCCGGAGCTTCTGAGCTCCCGGACTTCTCCAATTTTGATACACCCTCATGTCGCACCACTGTTCTCCACCTCGCCGAAGGCTACCCTTTTCTGTTATCCTTCCTGTGTTTTGTGTAAGTCAGACTATGCCCGTATATCGTGCCATAGGCGGGGTGGCAACGGCTATTTGGAAGATTGCAATATCTTGGGATGGTCAAGAGATGTCGCACCAATGATATCCTTGTATTGCATCAGATAGGTATCGTATTGCGTGTAGAATGGATGGAAGGGAGCGGGCAGCGTGTCCGGGTTGGCAAAGGGACGTGGTGTGGTGCCGGCTTCTGTCGTTTGCATTTGGAACGTCCCCTTCAGTGTGCCAATACGATTGCTCCACACGGGGAAGGCGGTGACGGCAAACTTCGGGCCCTCGCCGGCCACGGCGGCATTGACGGTGACGACGATGC
This sequence comes from uncultured Prevotella sp., assembly GCA_900319905.1. Classification (GTDB taxonomy): domain Bacteria; phylum Bacteroidota; class Bacteroidia; order Bacteroidales; family Bacteroidaceae; genus Prevotella. The sequence continues at coordinate 3,722 of ONQB01000028.1, read as the reverse complement.
CCCGGTCGGTCTGCTCGAAGTTGACGTTGAGGCCGCACCCGGTGATGAGCACGCCACGTCCGTCCTTTTCGCTCAGCCAACAAGCTTCCACGTCCATGTGGTTGCCTTCGAAGTAGAGGTCACCCTTTTGCATTGACCAGATGCCGTAGCGTCCGGCTTGCTTGCGACCGGGGTAGGTTGGGTAGGGACCGCGGCCGATCCACTGCACGCGGTCGATGCCCTTGTCGAGCAGATAGGCCACGCCGACCTCGGAGAGGAAGCGCTTGGTGGTGTCGGGCGTGAGCACATAGTTCATGGTGTTTCCCTTCTGTGTGACCTCTGCCTTGACGTAGGGATTGTTCAGCGGCTGCAAGTAGCGCTCAATGCGCGTCTGCTTCACGCGGATGTTCTCAGCCAGTGTCACTTTGCGTCCCACGCGCACAAGCGGCCCTTGCTGCACCAGGCTGGTCAGAGGCAGCTGGGTATCGCTGACGGTGACGGGTGCGTCTTGCAGCTTCAGCGACTGGCGGAGCAGCGTCAGCCCTTGGCGGTTTTGGATGTCGAACTGCAGCAGCGCCAGCGTGCCGTGGCGTGGTGTGGGCAGCGAGAGCGGATAGGCGACGGTCTCGTGCGGCGGACAGTCGGGCGAGAACGCTCCCGTGGCCACGGTGTCGCGGTCCTGCGTGAGTGCCCAGTGGAAGGTGACGTTGTCCTTGAGGTTGATGAAGTCGTAGCGGTTGCGTACATGCAGGGTGCCGGTGAACGTCGTATCGGTGATGGCTGCCTGAGCATAGTTATGTTGCAGCTCGTAGTAGTTGGGCAGCGGCGTGCGGTCGGCATAGAGCAGTCCGTCGGTGCCCTGGTTGCCGTTCATCTCGAAGCCACCATGAGGCGAGGTGAACACGCGCTCCTCATAGCCGTAGGGATTGGACCGCTCCGCCTTGAAGGGCATGCCCTGGTCCACCCATTCCCACACGCTGCCGCCTGCGATCGCCGGCGTCTTTTCGATGATCTCCCACTGCCGGTCGTGGTCCTCAAAGGAGATGCCGAGGGTGTGGAGATATTCCGTGAAGATGACCGGGCGGTCGGCATGCTGGTAGAAACCGCCCACCTGCCCTGTTGTGGGATAGTGGGGCGCATAGATGTCGGCCACCGTGGGGAAGTTCTTGAAGTCGTAGGCGCGGAAGGTGCTGCCCCTCTCGGGATAACAGATGTAGCGCGTGGTGTCGAGTTGCTTGACATACTCGCCAAGACGTACACAGCTCTTGGGGAAGGGGTTTTCGTTGCCCAGGCTCCATATCAGCACCGAGGGATAGTTCTTGTGGCGGTAGATGGTAGCGCGGGCGCGGGCGCAGAGGTTGCTGTAATACGACGTGTCGGAGAGATGCTTGGCACCGCGACTGCCGAAGGGCACCTCGCAGATGACGTAGAAGCCGAGTGAGTCGCAGAGCTCATAGAAGCGTGGCTCACGAGGATAGTGGCTGGTGCGGATGTAGTTGATGTTGGCTGCCTTCATCAGCCTCATGTCTTTCAGCGTGAGTGTGTCGCCGATGACCTTGACCGTGCGCGGGTCGGTGGCATGGCAGGTCACGCCGCGGAACTTGATGGGTTGTCCGTTGAGCTTCAGCACTTTGCCTTCATCGATTCTCAGCTCTCTCAGTCCAATCTTCTGCGTAAAGGTCTGTAGTATTCCCTTCTTGTCTCTGACGTTCACACGCAGTGTATAGAGATAAGGGGTCTCGGCGGTCCATAGCTTTGGGGACGCAATCTTTTGGTTGGGAGAAGTTGTCACCACTCGTCCTTGGTCGTCCAACACTTCATAGTCCACCTTTGTGTTTTTGGTGGCGTTGGCCACACGTGTTGTCACGTTCACTTCGCCCGTATTGCGCGTAGTTACGGTCATGTCAGCTAAGTGTGTGTCAGGTACGGTAAACAGCGTGACATCGCGGAAGATGCCCATCGGTGCCCAGTCGTCGAAGCAGTCGAACTCAAAACCTTTGTAGTGGCTGTAGACGTGCAGGGCCAGTTGCTGCTCTTCGCCCTTGAAAGCCTTCTTGGTGAGATAGGGGGTGAGGTCAAAGAGACAGGTGTTGTAAGGCATCTCCCACGACCCTACCAGCCGACCGTTGAGCCAGAGGTCGTAGCCGCGCAGCACACCGTCGAGGCGGATGCACACACGCTGTCCCTTCCATTCCGCTGGCACGGTAAATGAGGTGCGGTAATAGCCGGTGAGCGAGTCGGGCAGGGAGTAGCGGGCCTTGCTGAAGCCGTACTGCTCCCAGCAGCCAGGCACGGGAATGGTGCCCCACGTAGCGTCGCGTTCAGGCACCCGTGGGTCGCGGTTGACGCCTCTGATAACTTTCAGATGCCACGTACCGTTGAGGCTTTTCATCACCTTCTTGTCGGTGGGTGGATAGATGCCCTTGAAGGCATCGGACTGGGCGGCTCGCAGGCCGAGGCTGCCGGTGAGAAGCAATAGGAGAACGATGAATTTTCGCATGATGATGTGGATCGTATGACGGTGGCATGGGTAGGGTGCCGATGTCATCGATGGTTGAGTATCTTTTGTTGACTATTTGATGGGAGAAGTTATTGACTACTTGACGGGGAAGAGGTAGAACGAGCGATTAGCTTTGTTGTCCACCATCCACTGGTCGAGCACCACGTGTGGGTCGAGGGCGCAGATGGTCAGCGTGTGTTGCCCGGTCTGCAAGCCCTTCAGCGGCAGCTCGCGGAGGGCCTGTCCGCGCAGCACGTTGAGCTTCCACTGCTCGGAGCGGAACTTCTCTTTGAGCGAGTAGACGGTGGGCTGTGCGCCGTCGATACTTACCGAGAAACGCAGGTCGCCCTTGTCGTTGGGCTGAGTGGGGATGAGTGCCAGGCGCAGCACGTAGTCGCCTGTCTTATCGGTGCTGAACGTGTAGGAGACCTTGCCATTCTGCGGAAGGGCGACGGCTTTCATGCTGTGCCCCAGCATCTCAACGATCTGTGTGCCTGGCGAGGCTTGTTGCCAGTCGGCGGCATTGCGGGCGATGACGCCTGAGGTGGCCTTGGCCGTTGTCAAGATATTGCTGTCGGTATTCGCTGTGTCGTTGTTGTTTGCCTTATTGCCCAGTGCCTTTCGCCCTTTCTCCAGCCATTCCTTCACCTGTGCGTCAGTGAGTAGGGTGGGGAGCACGGGAGCGCCGAAGACAGGAAGGTCGCGCGGCCGCATGTTCATCGACCTGCGCCACTTGCCACCGGCCATCTTCTCGTTGTAGTATTCTGTTAGCGAGCGAATCTTCTGGTAGGCCTGCTGGCTTTCGGCACAAGCGTGGTAGAGCTCAGCCTGATGGTCGAACATGCCTTTCTGCGTAGAGCCGTTGGCCAGCTGTCGCGCTTTCTGTGCCCACAGCATTTTGCGGGCATGGGCATCGGCAGCGTAGACGGGATACTCGATGGCGGCGAAGAATGCGTCACGCAATTCGGGACGCAGCGACCGCTTGGCGGTGCGCACCTGCGCTGCCACGGCAGAGAAGCGGGCGAGGTAGCCGTCGAGCTCATTGCCAAATTCAGTCTGTGAGAACTCAGTGTTGCGTACCTGACTCAGTCCGCGGTCGTAAGCAGACTTTGATACTTCCACCTCGTTCCACCCCATAAACTCAGGATGGCGTTCACCACAGAGACGGAAGAACTCATGCATGGCGGGGAAGAGCTGTTTGCCTACTTGGGGGCCGAACTGTTGGCAGAGCCACCGGCGATAG